>JAFWQT010000158.1 GCA_017508965.1 Prevotella sp. | reverse complement strand
GTTTACCACTACCGACAGCACCTTCCAGGTGCGTGGACGGCTGATGGCTGCCGGAGGAAAAGTAGCTCAGGATTTCACTTTTACCGCCGATGCCCATAATGCCGTCGTCGTGGAATATCAGTTGCAGGGCAACGATACCATTTTCGAGGAACGGGGCGGAACGGTGGCGGTTTCGGTGGATCCGTTCACAAAGACCGAGCGGACGCTTTATTATGAGGGCGGACAATTTGTCTCGGACGGCAGCCAGCTCCGTACGTTCCTTTCCAATTGGGTGAATATCGACAACCGCATAGGTATCATCGCCATCGGCGAAAACAATGAGATGGCCTTCGGCGACCGTCAGCTTATCAACAGCATACAGACGGCACGGCTCTATCCTGCTTACAGCAATAGTCCCCGGCAGGCTTCTCAGGTAAAACGGAAATTTTACTATTTCACCGGCCAGACGGCTCAGGAGACGCAGCAGATGTTCCGAAGTCTCCAGTCCTCAAGCACTCCGTAGTTACAAACCCCTTGATATTACGTCTTTTAATATAATAATAAAACATTATAAATATGGTATATAATGAAATAGGAAAAACAGGTATGCGCGTCAGCAACCTCGGCTTTGGAGCCTCTTCGCTGGGTGGCGTGTTCCACGACATCCGCGAGGCCGAAGGCATCGAGGCTGTGCATACGGCAGTAGATAATGGCATCAATTTCATCGATGTGTCGCCCTACTATGGTCATCTGAAGGCCGAAATCGTGCTGGGCAAGGCGCTGAAGGAGATTCCGCGTGACAAATACTATCTCTCCACGAAGGTGGGACGCTATGGAAAGGATGGCAAGAACTACTGGGATTATTCGGCCGAACGCGTCACGGCGAGTGTATATGAGAGTATGGAGCGCCTTAACATCGACTACATCGACCTGATTAATGTGCACGATGTGGAGTTCCAGGGCGACCTGCCCGGCGGACTGCAGAAGGTGGTCGATGAGACTTTGCCTGCCCTGGTTAAGCTCCGCGAGAAGGGAGTGGTAGGTCATGTGGGCATCACCGACCTGCAGCCGGAGAATCTGAAATGGGTGATTGAGCACTCCGAGCCGGGAACGGTAGAGAGTGTACTGTCGTTCTGTCATTATTGTCTGAACGACGAAATGCTGCTCGACTATTTGGATTTCTTCGAGCAGAACAATATCGGCGTCATCAATGCATCGCCGTTCTCCATGGGACTGCTCTCGCAACGCGGGGCACCCGCCTGGCATCCGGCTCCCGAACCGCTGAAGGAAGCCTGCCGCAAGGCCACCGAATACTGCGACCAGCAGGGTTATCCCATCGACAAACTGGCCATACAGTACAGCACTGCGCTCAATCCGCGCATTGCCACCACCCTGTTCTCATCGGCCAATCCCAAGAACGTGCTGAAGAATATCGGTTATGTGAACGAGCCTTTCGATGCCCAGTTGGCACAGAAAGTTCAGGAAATCATTGGCGACCAAATGCGTGTCCGCTGGAAAAACACTTAAAAAGTGGAGAGTGAAGAATGAAGAGTGAAGAATTTTTCCCGATTATTGATGCGCATTCGCATCTCTGGCTGAAACAGGATACCACATGGAACGACCTGAAGATTAAGACATCTGAGGGTAACAGTTCGCGTTCCTTCTTCCTTGATCAGGAGGTGCAGATGCTGCCGCCGTTTATGATTGACGGTCGGAACTCTGCCGAGGTGTTCCTTTCCAATATGGACTATGCGCAGGTGTCGGCTGCCGTTGTCACACAAGAGTTTATCGACGGCATCCAGAACGACTATCTGATGGAGGTGCAGCAGCGTTGGCCCGACCGCTTCCTGGTCTGCGGCATGTGCGATTATTTCCGTCCAGGCTTTATCCGTCAGGCGGAATCGCTCATCCGCAACGGCTTCCGTGCCATCAAGATTCCGGCCCATCGTCTGCAACTTTCCGATAAGCGCGTCATGATGACTTCGCCCGAAATGATGCAGATGTTCCACTTGATGGAAGACTGCGGCATTATCTTCAGTGTGGATTTGGCCGACGGCGATACCAACGTGGCTGAGATGAAGGAAATAATTCAGGAATGTCCGCGGCTGAAGATTGCCATCGGACATTTCGGAATGCCTACCACCGAACGCTGGCAGGAGCAGATCCGGCTGGCCCGCAACGAGCATGTCTATATCGAGAGCGGCGGCATCACGTGGCTCTTCAATTCGGAGTTCTATCCTTTCCCGGGAGCCATCCGAGCCATCCGCGAGGCTATCGATATCTGCGGCATCGACAAACTGATGTGGGGCAGTGATTATCCGCGCACCATTACCGCCATCACCTACAGGATGTCGTACGATTTTGTAGTGAAGTCGGCGGAACTGACCGATGAGGAAAAAGGAAAGTTCTTAGGCGAAAATGCGCGCCACTTCTATGGTTTTAATAACCTGAAGAAGCTTCCTTATATAAAGAATATGTCAGAATAAATAAAGAAAAATGAAAGCAGTACAGATTACCGGCCTTGAAGAGATGGCCGTTGTAGAATTGGAAAAACCGGAAATCAAGAGCAATGAAGTGCTCCTGAAGATGAATTACGTGGGTTTCTGCGGTTCCGACCTCAGCACCTTCCTGGGCAAGAACCCGATGGTGAAGATGCCTGTTGTGCCTGGCCATGAGGTGTCGGCCGTGATTGAAGCCGTGGGCGATGAGGTGCCCGACGTGCTGAAACCCGGCATGCTGGTCACCGTGGATCCTTACAGCAACTGCGGCAAATGCGCTTCTTGTCGCCGCGAAAGGGCCAATGCCTGTGAACACAACGAGACGCTCGGCGTGCAGCGTTGGGGTGCCATGCGCGAATATTATGCCATGCCCTGGCAGAAGATTATCCCGGCCGAGGGACTTACCGAGAAGGAGATTGCCCTGATTGAGCCGATGAGCGTGGGCTTCCATGCCGTCAACCGTGCCGAAGTAACCGATATAGATGTGGTGATGGTGATTGGTTGCGGCATGATTGGTATTGGTGCGATTGTCCGTGCCAGTCTGCGCGGTGCCACGGTGATTGCCACTGATTTGGACGACGATAAACTGGCGCTGGCCAAGCGGATGGGTGCCACCTATGTGGTGAATACCGCAAAGGAAGATTTGCATGCACGACTTGAAGAGATTACCGGCGGACTCGGACCCGATGTGGTCATCGAAGCAGTAGGTTCTCCCTTCACGCAGAACCAGGCTATTAATGAAGTAGCTTTCACGGGCCGTGTGGTTTTCATCGGTTATGCCAAGGCCGGCACGGAGTTCATTACCAAACTCTTCGTGCAGAAAGAACTGGATATTCGCGGTTCGCGCAATGCCAAGCCTGCCGATTTCCGTGCTGTCATTCACTATATGCAGCACCATCCCGACTATCCAAAGGAAGAACTGATCTCAGCCGTAGCCACGCCCGATACCGCCTTCGATGCCATGAAGCAGTGGGCTGCCGCTCCCGCAAAGGTGTTCCGCATCCTTGTAGGATTCTAATGACAGCGTAGAGAATGAAAGATTCCTTTCTTCACGATTTAGAGCATCATGACATAAAGCCCACCGCCACGCGGCTGCTCATACTTGAGCAGCTGCACCGTGGCGATGAGATGCTGTCGTTGCCACGGTTGGAACAATTGTTGCCAACCGTAGATAAAAGCACCATATCCCGCACACTTACCCTTTTCCTCCTTCACGGACTTATACATGCCGTGGATGACGGCAGCGGGGCGTTGAAATACAACGTCAGCCACCACGACTGTGAAGACGACCATGATGATGAGGAAGAGCACACCCATTTCTATTGTACCCGTTGTCACCGCACCTTCTGCCTGAAACAGATTCAGGTGCCTGCCGTGCAATTGCCCGACGGTTTCCGGTTGGAAAGTGTCAACTACGTGCTGAAGGGACTTTGTCCAGAGTGCTCTTTATAACCAGTCCTGCCAGGGTAAAACCGAAGATGGCCGTGATGTGGGCAATGGAGCCGTTTACTTGTACCTTATTAAATAATAAGGATTCAGAACCGTCATCGACGCCTTTGTTCGTCAGCAGTTCATCGGAGAAGACACACTGGAACTTCTTTGCCGGGAACCGCTTTGCCCTTTTGAACTTGTTGCGAAGGGCACGTGCCAAAGGGTCGCCCTTCACCTTCCAGAACTCCGCCACCTGAATTCTGGTGGGGTCCATCTTTAGTGCGGCACCCATCGAAGAGAAGAATTTGGCCTTCGTCCGGCATGCCATTTCTATCAGCAGCATCTTGTCGCTGAGCGAGTCGATGGCGTCGATGATATAATCGTAGTCGTCAAGATGGAACTCATTGGCCGTTTCTTCCGTGAAGATATTCTCAATGGCAGTGATTTCGGCATGGGGATTGATGGTAAGCAACCGTTCTTTCAGCGCCTCCACCTTCACGCGCCCCACGGTTTCCGTGGTAGCCATCAGCTGGCGGTTGATATTCGATACGGCCACGCGGTCACTATCCACAATGGTGAGCTGACGGATTCCCGTACGCACCAGACTCTCAGCGCACCAGGAGCCAACGCCCCCCACGCCAAAGAGAATCACTTTGGCTGCTGCAATCCGCTCCATGGCTTCATCGCCCATGAGCAATCGCGCCCTTTTCAGTATTTCCTGTTCACTTATCACTTGTCACTTCACAAAGATTCCGCTGCGAAGTTACAAAGAAAACGGCAAAACCGCAAATAAATCTCGTGATGATTGCCGCGTGGAGGGATTTCCCCGCAAACTATAGGGTTATAAGAACCCCACTTTAGGAAGATTCCTTTTGAAATCTCTTGGAAAATGCCGTTCTTTGCAGCGTAAAGTTACTCCTCGACTTCAATATATGCCTTGAAAAAGGACTCCGACGGGAATTTCAGCAATGGAATTCCCGTTTTTTGGACAGTTTTTTCGGTCTTTTCTTTGTTTTGTCCATAATCTGTTTTGTTGTCCATTATACTTCAGCGAAAATTTCTCTTTTTTCTTACATGCTATCAAAATCCGTCATACCTTTGCATCGTCAAAACAAAAAATGACAAAAGTAATAAACAAAAAAAATAACAACAATTAAAAAACAAAAGTAAAATGAAAAAAGTATTTTTAATCGCAGCAATGATTGTAGCAACTCTTAGTGTTAACGCTCAGGCAGAACCGGGTTCTCTGACCATCCAGCCACATGTCGGTGGATCTGCAGGTATGATTACCCATGCCGACAAAGCACCAAGTGAAATAGGTCTTGATAACCTCGAAAGAGATGCCAATGGTGGCGGCATGATTGGTGTGGAACTCGAGTACCAGATGACGAAATGGTTGGGCATTGCAGCCGGTGCAAACTTTATGCAGGCAGGAACGGCCTGGAAGGAAGTCGTAAAAGGCGATATAAAGTATAAGGACCTGAAGGTCGAGACAAGCTATCTGACTGTTCCCGTTGTGGCCAACATATACCTCTGTAAGG
Organism: Prevotella sp.; assembly: GCA_017508965.1. Classification (GTDB taxonomy): domain Bacteria; phylum Bacteroidota; class Bacteroidia; order Bacteroidales; family Bacteroidaceae; genus Prevotella. The sequence goes on along the minus strand of JAFWQT010000158.1, from coordinate 26,417 downwards.
GTCTCGCCCTGAAATCTGGTGTGCAGTTCGGTTTCCTGATGGATGCCAAGATGAATCGGACAGAGGAAATTAAAAAGGGAGACGTCACCGATAAACATGACACAGAAGTGAAGTGCAAGGATATGTTCAACAAGTTCGACGTGGCCATCCCCGTAGGTATCTCTTACGAGTTTAAGGTGCCCATCGTCATTGACCTCCGCTACAATATCGGTCTGAGCAAGGTGAACAAGGACAACTGGTATGAAAACAAGAGCTGCCAGAGCCACACCTGCACATTAACCGTAGGCTACAAGTTTAAACTCTAATATATTTCATCTTTTTTACACTATATTCTAATCTTCTTATTAAATCAAGCGCCGGCAGATGAGAATCTGCCGGCGTAATTATTTTCTTTTCTTCAATGGTTTCAAAATATCAGAAGCCACCTGCATAATAGCTGCGCGTAATATAGGGTGAAGGTTCGTAGTAAGCACTGCAGTTGTAGTTGTCGATAACCTCGCATATGGGATTATTGTAGACCCTGATCATGGCATAGGCATAATCTTCTCCTGATTCCAGAGTGCTTAGGATGAGTCGTTTGTATACTTTCCCCATTTGTGTGGCTGTGGGAATTCTTGGACACAGTTCTTCGTCTACCTTAGTGACATCATAGTTACCTGGCTGCAGATGGTATTCTTCTATCCATTCAGCTTCTACCTGCACAGGATTCATCGAGTGGAATACGTCTGCAAGCGACATTTTCTTGGCCAGTTCGTCGTGTCCTAACATGTTGACGACATACTTGTTGGGCTGTTTTAATTGACGTGCAATCCGCTCCACCATATAACAGACGAAGTAGAGGTCGTCGGTTTTCACCTGTTCATTGGGAAAAAACACATTTGTCATAACTGTATGCTCCTTTCAAATTTTAGGGTTCTGAGGGATTCTTGCGTACAAAATACAATCTGGTGGGTTGGATACTTGAATTTAGCCAGCACCCAAAAGGCCTCTCTTGTGATGGCTCCCTCCATGAAATCTTCAACGTAATCCCATATCTGGTCATCAGCCATTGGTCCCTCAACGATATCATACTCATGCTTGATTCCGCGCCTGCAATCCACGACAAAGTCAAGCCACTCGTCGGTCATCTTTGGGAACGATTTTATTCTTAGTGCATTATCCTCTTGATAGGAAAAGACCGAAACGATGCTCTCACCTTTTTTCGTAAGTGCCCATTTGCGGGCTTGTTTCTCTATGCTGGTGCAATAGAACCCGTAACCAAAGTCTTTATAAAACCCTGATACGATGATTTGCGGTTTTTCCACCAGCACATTACTTCCGTGGAATATGATAATATTTTCGTTCATCGCCGCAAATATACACAAAAATCATCATATACGAAAGAAATCGGCACTTATTTCTGTCTGGTTACAAAATATCAGGAGACAATGAAAATTAATCTATTCTATTGAAAATTGTCCTGAAATTTGATGAAGTTATTGCAGACAGTGGGATTAAAAAAGGAGAGGATGGAAAAGCAATAATAGGGATTTTATGAGCAAATGATAGGCTTTTCACGCTGAAATAATAATGATTTGCCAGGCAAATAATAGGGAATTGAAGAGTGATTAGGGCCTAATTACAAAGCAAAACCCTATCTTTTGCAGATGAAAAGATAGGGTTTTGCTGAGCGGAAAAATAGTAAGTTTATGACTTTTATAGGACTTAAACTAATTGCTCCCTCCCTCTAGGGAGGGCTGGGGTGGGTCCGTAGGTCTTCTTTGAAGCATACAACGGAGTTACGGATGCCGAGAATCGCCTGCCATCCGTGAATTACCCACCAAGCTTCTGTTGTCGGATTTTTTCGTAATCTCGTTGTATTTCTTCATGATTTTCCTTTTGTTTTTGCATGCAAAGATAGTGCGTGAGCGTCCAGTGAGTTTGGACGCAAGCCGACTTTTATGCCGGACTGTACATAAAAAATCTCGCCGCAAGAACAATCCTGCAGCGAGATCCAAAAGTAATCTATAATCAACAATCAATAACTGTTTCTTGTTGTTTAGTCGTCCATCCCGATGAGAACACCCTGCTGGTTGAACTTCAGTTCTAGATTGTTCGACAACTCTACATCATATCCGTGACGCTCCTTGTCGATTTTTGTGATGAAGGTGTCGGGGAAGTTGGCCTTCACATAGTTCTGGATGGTTTCGGGAATGATGGCTGCGGGTACGGCTGCCAAGTTGCAGTCTACTTTGTCCCAGGTTCCGTCTTTGCGGAAATCAATCTGTGTCCCGTCGTTCAGGTGGCACTCGTAGGTGTTCCAGTCCTTTGCGGCAAACAGGATTGTCTTACCTTGGAAATTGTTCTGTACGAATGTCTTGGCGGCTGCAGGCAGCTTCTCTACTGGAATGGGCTTGTCATCAGCAAGACATGAATTAGAAACCATGAGGCAAACAAGTGCCATCGCTAACATTTTCGCGTTTTTTAAAAAGGATTTTGCTTTCATAATTTTCTTTATTTTAAGTTTATAATTTTAATGTTTGTCTGTGGGAACGTTTTGTCCTTTTGACATTGCAAAGATAGTGCATAAAAGAGCCGGTCGCAACTTTCTTGTTCTTTTTCTTTCATGTTTGTATAGACAGGCTGCCCGATAATGGACAAAACGGGGAAGGCGCCCTTTTTTTTGTCCAATGCCATCAAAAAAAGCAAGCTCTTTTTTGGTTTTGTGCTCACTTAATCGTACCTCTGTAGAAGGTACTTGCGTTCGACAAATCAAATTAAAACAAGTTTTATTTGGATTTGTCCTCACTTAATCGTACCTTTGCAACGAAATGCAAGAAGATTTTGACATCAGGCAACAGCAGCTTTCGGCAGAAAAGGATTTCGAAAACGCCCTGCGACCTCTGCGCTTCTCTGACTTTAGCGGACAGAAGAAGGTAGTGGAGAATCTCGAGGTGTTTGTGGAAGCTGCCAAATATCGCGGCGAACCGCTCGACCATACGCTCCTGCACGGTCCTCCGGGACTGGGTAAGACAACGCTGTCGAACATCATTGCCAACGAACTGGGGGTGGGATTCAAGATTACCAGCGGTCCGGTGCTCGACAAGCCTGGCGACCTGGCAGGCATCCTGACCTCGCTGGAGCCCAACGACGTGCTCTTCATCGACGAGATTCACCGGCTGTCGCCCGTAGTGGAGGAATATCTTTATTCCGCCATGGAAGACTATCGCATCGACATCATGATCGACAAAGGTCCATCGGCACGAAGCATCCAGATTGACCTGAACCCCTTCACGCTCGTAGGAGCCACCACGCGCAGCGGCATGCTGACGGCTCCCCTCCGTGCCCGTTTCGGCATCAATATGCACCTGGAATACTACGAGCCCGACACGCTGAAGAAGATTATCATGCGCTCGGCAAGCATCCTGCGCGTTCCCATCAACGACGATGCCGCCGTGGAGATTGCCAGCCGTTCGCGCGGAACGCCCCGTATTGCCAACGCGCTGCTGCGCCGTGTGCGCGACTTTGCCCAGGTGAAGGGTAACGGCAGCATCGACCTGAAGATTGCCCACGTGGCCCTTGAGGCGCTGAACATCGACCAGTATGGACTCGACGAGATAGACAACAAGATACTGCTGACCATCATCGACAAGTTCAAAGGCGGTCCCGTCGGACTGACCACTATCGGCACTGCCATCGGCGAGGATGCCGGCACTATAGAAGATGTATATGAGCCGTTCCTCATCATGGAAGGATTCATCAAGCGCACGCCCCGAGGTCGCATGGCCACCGAACTGGCCTACAAGCATTTCGGCCGCAATCCCTACAAGGGCAATATCATGGAGCCCTCGCTGTTTGAGTAAAAAGAGAGCGTTATAACGTCATCCCGTCATAACGCCATCACGAAAGAATATTAACACCAAACCTCAAAAGAAGAAAATGAAGAAAATGCTAATCACACTCGCCTTGATGCTTATGAGCATCGGCGGGTTCGCACAAACCGCTCAGGAGATTATCAACAGCTATAAGGACAATCCCGGCGTAGGTTTTGTCGAGCTGAACAAAATGATGATAAACCTGGCTTCGGCAGCTGCCAAGACCGAAGCTGAGAAAGAAGCGCTGAAGAGCGTCGACAGCATCACCATGGGTATTATCAATACCGACGAACTGGCCGATGAAATAGGCAAGAAACTGGAGGTGCTCGAGAAACAAGGCTACGGAAAGATGGATGCCTCGAAAGAAGACGTCAAGGCCAAGGTCTATGCCAAGGGCGAGGAGAACTACCTCACGGAAGTAGTGATACTGGCCAAGGCCGAGGGGCACAATGTCATTTCGCTCATCAAGGGTAAGATAAACAGCGACCAGGTGGGCTCGCTGGTAAAATAACCACATCCCTCAAACCGGCAGACAAGATGCGCATAGCAGCATTCACAGGAAGTTTCGACCCCTTCACGACAGGGCACGACGACATTCTCAGGCGCGCCCTGCCGCTCTTCGACCGCATCGTTATCGGTGTGGGCTACAATGAGCACAAGCAGTATATGGAGCCCACCGAAGAACGGTGCCGCAGAATCAGCAGTTACTATGCCGATGAGCCGCGGGTGGAGGTGGTGGCCTATAACGACCTCACCATCGACTTCTGCCAGCGCGTCGGCGCAAAGTTCATCATCAAGGGGGTGCGCTCGCTGAAAGACTTTGAATACGAGCAGGAAATGGCCGAAATCAACCGCCGGCTGAGCGGTGTAGAGACAGTTTGCCTCTTCGCTTCGCCCGAACTTGCCCACGTCAGTTCGTCGATGGTGCGCGAACTGAAGCACTTCGGCAAAGACATCAGCGCATTCCTTCCAACACCTGTCACCTGTCACCCAACACCCGAACAATGATTACCTATCAGGCAGAAAACGTGCGGTTCCCCAATATCAAGAAAAGGGAAACCACGGCTTGGATCAAGGCCGTAGCCGCCTCGTATGGCAAGAAGGTAGGCGAAATTGGCTACCTGTTTTGTGATGACGAAAAGATTCTCGAGGTGAACCGTGAATATCTGGGCCACGACTATTACACCGACATCATCACCTTCGACTACGACGAAGGCGACACCCTGAACGGCGACATCGTCATCTCGCTCGACACCATCCGCTCGAATGCCGAATTGTTCCATAAGGACTACGACGAAGAGCTGCACCGCGTCATCATCCACGGCGTGCTCCACCTCTGCGGCATTAACGACAAGGGTCCCGGCGAGCGCGAAATCATGGAAGCCGCCGAAGACCGTGCCCTGTCCATGCGGTCCTCTAAATAATAACGTCATCCCGTTATAACGACATGCCGTCATGCCGTCATAACGAAAAACCTCATTCCAAAGTTTTGCGGTTGGCAAGATAGACTCCCAGCAGAATCAGCATGCTGCCGGCATAGGCCATCGCCGTCATCGGCTCGTTGAGGAAAAGCGCCGAGGCTATCACCGTGGTGATGGGATTCAGATAGACGTAGTTGCTGGTGCGCAAGGCGCCTATCTTCTTCACGGCCACGCTCCACCACAGGAAACAAAGAAACGAGGCCACCACCGAGAGGAATATCAGGTTCATCCATACTGCCGGTTGCTGGAAGCGCTCCAGCGGAAACTGCCACGGATTGAAGAGGAACATGGGCAGCACGGTCAGGATGCCATAGAAAAACACTTTGCGCGTGATGAACGTGGCACTATAGCGAACCGACACCTTTTTTATTACCAGACTGTAAATACCCCAGCAGAAGGCTGCGGTGAGCGCCAGGAGGTCGCCCAACGGATTCAGTTTCAGCACGAAATGGCCGTTGTAGATAACCATTCCCACACCGAAAAGCGCAATCAGGCTGCCCACCCATCCCATCAGGGGGACGGGAATGGGCTTTACGCCAAAGAGCGACAGCAAGGGGGATGAAGCCAGAAGCGAGGTGATGAGCGGAGCCGTGCATACGATGAATGCCACATTGTTGACATACGACAGTCCGATGGCGGTATTCTCGGCAACGAAGTATAGCGAACCGCCCACCAGTCCTAGGATAAGAAACAGCAGTTCGTCGCGCCAGGAATCGCTCCAGAGCCGGCGGGGCGAGATGGTCCAGATGCAGAGATAGGCCACGATGAAGCGTAGCAGGAATATCTCCATCGGCTGCAGCCCGTGTTGCAGCAGCACCTTGGTGTTGACGAACGTCACGCCCCAGATGGCAATAATGGCGATGGCCAGCAAGTGATAGCCCAGATTCTTCATCACTCTTCTGTAGCCATGCGGCGAAGCAGTTCCACCAGCACCTTCCAGATGTTCTCGATGGTGGAAATCTCAACGCGCTCGTTGGTGGAATGGGGTTCTAGGATACGTGGACCGATGGGGATGATCTGGATGCCGGGGAAACGCTCCACGAAGTAGCCCATTTCCATGACGAAGTGCATCTCTACCTTGCGCGGACGGAATCCGAGGACGTCCACGAAGGTCTGCTCGACCAGTTGCATGAACGGACTGTCGGTGCGCTCCTGCCAGGCAGGTGTGGACATCACGATTTCGCTGCTGCCGCCCTGTTCGCTGATGGTACGGGCAATGGCCTGACCGGTCTGTATCATCGTCTCGTCGATGAACGAACGGGTGTGGGTGGTCAGATGGAAATGGTCGCTCTCTGTGCGGATGACTCCGATATTGTTAGACGTTTCTACCGTTCCCTCCATCCGCTCGCTCATCTTGATGACGCCGTATGGGATGGCATTAACGGCGCGGAGCAATGCCTCCACGCTCTGAGTCTGGATAATGGTCTCGGGTTTTTCGTCCAGCAGCTGGAACTTTGGCTCCTGCGCATACGCTTTTTTCTCTACGCCGGACCGACGGATGCCCACGATTGCCGTAGCCCGCGAAGGGATGGAGGCATTGGCCTCGCCTGCGGTGATTTCTGCAATTACCATCGAGGGGTCGTCGTCGAGCATCTGCCGAAGCAGCAGACAGATGTCCTTAACGGCACTGTTGCGTCCCTTGTTGATGTCGACTCCAGAATGACCGCCCGGGCCGCTGTAGATGCTCACCTTATTATATAATATGTCTTTGGGAGCAGCGTTGCGCTTCAAAGGCAGCGAGTGGTTCTGCAGATAAGCGCCTGCAGCACCGGTGGTAATGGTGTCGTAGTCCTCCGAATCAAGGTCAATCATCCGGCGGCCTGTCACGAAGTCAGGTGCCACATTGGCTGCTCCCGTCATGCCGTCTTCCTCGTTGGTGGTGACGAAAAGCTCCAGCGGACCATGCTCTAGCGTCGTGCTAGCCATCACGGCAAGCGCCATGCAGAGTCCCATGCCGTTGTCGGCTCCCAGCGATGTGCCGCGGGCCTTCATCCATCCGTTGTCAACGTAAGCCTCGATAGGGTCGGTGAGGGGATTGAATTCCTTGCCTTCATCGGCCACGCAGACCATGTCCATATGGGCATGAAGCACGGTGAAGGGTGCCTTTTCGCGTCCCGTAGTGCCGGCTTTGCTGATGAGCATACAGTTGTGGGCATCGCGCTTGTAATTCAGTTGGTGATTCTCGGCAAACTGGCAGAGCCAGTCGGCCACTCGTTCCTCGTGCCACGAAGGACGGGGAACTTGGTTCAGTTCCTTGAATAGCTGGAAAACGGTATTTGTCATATACTTGTGTAATTTTAGAATATTTGTTTCGTGATGAGCAGCACATGGTCTTTCTCGCCAAGTGTTGTGGCAAAGATATAGGTGTCGCCGCCGTCGGCAAGTTTCAGTCGTTTGCGCAACTCTGCTACCGAAAGTGGGAAGTTCCTTACGGTGATGTTGGCTTTGGTGAGTCCGCCGATGGCATGTTTAAGTTCTTTCTTGTTCATCGAGGTGACCTGCTCAATCTGGAATTTGCGCCCCGGGAAGTCAGGAATGAACTGCGGCGAAAGGAAAAGATGACTGTTGCTGCCAGTTGGCTGCACCCCAAAGCGGTGGGCCACTTCGGCAAAGCATCCGGCTTTCATGATAGAGGCATTGGGCTCGTAGAGGAAATCCCTCTCCCGCAGGGCGGGGAAAAGGGGAATGGAAAGGTTGTCGTTTGATGGGAAAAACTCGAACAACTCTGTTTCGGCATCGTGCCTGATGTTCGCGCAAACCACGCGCAGAGGGGCTGCGGGGTTCTTCGCCAGCACCAGCAGCAGTTCCTTGCATTCGTTGTCAACGCTGACGATATGCACCTCAACGACTTCTCCCAAATCATCCACGGCTTTGTGCCAGTCGAGCATGGGAGAAAGTTTTATCATTACCCGCCCGGCTTTTTCTAAAAGCAGGTCTTTCAAGGCCACCACGTCGGGCGTGCAGTCGCTGATGGCATAGGTCTTTTTCCCGTTCTCATCGCGACGGGCAGGGTCGAGGTAGATTGTCAGGGGTGATTGCGCATTGAAAGGAGATGGCAGGTTTTTTAGGTATTCAACGCCGTCACCGCAAACCACTTCCGCGTTTTCTAATCCTAACAGCTGGAAATTGTGGCGGGCCGCCTCGCACAGGTGGGGCTGCCGTTCCACATAGACCGCCTTCTGGAAACCGCGCGCCATATATGAGAAGTCAACGCCGAAGCCTCCCGTCAGGTCAATGATAGTTGAGGGTGTTGGGTGGTGGGTGTTGGGTGTTGGTGGTTTGTTATTATTGGTATGAGAACTATCCACCAACATCCAACACCCATCACCCAACACCTTAGCTTTATACTTTGCCGTGGCTTCACTCGAGCATTGTTCCATGGAAAGGCGAGGCGGATAGACTATGCCTTCGGTGGCTGCCCACTCTGGCAGTTTCGTGCGTGCCGTCTGCCATCCTGCTATCTGCTGCAAAGCCTGTTGCATGTCGATATCAGGATAGCGGGCAGCCTGCAATGCCAGTTGCCTCACGTCTTCATGCCGATGCTCGCGTATGAAGTCCCTCATTTCAGTTTCATCCCCATGTGATACATGATGAAACCATAGATGTCGGCCTGCTCCTCGAGCTGCTTGCTCAGCGGTTTGCCGCCGCCATGGCCTGCCTTAGAGTCGATACGTATCAGCACGGGGTCGGTGCCGGCCTGGCATTCCTGAAGTGTTGCGGCAAACTTGAAGGAATGAGCGGGAACCACACGGTCGTCGTGGTCGGCCGTGGTGACCAGCGTAGCCGGATATTTCGTGCCTGGCTTCAGGTTGTGCAGCGGAGAATAGCCGCGCAGGTATTCGAACATTTCGGGTGAATCCTCCGATGTTCCGTAGTCGGGTGCCCAGTTCCAGCCGATGGTAAACTTATGGTAACGGAGCATGTCCATGACGCCCACCTGGGGAATACAGACACGGAACAGGTCGGGGCGCTGCGTCATACAGGCACCCACCAGCAGTCCGCCGTTGCTGCCGCCCACGATGGCCATCTTCTCACTTGAGGAATATTTCTCGCGGATGAGCCATTCGGCAGCAGCGATGAAATCGTCGAAAACATTCTGCTTCTGCATCTTTGTTCCGGCTAAGTGCCAAGCCTCGCCATACTCCGAACCGCCGCGCAGGTTGGTCTGGGCATAGATGCCGCCAGCCTCCAGAAACGGAATGCGAGTGCTGGAGAAACCAGGCGTCAGTGAAATGTTGAAACCGCCGTAGCCATATAGATAGACGGGATTCTTGCCGTTGCGCTTGAGTCCTTTCTTATAGGTAAGGAACATTGGGATGAGTGTTCCGTCCTTGCTCGGGTAGAACACCTGTTCGGTGGTGTAGCCGTTCAGGTTGAAGTTCACCTTCGGGGCAGCGTAGAGCGTGCTCTTGTTTTCGTTCAAGTCGTAGCGGTAGATGGTTCCTGGAACAGTGAACGACGTGAAGGTGTAAAAACATTCAGGTTCATCCTTCTCGCCGCCGAAACCGACACTGCCCACCGAAGGCAGTTTCACCTCGTGGAGCCGCTTGCCTTCAAGTGAGTATACGAAAGGATGGTCGGAGGCATCCTTGCTGTAGGTGAGCACCATCTTGTCGGCGATGACCGAAACGTCGGTCAGCACATCCTGGCCCTCACTTACCAGCTCTTTCCAGTCCCTGATACCCGGCGATTTCACATTGGCAGTCATCAGGCGGTTCTTGGGCGCGCCCTCGTTGGTCATGATGAGAATCTGGTCGCCGATAACCTCTACCGGCATGTATTCATAGTCCATCGAAGAAGTCATCTGGATGAATTGCGAGTTGGGCTGGCGCAGGTCTCTCACGTAGAGGTTGTTGCCCTGACGTTCACCGCTTTCGAAAAGGAACATCACCGTTTCCTCCTTGTTCACGCTGACGCTGTAGAAACGTTTCGGGAAAGCGGGATTCTGATAGAACAGCACATCCTCGCTCTGCGGTGTTCCCATCTTGTGGTAGTAGATTTTCTGTACCTCGTTCACATTCGAGAACTCCTTTCCTGCCACGGGCGCGTCGTAGCTGCTATAGAAGAATCCGTCGCCCTGCCAGGTGGCTCCCGAGAACTTTGCCCATTCAATATGGTCGTCCAGGAGTTTGCCTGTTGCCACATCGAGCACGTAAAACTCCTGCCAGTCGCTTCCCGAGCGGGAGATTGCGTAGGCCATATATCGCCCGTCGTGCGAGAAATAGATGCCTTTCAGTGCCACCGTACCGTCAGAAGAAAGGGTGTTCGGGTCGAGGAACACGCGCTGTTCGCCGTCAAGCTGGTCCATCGTGTATAGCACACTCTGGTTCTGCAGTCCGTTATTCTTGTAGATATACCACCGTCCGTGCTTCTTGAATGGCGTGCCCACCTTCTCGTAGTTGGCCACTTCTTTCAGCCTCTTCAGCAGTTTTGCGCGGAAAGGAATCTTCTGCAGGAAGGCGTTGGTCACCTTGTTCTCTGCTTCCACCCACTGGGCCGTCAGTTCAGCAGTATCGTTTTCCAACGGACGGAAGGGGTCGGCCACCTTCACGCCAAAATATTCGTCCACCGTGTTGTCCTTGGGCGCGGCGGGATAGCGCGTCTGGGCATGAGCGGAAAGTGTAGCAAAAACCATGACGGAAATAAGAAAAAGTTTGTTCATAATTGGCAAATAATTGATTTTGACCACAAAGATAAATAAAAAAAGCCACTATAAAATATGATTTAAGATTTATTTATTATCTTTGCATCGGAAATTAGAAAAAAACAATGACCCATGAAACAACTTGACGCTTTCGTTAAAAAACTGAGACCGCTTGCCGATAAGCTGAAACCGTTTACCGAGAAAGTGAAACCCGTGGCAGACAAGACAAACCGATTCTTCCAGAAGTTCGGCCCCCATGCCCTTACTCATTTCATTTGGGCTCTCGCCGCCATTGTGGCATTTTTTGTCGGACTGATGTGGGGGAGCAACGTGACATCGCCCAAGCGGATGGCCTATTATCAGAAACTCGGCATCACCGAAGTGCTCGACAGTTTTACGGCCGTGATGCCCGAAGGCGCCCAGGTTATTGCACGGTTCAACGACGACCGCCACTCGCTCTACTATCTGAAGAGCGGCCATCTGATGCGGTTCAATGCGGTGAGCAAGATGCTCGACGAGGTGGAGCCGCAGAAGCTGAACGCCAATATTCACATCTACTATGACGATAACGACGACCAGTCGGGAATCATCACCGCAAAGCTTTCGAAAGACGAGAAGTTCATTCTGATGACGGCCGTCACGCAGATGCGTACGAAATCGGACGAACCGCTGAAGACCGCCAACTACCAGTTGAATACCGAAAGCCTTAATTTGTTGGGTTACGACGGAAGGATGCTCGACCCGGTTCCCGTGAAGAAAGACTCACTGAAGGTGCAGAAGAAGACCTACAGGCCACAGGCTGAGAAAGCTGCGGAGGAAGGAGCCAGTGCTGCTACCGAAAGTTCTGCCGAGTCACCGGCACCTGCTGCCCCTGCAACAGAGCCTGCTCCCGCTGCTCCGGCACCTTCGAATGGCGGAGAGAAACCTGCCGCCGAGTCGTCACACGGACAAGAGAACGTCGTTGTTCCGGCTCAGTAAAGCCGGAACATACGTTCCATCATCTGCCATTTCTGGTCGCTGGTGGCCTGTGCGTCACACTGTTGGAAAGCGGCCACATATTCCTCCCACTCCTGCTGACGGGGCAGCGTGGCCAGTCGTGCCATGGCCTCGTCCCAGTTGAAGTCGAGCGGCGTGTCGCAAATCATCACCAGCCGCGGGCCGGCAATATAGATTTCCATCTCGAGTATGCCCACCTGGCGGATTCCGTCGAGAATCTCGCGCCAGGCTTTCGCTTCGCTATGGGCTTCCTTGTATTTCTTTATCAGTTCGGGGTTGTCTTTCAACTCCATGGTCTGCACGTAGCGTTTCACGGGCTGACCATAGTCGCGTGTTCTGTATCCTTCCATATAAAAAACAATTAATAATCGCCCAATCCACCGAGTTTATTGGCCATCCAAACGGTCATGCATGCCGTGCCGCGATGGTTCCAGGCATAGTAGGGTATCAGACGGAGCTGTACCTTCTTTGAACCTACGGCGCCGTCGGTGCCGAGAGTGGCTTCCTGGGCCGTTGCCGTCAGTGCCTTCACGGTGAACTGGCGGGCTGGCGACGATGCAATCTGGCATTCGGTGTTCTGTATTTCTATGTCGGAAACCTGCAGCGGCTGACCATTGCTGAGCAGCAGATGGCGCAGGTTGATGCCGGCATTGTCCTTGTCTTCGGCGCAATATACCAGCGGACCGCGCTCTACGGCCACCTTCCCACGGTCGTCGGTCACTTTCCGGTTAGCCTTCACCAATCGTGGCTCCATGTCGAAATGCAGGCTCACCACGTCGCCCTTCTTCCATTTTCGGTCGATGACTACGTAGCCGTTCTGGTCGGTGGCAGTTAGCGGTTTGCCGTTTATTTTTACGGAATAGCCCAGCTGTTTGCCGTCGGCAAACTCGTAGAGGTCGCTGGGCACCACCTGACCGCGCACCCATCCGGGAATGCGAAGCATCAGTTTGAAGGCCGAAGTCTTGGTGCCCGTCACCTTCAACTGGATGTCACCATCCCAAGGATAGTCGGTGGTCTGCTGCAAACTGACGTCTTTTCCGTTCACATTCACCGTTGCCTTGTTGCCCATATAGAGGTTCACGTAGAGGCGGTCGTCTTTCACGGCATAGATGTAACCGGGAACCGATGGGATGAAACGGCAGAGGTTGCTGGGACAGCAGGCACATCCGAACCACGGCTGGCGTGTGGTGTTGTTGTCGGCATTGAAGGCAAACTTCGCATCGCTCTCCAGCGGGTTGGGATAGAAGAAGCGGCCGCCGTCCATCGACATTCCGCTGATGACGCCGTTGTAGAGCGTACGCTCCAGACAGTCGAAGTATTTGGCATCGCCGTGGAGCAGGAACATGCGGTAGTTCAGGTACACCTGGGCAATGGCGGCACATGTTTCGTTGTAGGCCGTCAGGTTGGGCAGCTCGTAGTCGGCGCCGAAGGCCTCGCCATTATGCCGTGCACCCACGCCGCCCGTCAGATAGTATTTCCGTTCCACGATGTTCTTCCAGATGGCATCGATGGCACGCAGATAGGCCGAGTCGCCCGTCAGTGCTGCCACGTCGGCCATGCCGGCATACATATATCCGGCGCGTACGGCATGTCCCCACGCTTCCTTTTGGTCGGCCACGGGTTTGTCGCTCTGCGAATAGACGTTCCGGATTGTGGTCTTTCCGCGCTCGTCGAGGAAGAATTTAGCCTCGTCGAGATACTGCTGCGCCTTAGGCTTTAAATCCTTCAGCGCCGGGGTAGAGTTGATGAGCACATACAGACGGGCCAGCGCCATCTCGGCAATCTGATGGCCGGGAACCACGCAGGCCTGCCCTTCCTTCCTGCCCACCTCGCGGCACACGCAGTCGGCATAGCGCACGGCAATGTCGAGGAACTTCCGGCTCTGGGTGGCCTGATAGTGGGCACAGGCGGCATCCACCATGTGTCCCAGATTATAGAGTTCGTGCGAGAGCACTTCTTCGCTCAGCCATCGCTTGTCGCCGGCCCAGCTGTGGGGATGCCACGGATTCATGGTGCGGGGCGTGTATAGATAGCCGTCGGGTTCCTGCGCCTTGCCCACAATGTCGAGCACCGAGTCCATATAGTTTACAAGCCGTGCGCGCTCGGCCTTGTTCTGCATGGTCATCAGCATATAGCTGGCTCCCTCGACGGTCTTATACACGTCGGTATCGTCGAACGAGAATCCCGAGGGGGGATAGTCGGGCGATGGATGCTGGCACTGCACGAAGTTTTTGTAGCGGCCTTCGCTCTCGCATTTCGAGAAAGCCAGTGGTACGGTCACCTCGCGGGCGGCCTTCAGGCGCTGTCCCCAGAAGGTGCCATCGGTCACGCTGACGGCGGTGAAAGGAACGGGAGTGAAAGGATAGCCCGACTGGGCAGTTGCTGCCGAAAACGCGGTGGCAGCAAAAAGGATTGCAGAAAGAATTCTTTTCATTGGTGCATGTTTTGTAGATTTTCTGCAAAGTTACGACTTAGTGAGGACAAAACAAAACAAAAGCTTGCTTTTTTTTGGTTTGTCGAGCGGGAGTAACTTCACGGAGGAACGACGTAAAGGTACGATTAAATGAGCGAAATACAAAAGGAAAGCTGCTTTTCTTTTTATTTCCGAATGGAAGTAACTTCACGGAGGAACGACGTAAAGGTACGATTTAGAGCGCACAAATCCAAATAATAGGGTTATGAAAAACGGAAATCCCCATAAATAATGATTTTGGCGATGATTGTTTGGAACTTGCCGGAAAAATGCCTAACTTTGCCGGCATGGACGGATTAGTCATCGGATTGCTCATTCCTCTGGTCGGCACGGTACTGGGTGCTGGCTTCGTGTTCTTCATGCGCGACACGATGCCCGCCTGGCTGCAGAAAGTGCTGCTCGGCTTTGCGTCGGGCGTGATGGTGGCTGCCTCGGTATGGTCGCTGCTCATCCCGAGCATGGAACTGTCTGAAGACATGGGGCGCATGTCGGTCATTCCGGCCACGGCGGGTTTCCTGCTGGGCATGGCTTTCCTGCTTTTCATCGACTATATCACGCCCCACCTGCATCCTGGCAACGGCAAGCCCGAGGGTCCGAAGGCGCATCTGTCGCGTACGGCAATGCTCACGCTGGCCGTCACCATCCATAACCTGCCCGAAGGGATGGCCGTGGGCGTGGTGCTGGCCGGAGCCCTGCAGTCGGGAACAGGCATCACGGCGGCCGCCGCACTTGTGCTCTCGCTGGGTATCGCCATCCAGAACGTGCCCGAGGGTGCCATCATTTCCATGCCGATGCGGGCAGAGGGAAATTCCCGCCTGCGCTCGTTCCTCATCGGTGCGCTCAGCGGTGTGGTTGAACCCATCGGCGGACTGTTGGTCATTCTCCTTGCAGGCATTCTTACCCCCCTGCTGCCCTATATGCTGTCGTTTGCCGCTGGCGCCATGATCTACGTGGTCATCGAGGAGCTGATTCCCGAGAGTGCCGAGGGCGAGCATAGCAACCTGGGCACCGTGGGTTTCGCCGTTGGTTTTGTCCTGATGATGGTGCTCGACGTGATGTTGGGCTGATTCCGGCACACAACACTATTACTATAATCTATATATTTAACTTAAATACTATAACATTATGACCAAAAACGTTATCTTCGCAGTCTTGGCGACTGCGCTTTCACTGTTCAGCACGAATGCAAAGGCTGAGGCAGACCCCAATTTCTACATCTATCTGTGTATTGGCCAAAGCAACATGGAAGGCCAGGGCACTATCGAAGACTGCGACCTCAGTCCCGACGAGCGCTTCCAGATGATGTCAACGCTCGACTGCGGAACCCGCAAACAGGGACAATGGTACCGCGCCATACCTCCCTTGGCCCGTTGCGACACCCGTCTCTGTCCGGCCGACTACTTCGGACGTACCATGGTGGCCAACCTCGACGAAGGCCATCGCGTGGGTGTGGTAGTGGTAGCCATTGGCGGCATCAAGATTGATTTGTACGATCCCGACGGATGGCAGTCGTACGTGAAATCCATGACCGAGGGTTGGCAAATCAATTCCGTCAATGCCTACGGCGGCAATCCGCTGGCACGCCTGATAGAATGTGCCAAGGAGGCACAGAAGAGCGGCGTCATCAAAGGCATCCTGTTGCATCAGGGTGAGAGCGATGCCTACAACGATGCGTGGATTCAGAAGGTGAAAAAGGTGTATGAGAACCTGCTCACGGAACTCAATCTGAAGGCCGAAGACGTGCCTCTTATCGCCGGCGAAGTGGGCGGAGCCGACCAGAATGGCGTTTGCGCCAGTGCCAACAACATCATCGACCGGCTGCCCAAGACCATTCCCACGGCCCATGTGGTGTCTTCCGTTGGTTGCACCTTGCAGAGCGATAACCTGCATTTCGATTCTCAGGGCTACCGCAAACTGGGCCGCCGCTATGCCAAGACCATGCTCGCCACGATGGGCATCGAAGCCGATATCGACGAGGACGAAGTGCCCGAAGTGGATTATTCAGAGCCTGTCGACATTATAAATCGCTTCACTTATTGCTGGAAAGAAGCTGAAACCGTTACGTCAGATGGCGGCATACTGGTTTATAATGGAGTGCAATGGGGTGGCGTAGCCTGCTGGCTGGGCGAAGACGACTGGTCGGAATATGCCAAGATTGTCTTCGAGTTTGCCGAGCCTACCCCCTTCGCCACCCAGATTTTCATTCAGGGCAATGAAGAAATCAAGGTTTGGGTTAATGCCGGAGCAGAAAAGGCCGAATGCCTTTTTGCCGGTCACGATGTGAGCAAAGTCAGTCAGGTGGCTCTTCAGGCTGCCGCTGCCGGAACCGTAAAGATTTCCAAGATATACCTGTTGCGCCAGACACCCACGGGAATCCGCCAGACGGAAATAGCCAATGGTGAAGCATCCCGCCAATGGTTCCTCCTGAACGGCCAGCCCGCTCCTCAGGGTTTCAAGGGCGTCACCGTGTCAAAAGGCAAAAAGGTGATGAAGAAATAAGTTTGCGTCCAAACTCACTGGACGCTCATGCACTATCTTTGCAGGCAAAAACAATAGAAAAATAATGAAGAAATACAACAAGATTACGAAAAAATCCGACAACAGACGATTGGCGGATGATTCGCGGATGGCGGGCGATTCCCGGCATCCGTAACTCCGTTGTATGCTTCAAAGAAGACCTAAGGACCCACCCCAGCCCTCCCTAGAGGGAGGGAGCAATTAGGTGAAGTCCTATAAAAGTCATAAACTTACTATTTTTCCGCTCAGCAAAACCCTATCTTTTCATCTGCAAAAGATAGGGTTTTGCTTTGTAATTAGGCCCTAATCACTCCTCAATTCCCTATTATTTGCCTGGCAAATCATTATTATTTCAGCGTGAAAAGCCTATTATTTGCTCACAAAATCCCTATTTTTTCATTTTAATCCCCCCTTATATTTCTGTAAAAATCCGTACAAACTCCCCTCCCATGTAGGGGAGGGGCAGGGGTGGGGTCAGTATTTATGGTCGGGCTTTGCCCTCGAAATTGTATTTAAAATTAAGTTTAAAATTCTTCCATTGCAATTCTAAATATAATTTTAAATTTAATTTCGAGCGTAGCGACCAAAAGAATAAACTTGATCAGTAACAGTGGTTGATGTATGAAATTACAATCCCCACCCCTAACCCCTCCCCTTCAGGGGAGGGGAGTATCGTTTTTATTTCTATTTTATTGATTATCAACATAATACATCTTCTAATATTTACCGTCAGCAAAATGTCAGACAAATGTCAGGAAGTTTTTTCGGCCTGATTTATGATTGTTGCTATCTTTGCCCGAAAAACATCAAGAGCATGGTTAAACAAGAAACGTTTTCGAAACTCAACACCGGCATGGCGTGGCTACTCTTTGCCATTGCAGCGGTGGTGTATGGTCTGACGGTGGAGCCTACGGCCAGTCTTTGGGACTGTCCGGAGTTCATTGCCTGTGGCTACAAACTGGAGATTGGGCATCCGCCGGGCGCACCAATCTTTATGCTGGTGGCCAACCTTTTCAGTCAGTTTGCCCGTAATACGTCGCAGGTGGCGCTTGCGGTTAACCTCCTGTCGGCGCTGCTTAGTGCCGGCTGCATCTTCTTCCTGTTCCTTACGATTACGCATTTGGCCCGCAAACTGCTTTGCCCCGCCGAGGCGGCGCTGACCGCGGCAAAGGTAATCAGCGTTGAGGCCTGCGGCATGGTGGGCGCCTTGGTCTACACTTTCAGCGACACCTTCTGGTTTTCTGCCGTTGAGGCCGAAGTCTATGCCTTTTCCAGTTTCCTTACGGCGCTGATGTTCTGGCTGATATTGAAATGGGAGAGTCAGTCCGCTCGTCCCGATGCCGACCGCTGGCTTGTGCTGATAGCCTATATCACAGGACTTTCCGTGGGTGTCCATCTGCTCTGCCTGCTCTGTCTGCCGGCCATGGCGTTTGTGGTGTATTATCGTCAGGCAAAGCAGGTTACGGCCAAAGGACTGCTCCTGACGCTGGTCGGCGGCGGTCTGCTTGTCGGAATTATCCTCTATGGCATCATACCGGGTGTGGTGAAGCTGGGCGGATGGTCTGAACTGTTGTTTACCAATTTGCTGGGTTGCCCGTACAACACGGGGCTCGTCGTCTATATCATTTTGCTGACAGCGATACTCATTATTATATATAATAAGGTGGAGCGGCGGATGCTGAAACTGTCGGTGGCCTGTCTGCTGCTGATGCTGGCAGGCTACAGCAGCTACGGGGTGATTTTCGTCAGAGCCAATGCCCAGACGCCGATGAGCGAGAATGCGCCTGGCAACATTTTTGCGCTGGGCAGCTATCTGAACCGCGAACAGTATGGCGACACCCCGCTTTTCTATGGACCGGCCTATTGCAGTGAACTGGATTACGAGCCAAAGGGCAACTATATGGTGGCAAGGCATGAGCAGGGAAAACCGGTCTACCGGCCGTCGGCCGACTCCCGGAAGCCTCACTACGACATTATCCGCCACGACATTAAATATCTGTACAAGGACAATATGTGGTTTCCGCGCATGCACAGTCAGCGGCATGCCAAGGCCTACGAAGATTGGATGGGAGTGAGCGGAAAAGAGGGCGGGCGGCCTTCGGCACTCGAAAACCTGCGCTTCTTCATCACCTATCAGGTGAATTTCATGTACTGGCGCTATTTCCTGTGGAATTTCGTGGGTCGGCAGAACAACATTCAGGGTAACGGCGAGGTGGAACACGGCAACTGGATAACGGGATTCCGTTGGGTTGACGACTGGCTGTTGGGTTGCGACACCGCGAAACTGCCGACTGACCTGGCGCAGAACAAAGGGCGCAACGTGTTCTATGCCTTGCCCCTGCTGCTTGGTTTGGCGGGTATCGCATGGCAATGGCGTAACGGACGCGAGGGACGCCGCCAGCTGTGGATAGTCATGCTGCTGTTTGTGATGACTGGACTGGCCATTGTGGTGTATCTCAATCAGACTCCGCTCCAGCCGCGCGAGCGCGACTATGCCTATGCCGGTTCTTTCTATGCCTTTGCCATCTGGATTGGACTGGGCGTTGGCTTCGTCGTAGATTTCTTTCAGAAATGGTTGAAAAAGGCCCATTTCATCGCCGTTTTGGCGGGGGCAGCCTGTTGTATGCTGGTTCCTTTGCAGATGGTCAGTCAGACGTGGGACGACCACGACCGTTCCGGCCGATTCACCTGTCGTGATTTCGGGGCCAACTATCTGGAGAGCATGGACCGGAAAGGGCATCCCATTATCCTGACCAACGGCGATAACGACACCTTCCCCCTATGGTATAATCATGAGGTAGAGGGCGTGCGCACCGACACGCGCGTCTGTAATTTGGAATACTTGCAGACCGACTGGTATATCGACCAGATGAAGCGGCCCGCCTACAATTCTCCGGCGTTGCCCATCAGTTGGCAGCATGCCGACTATCTGGAAGGCAAGCGAGAATACATACATGTTTGTCCTGAGCTGAAAAGCGAAGTAAGGGAGTTTGCCGAACAGAATCCCGACGAGGCCCGCGAACTGTTCGGACAGCATCCGTTCGAACTGAAAAACATCCTGAGCCGATGGGTGCTGAACGACCAGACGGACATGCAGTGCATACCGACCGACAGTGTCACCATAGGTTCTGGTTCGGGTTCGTCGTCTGAACCGATGGTTATCTCGCTGAAGGGGAAGGAGGCCTTGACCAAGAATGAACTGATAGTGCTGGAAATGCTGTCGAAGGCCGACTGGAGCCGTCCTATATATACGTCTATCAGCCTGGGTTCCGAAAACCTTTCGTTCCTGCACGACCATCTGGTGCTGGAAGGTCTTGTCTATCGCATTACTCCGAAAGCTGTAAAACGGCGGGTTGATGTGGAACGGCTCTACGATAACATTATGCACCGTTTCCGTTATGGAGGACTCAACACCAGGGGGATTTATATGGACGAAGATACGCGCCACCTGGCCAACACGCATCAGTACATCATGGGCATTCTGATTGACTCGCTGCTTGCGCAGGATGACCTCCGCAGGGCATTGGCCGTGTGCCGTAAGTGGCAGCAGGAAATGCCGCAGGAGAACGTTTCCTATACCGAAGCGGCCCTTTCCATGGCGCGTTGCTATTACCTGTCAGGGAAATCAGCGCATGGTGATGAAATTGTAGGCAGTCTGCTCAGGCGTTCGGCCGAGTGGCTGTCGTGGATTGAAACCATCAAGCCAACGCGCCGCTCCGGTTCTTTCTATTCACGTTACCAATGGCTGCAGGCCATGCATCAGTCGCTCGCATTGGCTGAGCAGTGCAACCGAAAAGTTATTTATCAGAAATACATCAGTCAGTATGAACACTACATCAAACATTACCAGCAAGAAGCCGCGGAATAACATTTTCAGCAAGCGCGGACTTTGCATCATCATGATGGCGTGCATGCTCATCGTTGCCGGTTTCTTCCTGATGTCCGGACAGGGAAGCACGGAACAAGCCTTTAATCCCGACATCTTCTCACCGCAGCGGATAGTCATCGCTCCGCTGCTGTGCCTGGCGGGATATATATTAATTATAATAGGTGTGCTTATTTCACCTTCCAGACGTTCAGCACAATCCCCTTGAAATCAGTATTGAATGTGGGCTGGCAAACGAAGATGGCGTTGTTGAGCCAGGCATAGCGGCTGTCGATAGGGGCCTCAAACTGCGGTGCTGCCTTGAAGTAGAACGTAGGCCGGCCCTCGGCATCCTTCCCGCTGCAGATAATGCCGCGGTTGCGCACGTGGATATATACGCCGTCGTCGGTCTTGATGCTGTAGATGGCTTCAATTTCGGTGCGCCCTTCGGCATTGGCCATCTGATAGTCGGCTCCGCCGTTGATGATGGTGCCTTTCAGCAGTGGTCCTTCAAAGGTGCCGCCTGTGATGGGGATAACGGTACGCCGTCCGTGCTGCGTTTCACCCACGGTATAAGCGGCATCGAGCGTCACCCGCAGTTGCAGGGCAAATTCCAACTGCGGCGTTTCTTCCGCTGAAGGCGCGCTGACCTGTGCCTGCGCAAACAGCGCCAATGCTGCCATCAAGGTCACAAAAAGGATTTTTCTCAACATAGTTGTATGTTTTGCTTGTTCTGTTAATATTGCGAGATATTGAAGAGCTGTTTCATCTTGCCTTCCTCGACGGGGGTGGTGAGCAGTTTCTGGAAATCCTCGTAAGTGATGTGCATCTTTGGAGCGAAGGCGGGCGACTGCATGTACTGCAGGATGCTTTGATAGAGCTGGCGGGCCTCGGGATACTGCTGAAGCTGGTCGAGCGGTGACATGCAGACGAGCAGCTTGCCCTTGTTCACGGCGAACTCGAAGATGAGGCCGAGTTTATGGTTTCTTTCGATGTTGTCAATCACTTGCACGATGGGGCGATAGTCTTTCCCGGTGTTGTCGAGCATGAACGGGCGGGCGTTCTTTACGATGGGGAACCACTGCCACGAGGTGTGCTCTTCGGTTGGGAACTGGTTGAAAATGGGATGCTCGGGGTTGGTGAGTATGCCCAATGTGCCTGGCGACACGGGCTTCTTGTTGTTTTCCGAGATGGTTTTGAACATCCGGTAGTTCCAATAGTCGGTCTGGAACAGACCTCCCACGGTGAGACCTTTCGCCTGGGTACTGTCGGGCATCAGCAGAACGGTGGCTCCTCCGGAGAGTTTCCTTGCTGTCTCGGCATCGTAGCGATGGGCGATGATGATGTCTGAAGCCGGTTTCTTCTTTGCTTCTGACGGATACACCCAGATGGGCCATGTGTTCTGGTAGTCGGTGCCTTCAATGAAAGTGAAAAGCGTGAGTTTTTCCGCGTCTTTCAGCAACGGGAATTCAGAGAGGCTGATATCAAAGGAGCCTGCTTCAAGCAGTCCGCTTCCGGCTGGCAAGGTCAGCTTGTTTCCAGTGATGATGCCTGTGCCGCATATGGTATGCTTTTTCTTCTCCTTGTCGGGCAATACGAGATACCAACACAGGGTTTTACCTTCAAGACTTTCTTTTCCGTAGTTGGCTATCTGGATTTTGCCTTTTAGGTGTTCGTTGTTGGTGTAGCAGAACTTAGGAAGTATAGCCAAAGGCACAACGTCGTTGCACCACTGACGCCATTCCTGGGGAGTGGTGATGCCCTTCGACTCCATAAAGGCATCGAGAATGCCTACATAGGCGGAACCCTGGCCGGGATAGTCCTGGATGTCGAGCAGTTGGAAACCGGCCATTCCACGGGTGCGCAGGTCCATTTCGATGTCGGCTTTGTAGAGCTGGACGCTCCAATGACCAGAGGCGCGATGGAAGGCTTCTGCCTGATCGGCCATGCCGGCCTTTTCAAGACGACTGCGGAAGACCTCCATATTGTAGGGATAGAGCGCCCCCGTGTATTTCTTTATCTCGTTATAGTCGGGATAGGTCTGGAACTGTCCTGTCTCGTGACTGATGATGGGCACGGAGCATTTACCGACGGCTTCGTCGAAATTCATCGATGAATTGGGGTAGGAATGATTAATCATGCCACCGTCGAAGGTATCGGCAAAAGAGAAGGAACCGCGGGTGTGGGTGTTGAATTTTCCCCATTCCTCGCCGCCGTTGCGGCAGGTGGTGAAGTAGTCCATGCCCTCTTTCCATCCCTGATAGCCCAGATAATAGTTGGAACCGAAGGTGTAGAGCTTAGACGGATCTATGTGGCGGAAACTGTCAGTAAACTTCTTCATACTGGGAATGTCGCCCCACAGTTCGTTGCCCAAGGCAAACATCACGAACGAAGGATGATGCCCGTATTGTGTAATGATGTTGGTTCCTTCTTTATAGAGGAATGCCATCAGGTTACTGTCGTCTTTCTTGAAATCGCCCCAGAAAGGAAGTTCGGGCTGCATATAGATGCCCTCGATGTCGGCTGCCGTGAAGGCTGCCTCGGGCGGGCACCACGAATGGAAACGGATATGGTTGATGCCATAGCCTTTGCATATCTGGAGGTAGCGGCGCCATGAATTCACGTCCATGGGAACATGCCCCGTATAGGGGAAAACACAGGCGTCGTGCTTTCCGCGCAGGAAGGTCTTGCGCCCGTTCACAGTGAACTGGGTGCCTTCTGCCTTGAAGTCGACGAGTCCGAAGTCGAGTTCCTGAAGGTCGTGACCTTCCAGTTCTACCAGCAGGCGATAGACGGTTGGGTGGAATTCATCCCACAGTTGGAGACTGTCGCTCTGGAACTGAAGTGCCACCCGGCGGTGGTTGTTCTTGTCTTTATTTATAGTGCTATTGGCAATGACCGAACCGTAGTCGTTGCCCAGCGGAGCCAGGATGGCCTTCAGTGCGGTATTATTCTTCAGTTTTCCGTCAATATCGATAGTGGCCACGAACGACTTGGCGGCAGCATTCGTCTTGACCGAGATTTTGCTGATGTGGGTTTCGCTGACAGCTTCCAGCCGTATGTTGCCGATAATTCCGTTCCAGTTGGTCTGCGTATCCTCGGTATAGGCGTGACTGCTGCTGAGCAGCTGTGGCGGAACGGTCTTATCGGAATTGTCGACGCGGATGGTCAGCTTGTGCTTGCCTGTAGAGAGGAATTTCGTCAGATTGAAAGTCTGGGTAGTAGAGATGTCCGTACTTTCGCCAGCGAGTTTGCCGTCGACGTAGACCTTCGTGGGCTTGGTTCGTTCCAGATGCAGCATGATGGTCTTTTTCCGCCATTCCTCCGGGATTTCTACCACGCGCGTATAGGCCAGTTCGCCCACATAACTGAAAAGTCGCGACAGTCGGGTGGTCTCGTCTTTCTTTTCTATGGGCTTGCCTTTTCGGTTAGTGTCGGTGGTTCCCGGCAGGGTTACGTCGCCGAGTTCTGTCTGCCAAGTTCCCGCCAGATTGATATGGGTGCGGTATCCCTGAGCCGTTGCAGTCTGGAAACACAGCGAAAGGAGCAGGGTTAGTGTAAGGATAGTGGTAGTTTTCATTTTTTGAAGATTTCGTTAATAAGCCGGTCGGCATGTCCCCAACGGTCCATCATAAAGAGCACATAGCGGATATCGACGCCGATGCAACGGGCCAGTTTGGTATCGAAGAATATGTCGCTTGAGAGGGAATCCCAGTTGCCGTCGAACGCCAGTCCGATGAGGCGTCCCTGTCCGTCGAACATCGGTGAACCTGAGTTTCCGCCCGTAATGTCGTTATTGGTAAGGAAGCAGAGCTGCATTTTTCCCGTGGTCTTGTCGGTATAAGGGGTGAAGTCCTTGGCCGAGAGCAGTTCGTGCATGATGGGCTCAGCCTTGTAGTCCTCGATGGAATCGCCCTTTTTCATCTTCTCCACCATGCTTTCAGCCGTGGTGTAATAGCCCGACGGCTTTCCGTCGAGCAGGTATTCGCCCACCTGTCCGTAGGAGAGGCGCATGGTGAAGTTGGCATCCGAGTAGTGGGGCATGTCTTCTTCCATGCGGAGTTTGGCGGCACAGAGCATCTTCTCCTGGGCATTGATGCTGTCGGTGATGGTTCCGATTTCATCGGAGAAAGTTCCCATGCCCAACGCACCGAGGTCGATGCCAAGCTGAATGCCCGGGTCTTTCAGGTATTTCTTCTTGCTCACGTAGATGCGCTTGCCGCTTTTCATAAGCATGCTCTTCTTGTAGAGCCAGTTCACATATTTCGTGAAGTCGCCGCGGAACTTGCGGTCGACGGTCTTGAAGCAGTCGGGCCAGTATCTCTCGGGAACCTTCTCACGGTAGTTCTTCATCAGCGCGGCCAGCACTTCCTTGTCGAGCGCTTCGTCCCACTCGTCGCTGTTGTCCTTAAAGACGATGTACTGCTTGCGCGGCTTGTCAACGGGACCTTGCAGTTCCACGCCGCCGTTGTTGGCTTTCATGGCGCGCGTGACCAGTTCGTTGGTGCGCCGGAAAGTCTCCACATAATAGCAGAGCGCACGGGTGGCCTCGAAACGCTGCTCGTAGAGTTCTTTCAGCTGACTGAAGTCGAGCTGGTCTTTCAGGTATCCCGTAGAGTCCTGATAAGCGCGAATGCGGTTTTCGTAGGCCTGCTTCTGCTGGATGATGCCGATGGAATCGATGCATTTGTTCATGCCCATCGAGTTTTTCCAATAGTTGGCACTCTGGGCATATTTAGAATCGTACTTGATGCGAACAGCCTCAGATGCATCCATGTGGCGCTTCATGATCTCCTGTTTCAGTCCGCGCACCTGTACACGGGTGGCGTTTTCGGCATCGCGCATTTCCTTGATGCCATAGGATGACAGGTAGCGGCTGGTGCTGCCGGGATAGCCCACGGTCATCGAGAAGTCGCCGTCTTTATAGCCTTCGGTGCTGACGGGTGCCCACGATGCGGGATGGTAGGGCACGTTGTCTTTCGAGTAGCTGGCCGGACCATTGGTCTTGGGGTCGGCATAGATGCGGAACACGGAGAAATCGCAGGTCTGGCGGGGCCACATCCAGTTGTCGGTGTCGCCGCCGAACTTACCCATCGACTTGGGAATGGCAAAGACCAGGCGCAGATCGTTGAACTGTTGGTAAACGGTGGCAAAATAGCTGTTGCCTTCGTAGAACGGGTCTATCTCCACATGGAGCGTCTGGTCTACCTTCTTTATCGAGTCGTTCAGGAAGTTTTGTAACGAGTCAACGAGTTCGCTCCAGTCATCATCAGCTATGTTCCGCTTCTTGGCTTCGGCCCGAAGGCGGTCGGTGATGTCCTCCTGCGAACGCATGAACGAGACGAACATGTTCTCGTTGGGCAGTTCTTCCTCGTAGCTCTTGGCGATAAAGCCGTTCAGCATATAGTCGTGTTCCACGGTGGAATGGCTGCGGATGGA
Organism: Prevotella sp.; assembly: GCA_017508965.1. Classification (GTDB taxonomy): domain Bacteria; phylum Bacteroidota; class Bacteroidia; order Bacteroidales; family Bacteroidaceae; genus Prevotella. The sequence continues at coordinate 148 of JAFWQT010000158.1, read as the reverse complement.
CTCGAAGCCGCAGTGGTGGTTGGTGAAAACCAGTCCGTCGGGACTGACCACCACGCCCGAGCAATAGCCCGAGAAGTTCACTACGCAGTTCTTAATGGCATTGGCATCGCTGTAGAGTGCAGTGCTGGGCAGCGAGAAACCTTCCTGC
>JAFWQT010000157.1 GCA_017508965.1 Prevotella sp. | reverse complement strand
GAACAGTTCGGCTATGGCTTCGGCTTCACCGCCTATATGCTATACCTTATTTATTATAGTCAGGGCGAATACAAGACTTCCCACTATGCGCTGTGCACGGCCCTGATGGCCCTCTCAATGATGATTCCCGGACTCTTTGCCGGAGCATTGCAGGAGGCTGTGGGCTATCGCATGTTCTTTATCATTGTGATGGTGTTCTGTATCGTCACCTTCATCGTATCGCGGTTGGTAAAGATTGACCCTGAATTTGGCAAGAAACAAGCCGACCAATAAAAGCGAAGCGCTTCATCAGTCGATGAAGCGCTTTGTTATTTCTGTATAGTCGTCGATGCGGCGGTCGCGCAGGAACGGCCACCATCGGCGCACGTTCTCCGAGCGTTCCAGGTCGATTTCCACCACCAGCGATTCTTCTTCATTCTCGGAAGCGCGGTAGAATAGTTCTCCTTGCGGTCCGGCAATAAATGAAGAGCCCCAGAACTGTATGCCCGGTGTCTGGTTGCTGGGGTCGGGCTCGAATCCCACGCGGTTCACGGCAATCACGGGCAGACCGTTGGCAACGGCATGACCGCGCATCACCGTGGTCCAGGCCTCACGCTGCCGCTGCTGTTCTTCGGGTGTGTCTTCTTCGGCATAGCCGATGGCCGTGGGATAGATGAGCATCTCGGCTCCCTGCAGCGCCATCAGTCGGGCAGCCTCGGGATACCATTGGTCCCAGCAAACCAGCACGCCCAATTTTCCGACGCTTGTCTCGATGGGATGGAACCCCAGGTCGCCAGGCGTGAAATAGAACTTCTCGTAGTAGGCGGGGTCGTCGGGAATGTGCATCTTGCGGTATTTGCCGGCAATGGTGCCGTCTTTTTCAATCACCACGGCCGTGTTGTGATACAGTCCGGGAGCACGTTTCTCGAACAGCGAAGTGACGATGACAACCCCGAACTGCCGGGCCAGTTCGCCGTAGAATCCTGTGGAGGGACCGGGTATGGGTTCGGCAAGGTCGAAGTTATTGACATCCTCCACCTGGCAGAAGTAGAGGGAGTTGTGCAGTTCCTGCAGCACGATGAGCTCGGCGCCGCGCTTCGCCAGGTCTTCTATTCCCTTTGCCAGCCGCATCATGTTGTCGGTGCGGTCAGCCACATTGTGCTGTTGCAATATGCCTATTTTTATTGTTCTCATATTCTTTTGTTTTTTCGGTTTGGCGGGATGACGTTATGACGTTATAACGTTGTTTCGTTTATTTCCGGGAATTGCATCGTGCAGCAATGGATGCTGCCGTGCTGCTTGATGATTGAGCGGCTGTCGATGGGCACCATCTCGCGGTCGGGGAAGGCGCGCTGGATGATGCCGATGGCCTCGCTGTCGTTATTGGGCTGATGATAGGTGGGCACCAGTACCGCTCCGTTCAGGATGAGGAAATTGGCATAGGTGGCGGGCAGCTGTTCTCCGTCTTCGTCACGGATAGGCGAGGGGAGGGGCAGTTCCAATAGCCGGTAGGGCTGTCCGCCGGGTGTGCGCAATTCCTGCAGCTGTTCCTTCATCTTCAGGTCTCTATTATATAATAAGGTGTAACCAGGAGCCGTGCGCACGATGGTGTCGATATGTCCGTCGGTATCGTCGCCGGGCATCGGTTCGCCATCAAGCCAAACGATGCGGCTGGCGCGGAGTCGGCGCTTCAGTTGGGTTTCTATTTCCGCTTCGCTGAGCGGTTGGTTGCGATGAGGAGCCAACAGACAGCAGCGGGTGGTGAATATGGTGCCCTCGCCGTCGCTTTCGATGGAGCCCCCTTCGAGCACGAAGTCGAGATGGTTCTCGAGGGCGGAGGTGTTGGCATAACAATCCAGCATGCTGAACAGCTTTGCGTTGATGGCATTGTCGAGCCGGGCCTCGAATTTCTCGCCCCATCCGTTGAAGCAGAAATCCAGCAGACAAATCTCTCCTCTTTTCTCTTTCCACTCTCCTCTTTCCTCTCTCATCTTTCCTCTCTCATCTCTCCTCTTAACCAGACTGATAAAGCCGTGGTCGCGGGCCCAAGTGTCGTTGGTCTCGCATTGGAAATAGTTGATGCGCTCAGCCTGTTCCTTCGGCAGTCTTTCGGCAAGCAATGCCTTTACGGTATCGGGTCGCGGATGGACGATGAGCAGCCGTTCGCGCGCCGTTATGGCATCCGCCATCTCGACGTAGGTCTCGGTTATCTCGTCCAGCATCGGCTGCCAGTCGGTATCAGCGTGCGGCCAGGTGAGCTGCACAAAAGCCTGTGGTTCCCATTCGGCGGGCATTCTCCATTCTTTCATGCGGGCAAAGTTACGCATAAGTGAGCACAAATGCAAATAAAACTTGTTTTAATTTGATTTGTCGAGCGTTAGTAACTTATCAAAAGTTAGTGCAAAAAATCGATTAATCGAAGAGAAAACATATTTATTTGCTTTCTTGGGCATAATATTTTCACGCGAAAACGTGTGCAGCACAAGCGGTTGGCAAGTTTTTTTCGTTAATTTCTAAAAAAACATTCGGAATGTGCGGGATATTTTTCTGATTTAGTCGTATAACTAGTAGAAGAATCCAAAAAACATCTGCCAAGAGTGAATACAGATGAACAAATAGCAAAAGCCGTGAAAAGCGGCCGACGTGAGGGGCAAAGCCTGATGGTTGGCCGCTACGGGGAGCGCGTCTTCGCCATGATTGTCCGTCAGGTGAACGACGTGATGGACGCCCAGGAACTGACGCAGGACACCTTCCTACGCGCTTTCAGCCATATCGGCAGCTACGATGCCCGCAGGGCCTCGCTCTCCACCTGGCTCTGCCGCATCGCCTACCGACTGACGCTCGACTTCCAGAAACGCCGCCGCCCGCAGATTATATCCATGGAGGATAGCGAGGTCTGGCAGATGGATATCAGCGACGAGCAACTGGAAGCGGAACTCTCAACAGGACGCGAAGAGCGCATCTGCCGACTGGAGCAAATAATGGACGAACTGCCCGACGACGAACGGATGCTCTTGACGCTCTACTACTTCGAAGACCTCCCGCTGGCGGAGATTGCCTACATCATGGGCACCGAAGCCGGACCGCTGGCCAAACGACTGTACAGAATACGAAGGAAACTCTATAAGAAACTGAAAGAAGATGAACGAGAAATATAAGGATACCGACCTGCGCGAGGCATTAAGGCGCAAATATGCCGATACGCCCAAGCTGCCAGAGGGGTGGAACATCCCCATCCCTCAAGAGGAGCCCACCCCCAGCCCCTCCCAAAGGGAGGGGAGAATAAAAAGCCTCCCCAATTGGGGGAGGTTTGGTGGGGGCTCCTTCTGGGGGAGGTTGGTGGCCGCTGCCGCATGCCTACTGTTAATATGTGGTGTAGGCTTTACGCTGATGCCCAAGGATGAACCGGCAAAAACGGCACAGGTGATTGTGAAGCAGACTACGCCCAAGCCAGTTTCAAAGCCTGAAACTCCCAGTTCCAAAGTCAGAAACTCTCAGTTCCAAAGTCAGAAACTGTCAGTTCCAAAGCCTGAAACTAAGCCGAAACAAGTTCCAACAAAACCCATCCCCACAATCCCCTCCCCCGTAGAGAGGGGAAGACAGAAAGCCTCCCCTATGGGTGGAGGTTTGGAGGGGGCTCCTACTGAAGGTTTGGAGGGGGCTATAGACGACCCCAACCTGCACTATGCCGCACATGATCCTACGGAAGAAACGGTGCCCTATCAGGACCCTGCCCGCGTGGATGAATTCATCGAAAAGATGGCTGCCTACCATAATGTAAAAGAGGGCCAGCTGAAGTGCGGTGCGGCAAACGACAGCAACGTCGTATCGAGAGTTTATGTCTTCCCCGACAAGAAGGAAGTCGACGTGTTCGGACGGCTGCTGCAAGTGGCCTGCTGTTATAGCGACGAGACGCCCGGTTACCACCTGAACTTTTCGCACCAGCAGTTCTTCTTCGAACTGAAGGACCAGCGACGGCAGTTGCAGTACCGCTGGATTGCCGAGCGCATCAACGGCAGGATTCTGCTCTACGGCACCAATGCTCCCATCGGGGCCCAAACAACTGCCGCCTGTTACCAAGAATATCGCAATGAGCTCATGCATTCAAATAGTATTAATTTTAAAACGAGAGAAATATGATCAAGCGTATCATAACCCTTAGCCTCACGGCTATTGCCAGCCTCACGATGCAGGCACAAACAAATAATGATGTGGTAACTCTGGCTAAAAGCAGCGGTTACTGGGTGCCTAAGCCTTCGGTTGCCATAGACAAAAAGAAGAAATCGGTTGCCCGTTGGAACAGGACTGAAAAGGACGACTGGTTTGAGCCATCAGGCTTGGTGGTAGAGAACGTCCCTACCGTCGATCTAAACGACGAGCTGTTTGCCGATTTTGTCAATGCTTCAAAAGATGCCCCCTACACGCCAATGCCTTGGAAGTTGACCGAAGAGAATGGCGAGACCGTGCTGCATTGCTATTTGCCGATGCCTGCCGACATAGTGGATAACTTCTGGCTCACGGATGAAGAGGGATGTATTCTCGACAACGAAACAGGTGTCAGCTATAGAGCTAGGCGCACAGCGCCCGACTGCTACTACAAACGCTTCGGCATCAAGGGCAAGAAGGGAACGGTGCTCGACTTCAAGATTTTCTTCCCCAAACTGCCCGAGACCACTACAGACATTTCCATCTATGGCGTACCCAACTGGCAGTTGAGAGGCTTGAACGTGAAACTGAACCGTCAGCCGTCAGGTCTAGTGTTTCATGGCGTGGCAAACTACTACGACCAGGTTCCTGAATTCCATCATCCGACACTCGTCACCGAGGCAAAGAACTTCGACAAAGACAACTTCTTCACGTGGTCAGAATACAAGGATGCCCACCTCATCAAGCCCATTCCTGAGGGTACGATGGCCATGTGGCTGACTCCGGAAGCTACCTACGTCGCCATTTCCACCGAGATGAACTGGCGCAGGGAATATTTCGGCCGTGGCGGCAACACCATCCTCATCGACAAGTCGGGCCATCAGTATAAGTGTAAGGGCGTGATGGACTATCCCAACGACACGCTGTTCTGGGTTCAGGGCTATTCGGGCGACTACTTTGCCATCGTGCTCATCTTCGAGCCCCTGCCGCTTAACCTTGAAACCATCACCTATATCGTTCCTGAAGGCGAGCCCTTCAAGGCTAATTTCGCCAACTGGAGCGGTGAAGTAAAGTCCGACTTGAGCATCAAGGAACTACGCGACAACCAGAAGCTGTTCAAGTATTTCCCAAGGAAAATGGTGGAATAATATGAGTTAAGAGTTAAGAATTTAGAATTAAGATGTATCGCTGCGCGACTAAGAGTTAAGAGTTGAGAATTATGATTTTATATAACAAGCAAACAATTATCACCGCTCTGCTCGCCCTCGTTGCAATGACGGGCTGGGCACAGTCAACAAAGACTGCAACTGTCACAGGTTATTCACCCGCTCTGAAAGACGGCACGCTGGTGCTTGCTGGTGTGGGAGGGTCGGGAACGGTTGTAGATACCGTGCAGGCGGGACGTTTCGCCTACACCCTGCCCGTTGAGGAATTCACCGAGAGCACCCTCTCTTTCTTTGGCGAAGGCTGCCCCAGATCTTACACTCTAATCTTCCTGCGT
>JAFWQT010000024.1 GCA_017508965.1 Prevotella sp. | reverse complement strand
GCAAGGTAGAAGTGAGGCGCAATATTACCTCTGAACTATTGGGGACGTGCCCTATCACCAACGGCAAATTCTCCTTTACCTGCAAACTGCCGAAGAACGAGGTGTGCCGGATATATCTCGATAACAGAGAAGTCGTTTACTTCTATACCGACGGTAGGCCTATCATTGCGGACATGGAGCACCTGACAGTAAAAGGAGGCAAGACCAGCCAAAAGGTTAACGACTTCCTGCAGACAGTAGAACGCGAACGCATGGCCGAACTCCATGAGACCGACATTCAGAAAAAAGCGGAAATCAACCGCCAGCGCGGCGAGCGGCTTCTCAAGGCTGTACGTGAAAACCGTGACAATATCATCTCAGCCTATGCGCTCAGTCAGGTATATACCGAAATGAGTTACGAGGAACTGAAGCCTTACCTCAGCGACGACTATGCTTTCTCGCACCACATCCTCCTGGCACCGATGCGCGAATACGTGGAAGGACTGGAGAAGCGCCGTCCCGGCACTCCTTATACCAACCTTGAATTGGTGGACACAAAGGGCCGCCCACATCAGCTAAGCGAATATATCGGCAAGGGGTATGTTGTGCTGCATTTCTGGGATGGTCTTGGCGGTTATGGATCTGAAATCCATCCGTCCATGAAGACGTTTTACGACACTTACCGTTCCCGCGGAGTGGAGTTCGTCACCTTGGCCTTCAGCTTCGGTGTGCAGAGATGGCGGGAGGAAGTAAAGCAGCACCAACTGCCATGGCCGCAGCTGATGCCCGATCCAGACACCAACCCGCGAAATGCACTTGCAGCCTACGGTATCCGTTCTTATCCCGAGTTGATTGTCATCGATGCAAAAGGCACTATCGTGGCCTGCCCCCGCAATGTTGAAGAACTCGGTTCCGTATTAAAGAAACTGCATAATTCGCAACTACAATAATTTTAGGTTTAAATTAAGGCAACGACATGGGCCGTAGCGATACGTCCCATGTTTTCCCGAAATATCATGCTTGCTTCGCGCGCATGCGCGCGAAAATTTTGATTTAAGGGTGTAAGGGTGCTAAAACCCCGATAAACACAGGGCTTGCACCCTCCTTGGAAGGGTGTAAAGGGTGTAAGGAGGGTGTAATGCCCACCCCTGCCCCTCCCAAAGGGAGGGGGTTGAGGCGTTTGGTTAGAGAACGGCGATAAATTCTCTAGAGAATTTGTTGCAATCAAAGGATGTTTGCGTTCCATACGGCCATTGTTTGAAGAAAATTTTCTAGAGAATTTCTAACCGATAACCTTAACCCTAACCCTAACCCTAAAGACAGAACTCCCTCCCTATGCAGGGAGGGCTGGGGTGGGTCTCCATTACACCCTTATTACACCCCTTACACCCTCCGAACAAGGGTGTAAGCCCTGTGTTTATCGGGGTTTTAGCACCCTTACACCCTCAAAACAAAAAATCCTATGACATGTGTAACATGACTTGAATAGTATCATTAGAATAATTTAACTCCTACAAGCGGGATATTTCTGCAAAAACGGTGTATATATAATAAAAGAGCAACATATAATAAATATGAATATGAACAAGCAAACCATCATCACCATCCTGCTCGCCCTCGTCGCAATGGCGGTTTATGGACAGGAAGACACTACAAAGGTAAAAAAGAAAGATAATACCATCTCAATGTACGGAACGGTGGCTGATGGTTTTACGAAAGCTGCGATTCCCGACGTGAGGGTGACGCTGATGAACGCTGACTCTACGGTGGTGGACACGGTGAAGGTGTGGAAGAACTACAGCTACAGCAGCGGCATCGGACGCTCGGCAGGAACAACGCGATACTACTTCCAAATCAGTCGCGAGCCAGCCAGGTATATCCTCAAGTTTGAACACCCGAACTATGAAACGGCCTTTACGGACTTCGAGATGAAGAAGGTGAGCCGAAGGCGGGATGATATCGAGGGACCGAAAGTGTATATGAAAAAGGCAGCACGAGCAAGCCACTTCGAAGGCGGACAACTGGACGAGGTTATGGTGAAGGCCACGAAGATAAAGATGGTGTGGCGCGGCGACACGCTGGTCTATAATGCCGATGCATTCAATGTGCCCGAGGGTTCGATGCTCGACGGACTCATCAAGCAGTTGCCGGGCGTGGAGCTGAAAGATAATGGCGAGATATTCGTCAACGGCAAGAAGATAGATAACCTGACGCTCAACGGCGCGGACTTCTTCAAGGGCAAGAATCAGATTATGCTGCAAAACCTGCCCTACTTCACTGTGAAGAATATCGAGGTATATAAGAAGCAGACCGAAGAGAACAAATACCTCGGCATCGACGACGAGGACGAAAAGGAGTACACGATGGACGTTATCCTGAAACGGGAGTACAACATCGGTGGCTCAGCGAATGTGGAGGCAGGCTATGGCACTGACGACCGATACAAACTGAAGGGCTTCGGATTAAGATTCTCCGACCGCACACGTGCCGTGGTCTTCGGCGGCATGAACAACATCAACGAGAAAATGGAGTATATCAGAGAGAACTCTGAATACAGGGATAAGACAGACCTGTCGGGCGACAGCCACTTCAAGCAGATTGGCGGCCAGTTCGTCTATCAGGCACCCGAGGAAAAACTGACCAACTCGACCGAAGCGAGCGCTACATGGAACAACGATTTCAGCGAAAACCGAAGCAACGGCGAAACCTATCTGAACGGTGCCAGCACCTTCGGACAGTCGGAAGGATGGAGCCGCAACAAACCTTCCTCGTTCACGCTGAGCAACACCCTGCGGGCCACAGGCAAATTCCGTTTCTATTCAACGGCGTATATCGGTTATAACCGCAATCGTAACGAAAGTGAAGGATGGAACATAAGCACAGCCGATGCCATGATGACCGACAGCATCAACAGTTCGTGGTATCGGTCGCGCAGCAAGTCAGATATTTTCAATGGCAGTGGCTATGCCTATCTTGCCTATCGTCTGCCGTCGGGCGACTCGTTCACATTCAACGTGCAGGGCAACTTCAACCGCAGCTACAATCCAGAGTCATCGAGCGTAAATCACTATACCTATCACAAACTGGGCACACAAGATGACCGCGACCGCCGCACGGAATCGCCATCTTACAACTATAACTATCAGGGCAGTTTATCATACAACTATCAGCTGACGAAAAGCATACGAATTACTCCTACCGTTGGTGTCGGCATAAGCGACAATAACAGTGACCGTCACGAGTATCTGCGCGATAGTATCGATTACCAGTTTGATGCCAAGAACAGTTACGAACAGCGCACCCAGAATCTGGAGCGTCGCTCACAGCTGAGCATTGACTTCAATAAAAACATGGGGAAATGGTATTTGGGTTTGTATAGTAGTCTTAGCGCCAACTTCGAGCGACAGCGGATGAATTACGACAGCGAACCGCTCAGCACGACATTTACCCGCCACTACACGTTGCTCACTCCAAACGTGTATTTCTATCTCATGAGCATGAATCAGAAGCACAGTCTTAATATGCAATACTATATGTGGCCGACAACCCCATCCGTTACCGACCTAATCGACCGCCCGATTACCAGCGACCCACTGAACATCTATCTTGGCAATCCCAATCTGAAGAAGAGTGAACAGCACAACTGGATGGCCGACTACCGTTTGCGCAACGACAGCATCAACCAGACCATTGCTATCAGTCTCAACGCCAATCTGACTCACAATGCACGAACACAAGGCTACACCTACGACATGACAACTGGTGTTCGCACCTATTGCCCGGAAAATATCAGCAGCGGAAACTGGTATTTCAGTCTTTCCACCAATTGGGACCGTGCGCTTGGCAAAAAGAAAATCTGGAACATTGGCAACGAATTCACTTTCAGCTATAACAAAAATACGGGTCTCGCCGTTGCTACGGGGAGCAGCGAATCGGAGTTGAGCCGCGTCGGCACTCTTCGCTTGAACTACAAACCAGGTATCAAGTACCAGAAAGACAACCTTACCCTGATCTTGAAAGGCGATTTCACCTATCGCAATCTTCATCGAAACATCACGCTCGGCGAGCAGCCAACTGATATCTGGGACATCGTCTATGGTATGAACGGCACCTACAAACTGCCGTGGGACTTTACGTTCGACACCGACATCACGATGCATTCACGCCGTGGATATACTGACGCGGAAATGAACGACAACCGTCTCTATTGGGATGCCTCGCTCACAAAATCATTCCAACAAGGAAAGTGGGTTGTCAAACTTCGCGGCTACGACCTCTTAGGTCAGGTTTCCAACCTGCGTTATAACATCGGAGCGCAAGGACGCACAGAAACATGGACTAACTCCATGCGCCGATATGCCCTGCTTACCATCAGCTACCGATTCTCCCATAAACCTAAAAAAGAAGATAAATAACTATTGAATGGTCCACATTATTATAT
>JAFWQT010000156.1 GCA_017508965.1 Prevotella sp. | reverse complement strand
ATGAAAAATAATTCCAGGAATAACCGTTTAAGGCAATTAGAAGGAAAATAGGAATACAACATATAGCGCAACACGTTATTCCCCAAAATACACATCTTTTATAATATATTTTTCTATATATAGTATACATATATTTATTTATAATATGGAATTAAAAAAGGATTTTAAAGTCTTCTTTGCTGAATAGAGCACAGGGGGACAGACCCCTTGTGAGCATAGGCCCTATTAATTCGTCTATTTCGTTATTTCGATACACGACATAAGGCACATTCTTATAAGAACAACATCCTCCGAAGCATACTAATATCGAAAATATAATTAAATACTTTTTCATAATTATCTGTTGATTCTTTTTACAGCTCTTTGGAATTGGCTGAAACGCATCGGTTTACTTACAATACCTTTAGAATTATATGTGAACGGGGGACTCTGTGTTCACAGAAGTTGAACACTTTATTCTCTTGAAAAGTAATCAGAAGAAACCCCAAGATTTTCATAAAGACCTGGGCCTATACCAAACTCGAGTAAACTAGTTTTAGGTATAGTTAGCGTGTCTGCATGTTCAACACCACGAGTGTTACTTATAGTATAAACGAAATAGTAAAAATTGTTATTTTCATATTTAGTGTACTTGTACGGCTTGTCTATAAGAGTCCGGGTTTCATACTTACCGTTTTTATAATTAGATACTATTTCCATTATTTTCTCTATCGGATGACTGGTAATCTTAACGAATTCTTGGTTGCTTAATGGTATAAGTACACAATTATTCTTGGTCTTAATATATAAATCTTGAGTCGGATACTCTGGATACGTACATGCTAGTTCCATGATAGTGTCTTTCTTGAATATGCGATAATAGCTTCTAGCAGGTTTTTCTCTGCTATCCTTTTGTATTGGCATTCCTTTTTTCTGCATGTCAAACTCTTGATAATTATGCCAAACCCCATTCTTCTTGATATATTGAATAGTTCTATTCTTGTCATTAGAAACACGAACAATAATAGTATCCTCTTTTTCTTTTACATATACAAATGGATTATTACATATCTTGCCTTCTCCTCTCATTTTGAATTCATTAAATGTTTGGAATTTATTATATGTCCTCAATTCTTTTTCAGATATGATAGAGTTTTTATTGGAATCACACATATAAGCATCTTCTAATAGCACCTTATCATCCAAGGTGCTGTCTAAACTGTTTTCACATACCTCTTTTGCTTTATTCCCATTATTGCACGCAAGGAACAAAAATGAAAAAAATACATATCCTATTGTCTTTACTTCCATGGCACACTTCTTTTTATATTGTATTGAAATGGTATATTAATATTATAGTCCCACGAGATTCCTCTTTCCTTTGTTATACTGACATCCTTAATCGAATGTGCAGAACCACCATTTGACGAGATACTATAAAGATTGTAATAGTGAACAGGGGACTCTGTGTTCACACGGAGCATCACATGGCAGGTGCCCGTTTTGCTTTTCTTTCTTGTACTCCTTGGCATATTCGTTACGTTTTTGTTCCTGCTTGCAAATGTACAACTTATTCCTATAACCTCCAAATCTTTTAATTAAATAATGAACACAGAACCGCTGTTCACATTCACATATAATGAGGTGTACTGATTTTGGTTGACAGTTTACACTGACGAGAATTTTTCTCAAAAATAGGTTTTAACTACACTCAGCGATTAAACGTGTTTGTAATCAATAAGTTAGCTAGTGTAGTTAAACTACATTTAACTACATGCTAACTACACGCTAACTGCACAGCGACTAGATTTTGGCATCCATGGCATGCTGGTTTGAATTCTCGCTAACGTCAGTTCCCGTCAGTTCCGAACTTGGAAACTGACAGTTCCGCCTATTGGAACTGACAGTTTCTCGTATCGGAACTGGCAGTTTCCAATATCGGAACTAATTCGGAACTGCTTGAAAGCCAAATGATAAGCGTGTTATTTGCATGCGGAAAGCCCTTTTGGGGCGATGTCAGCCGAATGGGCATGTAGTTACGATGTAGTTAGCATGTAGTTTAGTGTAGTTTAACTACATGGGTTAACTTCCTGCATTCCAATGGATTGGATTGCAGAGTGTAGTTAATAACTATTTTTAATATTATTTCTCAGAAGAGTTTTTTGTTAATCACAGCAACGCTAACGATAACGATAACCCTAACGATAACTATAACCCTAACGATAACTATAACCCTAACGATAACTATTCTTTTGGTCGGGCTTCGCCCTCGAAATTTAATTATGAATTATTATTAATAAACACAAAGACACGAAGGCACAAAGTTTTTGGTAAAAAATTTTGTAGTTAATCGTAATGTTTATATATTTGCACCATCAAACCTATTAAACATTAATATTATGGGAATTATCATTTCACTTCTTTTGGGTTGTTTGGCTGGCTTCTGCGCTGGCAAGTTGATGAAAGGTGGCGGTTTCGGCCTGATTATGAACATCGTGCTCGGTCTGCTGGGCGGTGCACTCGGCGGCTGGCTGTTCTCGCTGCTTGGAATTTCGTGGGGTGGCCTTCTGGGACAGCTTGCCACAGCTATCATCGGTGCTGTAGTCATCCTTTGGATTGCTTCGTTCTTCAAGAAGTAGGGGAGAAAACTCGCTTACGCGCGAATATTAACAAAAACACAAAGACACAGAGGCCAATAATCTTTGCGCCTCTGTGTCTTTGTGTTTGAATTAGATTATTGTTTCCGCTATTGCAGCTTGCGGAACTCTTTCAGCACATCGCACTTTGTGACGTAGGCCGGCATGCGGCTTGCGTTCTGGCGGGCAAACTGACTGAGTTCGGTAAGTGCCTTGAACTGATGGGTGCCGGGCCTCGGGTCGTAGTTGGTTTGCTCGGTCTGCCAGTCGTATGATGACTCGGCCCATGGTCCGTCGTAGGCAAGGTAGGCCAGTGCGTAAATACTCTCTGTGCGCAGCTTGAAATCGGAAACGGTCTTGTTCTCGCTGAGATAATCGGCGGCCAGTTTCTCGAAATTCGCCTGCCAGGGCATCAGCTCGCCATCGACAGACCATCCGTAACCGGTCAGGTACCAGCAGTCGCCACGCAGCGATGCCTGCTGGTAGCGAACGGCCAGCTGGTAGGCCAGCTTGTTGCGCTCGGGGCCGTTGGCTGCCAGGTCGTGGCGGCTCTTCAGGTCGAGCATCTCACGGCAGAACTTCAGTTTCTTGTTTTCGTTCAGCTTACCAGAGTTAGGGCCGTCGTTGTCGCCTTCCGGCATGCACTGGCGCTTGAGCCATCTGGGAACCGTCCAGTCGCGGTTGGCGGCATAGTAGCTGATGTTTTGTCCGCAGAAGAAGCTCAGTGGAATCTTCTCGAAGTAGGGGATGGCCTCTTCGAATGAGTTCTGGGCAAGCAGCTTGGTGCCAATCATGTCGTTGTAATAGTTGGCATCCTTATAGACTTTTCCTGTGACATAGCTTTCCAGCGGGTCCTTGCGACTGGAAGAGATGAACGAATAGAATTTCTTCAGCTGGCTGGCGTCCATGCTGTCGAGTACGATGTTGAAATCGCTGCTGTAGCGGGTGTTCCAGTATTCGCTTTCTTCGTTGTGGAAATCGCCCAGCGACTGCACGGCCAGCACCATTTCCTGGTTGCCGGTGCGCTGATATCTTTCGATGAGCGACTGGTGGAGAATCCTGTCGCGGGCGTTGGTGAAGCAATAGTCGTCTTTGCCTTCGGCCGCCACTTTCGCGTCGAGCCATTCCATTTCGGTGCGTAAGAATTTGCCCTTCACGCCCGGGTCGCCGGCCAGCACCAGCAGTCGCACGCAACGGGCGTTGTCCTTGGTGCGCTGTGCTCCGTTCAGTTTCATTGCCTGTTCTATGGCCTGGGCTGCCTGCTTGCGGTTGCCCAGCAGATAGGTGGTCAGGGCAGCGGCAGTCTTCCACAGGCACTGGTCGCTGACGGCGCTGTTGGCGGCAGCCTTTTCGGCAAACTCCACGAACTGCATTGCTTCGCCAGCTTTTATCTGCACGTGGTCGATATTCTTTATCCATTCAGGGTCGTCGGTGTCGATGCTTTCCTGCACGTTGTTCACGAAGTCCTGCACCAGATAGTAGAGCGTGGCGGCATTGGGGTTCTCGGAATAAATGTTCTGGATGCCGGCCAGGTTACGGTATTTGCGCATGGCCCAGCGGATGCTGACCTGGTCGCCCTGCTCGGCATAGATTTCGAAGGCCTCCTTCTTGTTGCCCGTATGGAAAAGGGCTCCGGCATAGATGTTGCGCATCATCTCCTTATATATATTATCGGGAAGGTTGCCCGACTTGCTCTTCCAGTAAGCCAGGTTGGCCTGATGGTCTTTGAGCAGCATGTTGGCGCGCATGGCCAGCAGGGCATACTGCGAGCGCAGGCGGGCGCCGCGGTAGTTGGCCGCTGCGGTCTTCATGTTCTGCAAGGTGGTCTTGCGGGCGGCAAGCTGTTCCTTGGTGGGGTAGGACCATGTCTCCTCCAGCTGGTCGCAGATGTCGAGGAAGGCGTTCAGCTGTGTCAGATAGGCCACCATGTCGGTGTCGCCCTTGCTTTTGGCGGTCTCCATGATTCTGTCCTTACTCCACCGGTAGCCGATGTTGTCTTCGTTCATGTAGTTTTGCCAGAACTTGTCGAACTGGTTCGTGAAGTACTCCGTGTCGCCGATGCTTGGAGCTACGTCCATCATATAATAGTTGTGGGTGATAATACCCGAACAACCCCAGCCGCTGGCAACAGCCAATGAGCTGAAAACGCTAACGAGCAAAAATTTCCTTATATTCATGGTCTTTGAATTTTGTGATGTTTTTATTGTTCAGTTCGTATAGGATAATCTCGGAATTGATGTCGGGGCGGTGCTTTCGCAGGCAGGCCTTGGCTTTCAGTATTTCTTCGACGGTGACGCTGCGAATAATAATACTGTCGGTTGGAAGGATAGGGTATTCGTCGTCGCTGTACATGATACCCACAAACTTTTTCTGGCGGAAGAGGATTTTCCACGAGTAGAGCGGGTAGGCCGCCGAGAGCGGGAGCGGATAGCTGGAAAGATTCTTCAGGTAGGGCACGGCCACCTCGGTGTCGAGAATGGGTTTCTGGCAGTTGATGTCGGTGAAGTCGCCGGTGTTGTACATCATCAGCACGCCGCGGTCGGCGGGTGGCGGTGTGCTGGCCAGCTGGTGCAGGCGGATGGTAGAAGAGAGCGAGATGCCCTTGGCTTTCAGCTTTTCGCGGAGCGACTGCATGAAACTGAAGAAATGCTTCTCGGTGCGTTTGGTCCAGTCGCAGTCGATCTGTATTTCCCTGACGTTCGGTATGTCGTGCGTTTCGTTCATCTGCAAGATGCGCGAGGCAATCTTGTCGGCTAGGTCGGGCACTTCGCTTGCCATGCAATCGTTCACGATGAAGACCGTGGGGATAATCTCCAGATTCTCGGGCATGGTGTCGGTGAACTGGATGGTGGCGTTAGGCATGGGCTGGCCCTCGTCGTTCTGTACGACGTCGAAGTAACGGACGTAGAGCCTTTTGATGCCGTGCTGCCTGATGAAGTCCTGCTGCTGCGGATTGATGCGGAACACGGTGCTCCAGTAGTAGGCGGAGTTTCCGCTCACCACACCTGGACTGTCATTGCTGCATCCCGTCAGGATGAATGCCGGCAGTAGGCCTAACAGCCAAAGCCACTTCTTCATGTTCTGCGAGTCGTTCTTTTTATCAAGATGCGAAATTACGAAGAAAAAACCGAACGTGCAAATTATTTAATGAGATAAATCAAGAAATCGACTAATTTACATGAAGTGGAAGAAAAACTTGCCGTTTCTTTTCGGCGTATCATTTTTTTGCAGTAACTTTGCAACCTGAATAATGTACATTAATTAATTTTATGGCTGGAAAGAAAAATATTAAGACCGCCCTTGTGTCTGTTTTCCACAAGGACGGGTTGGACGAATTACTCGCTAAGCTGAATAGCGAAGGTGTGAAATTCCTCTCTACGGGAGGTACCCAGAAGTTTATTGAATCGTTAGGCTACGAGTGTCAGAAGGTGGAAGACGTGACGACCTATCCTTCAATCCTCGGCGGACGTGTGAAGACCCTTCATCCCAAGATTTTCGGCGGCATCCTGGCCCGTCGCGACAATGAAGGCGACCAGCAGCAGATGGAGGAATACGAAATACCTTCTATCGACCTGGTTATCGTTGACCTTTACCCCTTTGAGCAGACCGTTGCCGACGCTTCGAGCTCGGAGCAGGATATCATCGAGAAGATTGATATTGGCGGCATCTCGCTGATTCGTGCCGGTGCCAAGAACTTCAAGGACGTGGTGATTGTTCCCTCAAAGGCAGAATACGGCGTGCTGCTCGACATACTGAACAAGAAGGGTGCCGTGACCGACATCGAGGACCGCCGCATGTTCGCCACCCGCGCCTTTGGCGTCAGCTCGCACTATGATACAGCTATCCACAGCTGGTTCGAGAAATAATTTTTAGATTTACAGATTTTTAGAGTTTTATTGTGTAAAAATGGGATTCTTCAGTTTTATTCAGGAGATTGCAATGGACCTTGGTACGGCCAACACCATCATTATCAGTGATGATAAGATTGTGGTTGACGAACCTTCAGTGGTTGCACTGGACCGCCGTACGGACAAAATGATTGCCGTGGGTGAGAAGGCCAAGATGATGTATGAGAAGACGCATGACAACATTCGCACCATCCGTCCGCTGCGCGACGGCGTGATTGCCGACTTCACGGCTTGCGAGCAGATGATGCGCGGACTGATTAAGATGGTGCACACGGGTTCCCGCCTGTTCACCTCTTCGCTGAGAATGGTCATTGGTGTGCCTAGCGGTTCTACCGAGGTGGAGCTGCGTGCCGTGCGCGACAGTGCCGAGCATGCCGGAGGCCGTGACGTGTATTTGATTTTCGAGCCCATGGCAGCTGCCATCGGCATTGGCATAGACGTGGAAGCCCCCGAGGGCAATATGATTGTTGATATCGGTGGAGGTACCACCGAGATTGCCGTGATTTCGCTTGGCGGTATCGTGGCCAACAACTCTATCAAGGTGGCCGGCGACGATCTCACTGCCGACATTCAGGAATATATGAGCCGCCAGCACAACGTGAAGGTTTCGGAGCGTATGGCCGAGCGCATCAAGATTAACGTGGGTTCGGCATTGACCGACCTGGGCGAAGAGGCTCCCGAGGACTATATCGTGCACGGTCCTAACCGAATCACTGCCCTGCCCATGGAGGTGCCTGTTTGCTATCAGGAAATCGCCCATTGTCTGGACAAGACGGTGGCACGCATCGAGACAGCCGTGCTCTCAGCATTGGAGAACACGCCGCCAGAGCTCTATGCCGATATTGTGCATAACGGTATCTATCTGACTGGTGGCGGTGCATTGCTGCGCGGACTCGACAAGCGTCTGCAGGACAAGATCAACATTCCTTTCCACATTGCCGAAGATCCGCTGCACTGTGTGGCTAAGGGTGCTGGCATTGCACTGAATAATGTTGACCGCTTCTCGTTCCTGATGAGATAAGGGTGAACAATCTCGTTGCTTTTATTGCCAAATACTATCACTGGTTCCTCTTTGCTGTGCTGGAGGCTGCCAGTCTTGCACTGTTGATTCAGTTCAACAGCTATCACGGTAGTGTGTATTTCACAACTGCCAACGATGTGGCAGGGAAGTTGTATGAGGCAAATTCAGCCATCGAGGAGTTCTTCAGCCTTACCAAGAACAATGCACAGCTGACCCAGCGCAACCTCTATCTGGAACGCCAGGTGAAGGTGATGTCGGAACAGCTTGCGCAACTCACTAAGGATTCTTCTTACCTGCGGAACAGTCAGCTGGCTTTGCTCAGCGACTATCGCCTTATTCCAGCCAAGGTGATAACCAATTCCGTCAGTAAGAAAGACAACTACATTACCATCGACAAAGGAACAGCCGACGGCATTCATGCCGACATGGGCGTGGCCTGTGGTAATGGCATTGTGGGTGTGGTCTATATGGCCGGGCAGCACTACAGCATCGTGCTGCCGGTGCTGCACAGCCAGAGCAATATCAGCGTGGCTATCGACAAGCGCGGCTATTTCGGCTATCTGCACTGGAAGGGTGGCAGAAGCGACCTTGCCGATGTGGACGACGTGCCGCGCCATGCGCATTTCCGTCTTGGCGACCTGATTGTCACCAGCGGCTATTCCAGCATCTTCCCGCCGGGACTGCTCGTAGGAAAAGTGCTTCATGTATTTAATTCTGCCGACGGTCTTTCCTATCGCGTGCAGATCAGGCTGAGCACCGATTTCGGACTGTTGCGCGACGTGTGCGTCATCGATGATGCACCGATGCGCGAGCGAGTGAACCTGATGCGTGCCGCCCAGGATTCCATTAAGCCGAAGACGGAAGGCACCGAGAACTCTGAGAAGAATTAACGCCGGCAGAGCGTTTAGGATTTGTGGTTTAGTTTTTTAAGTTGAGCGTTTAGCGTGACGACAGATTTGATACAACGGATAGTGGCCTTTGTGGTCTTGGTGGTTGTGCAGGCCTTGGTGCTGAATCACATCCACCTCTTCGGCGTGGCTACTCCCTTGTTCTATGTCTATTTCGTCCTGCTCTTCCGCCGCAACCATCCCAAGTGGATTATCCTGCTCACCAGTTTTCTGCTCGGTCTCTGTATCGACGTGTTCTCCAACACGCCCGGTCTGGCTGCTGCCTCCACGACGCTTCTGGCCGTGTTGCAACCCTATATCCTGGAACCGTTTATTCCCCGTGACAGTGAGGAAAACCTGAAGCCGGGCATGCGTACCCTTGGCATCGGGCGTTTCATCTATTACACTGTTTTCATGGTGTTTCTCTATAATCTTGTCTTCTTTTCACTTGAGGCCTTTACTTTCTTCAACTGGCTGCAGTGGCTGCTCAGCATTGGAGGCAGCACGCTGCTCACCGTTGTGCTTATATTGGTTGTTGAAAACTTACGCAGGTCGTGAAGGGAAACTATGAACTGGAGAACCGGCGATACGTCATAGGCGGTGTGGCTATTGCCATTGTGGTGATTTACATCATCCGGCTGTTTTCGCTTCAGATTGTGAGCGACGACTATAAGAAGAACGCCGACTCGAACGCTTTCCTCAAGAAAATCGAGTTCCCCGCCCGTGGCGTCATTTCCGACCGCAACGGAAAGCTGATGGTCTATAACCAGCACAGTTACGACCTGATGGTGGTGATGAACGAGGAAAGCGGGCATCTCGACACCTTGGAATTCTGCAACGCCCTCGGCATTACGAAGGAGGAGTTCGACAAGCGCATGGACGACATCAAGAACCGGAACAAGAACCCCGGCTATTCGCGATTCACCCAGCAGCTCTTCATGAGTCAGCTGTCGGAAAAGGAGTTCAGCATCTTCCGGGAAAAGATGTACCGTTTCCCGGGATTCTATGTCCAGCATCGCAGCATCCGCCAGTATGTATATCCCTACGCTGCCCATGTGCTGGGCGACGTGGCTGAGGTGTCGCCTGCCGATATTGAGGAAGACGACTACTATCAGCCCGGCGACTATATTGGCAAGCTTGGCATAGAGCGCTCGTACGAGAAACAGCTCAGGGGCGAGAAGGGTGTGCAGATTCTGCTGCGCGACGCCCACGGGCGCATCAAAGACAAATACCGGAACGGCGCCCTCGACCGCAAACCCGTTGCAGGCAAAGACCTTACGCTCAGCATCGACATCAATCTGCAGGCTCTGGGTGAGCGGCTGCTAGAAGGAAAAATAGGCAGTATCGTAGCCATCGAGCCGGCCACGGGCGAAGTGCTGTGCATGGTCAGTTCTCCAACCTACGACCCCCGTATCATGGTTGGCCGTCAGCGCGGCAAGATGCATCTTGAACTGTCGAAGGATGTGTGGAAACCGCTGCTCAACCGCTCTATCATGGGACAGTATCCCCCGGGTTCTACCTTCAAGACATCGCAGGGACTCACCTTTATGACCGAAGGCATCATCAATCCCGTCACCACGGTATATCCCTGCCATCACGGTTTCTATCATCGTGGACTCCATGTGGGATGCCACGGTCACGCGTCGCCCATCTCGCTCGTACCTGCCATCAGCACTTCGTGCAACGGTTATTTCTGCTGGGGACTCTACCACATGATGTCCAACCGTGCCAAATACAAGACCGTTCAGGATGCCATGAACACCTGGCGCGACTATATGGTGTCGATGGGATTCGGCTATAAGCTGGGAGTTGACCTGCCGGGCGAGAAGCGCGGACTGATTCCTAATGCTGATTTCTACGACAATGCCTATAAGAGTTCGTGGAACGGACTGACCATCATTTCAATCAGCATCGGTCAGGGCGAGGTGAACCTCACGCCGCTCCAGATAGCCAATCTGGGTGCCACGATAGCCAATCGCGGCTATTACTATACTCCTCATGTGGTGCGAAAGGTCAAGGGCGAACCCCTCGACCCCAAGTTCACCGAACGCCATCAGACCAAGGCCTCGCGTGCAGCCTACGACTATATTGTGCAGGGCATGCGCTCGTCGGTGCTGGGCGGAACGTGTAAGCATCTTAACCGTGGCGACATCATCATCTGCGGAAAGACCGGTACGGCCCAGAACCGCGGTCACGACCACTCGGTGTTCATGGGATTTGCACCGATGGACAATCCGAAGATAGCCATTGCCGTATATGTGGAGAATGGCGGATTTGGTGCCGAATATGGTGTGCCTATCGGCGGACTGATGATTGAACAATACCTGCATGGCAAGCTCTCGCCAGGATCTGAGTCGAGGGCTGCCGTATTCCAAAAACGACGCATAGCTTATGGTAAGGCAAACAGATAAACCCGCAGGAGTGTTGCGCTCGCTCGACTGGTGGACCATCTTCATCTATGTGGCGCTTCTCGCCTTTGGATGGGTGAGTGTCTGCGGTGCATCCTATACTTATGGCGACACCGACATCTTCAGTCTGGATTCTCGTTCAGGCATGCAGATTGTATGGATAGCCACGTCGATGGCACTGGCGCTTTTCCTGCTCCTGCTCGACGACCGCTTCTACGACACTTTCGCCTATATCATTTACGGGGCACTGCTGTTGCTGCTCTTTGCCACCATCTTCAATCCCCATGAAATCAAGGGCTCGCGTTCGTGGCTTGTGCTCGGACCTTTGCGCCTGCAACCGGCCGAGTTCGCGAAGTTTGCCACGGCCCTGGCGGTGGCAAAGCTGATGAGCACCTATGGGTTTACTATGGAAAAATGGAAGCACTTTGCCGCAGCTATCGCCATCGTGCTGCTGCCCATGGCCTTTATCGTGATGCAGAAGGAGACGGGTTCGGCATTGGTCTACCTGTCGTTTTTCCTCATGTTCTACCGTGAAGGAATGACGGGCAGCATCCTCTTCACCGGAGTGGCCATGGTGTTCTATTTCGTGGTGGGCATCCGTTTCGAGGAAACCATGCTCTGGGACACCCCGACATCGGTGGGAAAATTCGTGGTGCTGCTCTCGGTTCAGATATTCACGGCTTTTCTGGTGCTTTTCTATTGCTACGACAAACGCCATTTCTGGACTATTCTTGGCGGTTCACTGGGAGTAACGCTGATAGCCCTGCTGTTTTCAAAGTTCGTCATTCCGTGCGACATAGTTTGGCTTCAGATGGGACTTTCGGCCCTCACCGTGGGTTTCCTGATATTCCAGGGAATGAGTTCGCGCGTGCGTACATATTATTTTATAGCTATATTCACGCTGGGTTCCGTGCTCTTTTTCAATGCTGCCGACTATGTGCTCGACAATATGCTGCAGCAACACCAGCGGGTGCGTATCAATGTGCTGCTCGGACTTGAGGAGGATTTGCGCGGCGCCGGCTATAACGTTCATCAGAGCGAAATTGCCATTGGCTCAGGCGGATTATGGGGAAAGGGCTTCCTTAACGGAACGCAGACCAAACTGAAATTCGTGCCTGAGCAGGATACCGACTTCATTTTCTGCACGGTGGGCGAGGAGGAAGGATTCTTCGGCAGCGCGGCTGTGTTGGTGCTTTTCCTGTTCCTGATACTCCGTCTCATCAAAATGGCTGAACGCCAGCCGTTCCGTTTCGGGCGAGTCTATGGGTATTGTGTGCTCAGCATTTTCCTGTTCCATGTCTTTATCAATGTGGGCATGGTGCTCGGACTGACGCCGGTGATTGGTATCCCTTTGCCGTTTTTCAGCTATGGCGGTTCTTCGTTGTGGGGTTTCACGCTGCTGCTGTTCATCTTCCTCCGAATAGATGCCAGCCGCAATATGATCAGGCAATAGTCTTCTGCTCTTATTTTGGCAATGACCCCAAAGGGTAACTAACTCCCCGCTCCTGAGGGGGGTGAGGGGTGGGGAGTGTAATATCCCGTATCTTCCAAGACTTATATTATGGTCGCTTCGCTTGAATTTTTTTTTAAAATTATCTTTAGAATTATTGGCTATGCGTGCCTTTATTTTTTTAGTGCCCGAAAGGGCACTCCCTCTACATGAGGAATTTTAAATATAATTTTTAAATTTAATTTCGAGGGTGTAGCCCGACCATGTTCAATCATTCTGAATACTGACCCCACCCCTTGCCCCTCCCCTACGATGGGAGGGGAGTTCAAGAGCATCTCCTATAGGTCAACAAATATATCTTCGGTTTATTTTCTAGTTAGTTTCAGTCCTACATCAGCGATGCCGGGCAGAATTTCCCGTTTCATGTCGTGCCTGATGAAGAACTGCAGTGAGTCTCCCTGGTGCAGTTCCAGCACGGCGAGGGGGAACTCATATTGAAAGAAACTCACTCCCTGACCGTTGATGTTACCGTTTTTTTCCATCAGCTTGCACTTCAGGGTGTGGGTTTTCTTCTTGTTGCCGGGAATGGTGCGCTGCTCAACCAGCAGGTTCACGCTGGTGAATGGGAACTCCACCGTGGTGCGCAGGCCGATGTAGGCATGATAGCGGCCGGGCTTTGCAATGGGATGGGTATAGAAGAACAGCGTGTCGTTCTTTTCCCATCCAGACAGCGGCGTATGCTCATAGTGGTCGTAGGCCACATCGTCGATGCATGCCGTCATGGCCGTTGCCGTCAGCAAGGCTATAAAAACCATTATGAGCCAGTGTTTCATGCCTTCTTTCCCGCGTCTTTTTCATCCCGCTGAGGGCGGTTCTCATTGTTTTTCCGCTGTTCCTGACCGCGGCGGTCGTTGTTGCGATTCTTGGGTTTCCGCTGTTCTCCGCCCTGGGCATTTTCCTTGCTGTTTTGCGGACGCTGTGCAGGATTACCCTCCTTGCTTTGTGCCTGCGGGGCATTCGGCTTGTTCTTGCCGGCCTTGTTTTTCTTCTTCTTTTTCTTGGCACGGTCGAAGCGGGTGATGCTCTCGCCGGCCAGCAGGTCGATGGGCTTGCTGTTCACGTGCTGATGGTCGTCGGGCTGCAGACTTTCAGGCTTTTCGCCCTGTTTGTTCATCTCGATGATTTCCTTTGCACGCTCGGTCGTAATCGTTTCAAGGTTGGCTGCCAGACGCTTGTCGGTAGAGTAGGTGACGAGTCCTGCCAGGATATCGCTCTTGAAATAGAAGTATTCGCTGTCGATGGTTTCCAGCGTGATGTCCTTGGCAGGGAACTGTTTGCTGGCCTCCATATAGTTGTCCACCTCGTAGTTCAGGCAGCATTTCAGCTTTGCGCACATGCCCGCCAGTTTCTGGGGATTCAGTGAGATGTCCTGGAAACGGGCAGCGTTCGTGGAGACGCTCGAGAAGTTTTTCATCCATGTGGCGCAGCAGAGTTCTCTTCCGCAGGGGCCTGTTCCGCCAATGCGCCCGGCCTCCTGACGTGCGCCTATCTGCTTCATTTCGATGCGCACATGGAAGGTGGCTGCCAGGTCCTTGATGAGCTGACGGAAGTCAACGCGCTCGTCGGCAATATAGTAGAAGATGGCCTTGTTGCAGTCGCCCTGGTATTCCACGTCGCCGATTTTCATCTGCAGTCCCAGTCCCTTGGCTATCTGCCGGCTTTCAATCATCGTGGCATGCTCGCGACTCTTGGCCTCGCGGTATTTGTCCATGTCGGTGTCCTTGGCAATGCGATAGATGCGCTTAATGTCGTCGGGACCTTTCAGGTTGGCTTTCTTTATCTGCAGCTTCACCAGTCTTCCGGTCAGCGTCACCACTCCGATGTCGTGACCGGGATTGGCTTCCACGGCTACCCAGTCACCTTTTTTCAGTTCCAGGTTGTTCACGTTATGGTAATAAGCCTTGCGCGTGTTCTTGAACTGAACTTCCACGAGGTCGGTGTCGTCGGTGTTGCCCGGCACATCGTTCAACCAGTCATAGGTGTTCAACTGATGGTCCTGACGTCCACAGGCTCCACCACAGAGACCGCGGTCGCAGTCATTAGATATTTTGTATTTCAGATTCTTGTAATCCATAAATTATTCAGACCCACCCCCTGCCCTCCCTATAGGGAGGGAGCAGATACTTTTTATTATGTTATTTATTTCGTTACAGACTAATCACCCCCTCCCTATAGGGAGGGTGAGGGGTGGGTCTTCTATTTTTTCAATAGCAACACGATAATGTTCAGCGCCATGTCGAAGAACACGATTTTCGGGTTTGCATTCTGCCCGATGTCGCGGATAGCCCGTTGCATCAGTTCCGAAATCTCAATCACGTTGGCTTCGTTGATGAACCGGGCAAAGTTGCGGGCGAAGTTCTCTTCTTCCTGCGTCATGTAGCACAACTCGGGATTGTGGAAGTTGTACATGAAGTTCTCCCTCACCAGTCGCATGAAGTAGGTGAGCATTCGCCGCTGTTTCTCTCTTCCGTAGCCGCTCACGAGTTCGCTCCATTTCTTCAGATCCTTCACATTGCGCTGCCATGCCAGGCGCATCATCATGATGAACATGTCGAGAAACAGGCGGTTCTCGTTTCCTGAGTCGAGTTCTTCAAGTGCTTTCAGCCACGACCCGTTGGCCACGCGAGCCAGTCGTTGGGCCGATGCTGCGTCAATGCCCCTGCGCTCAGTCAGTGCTTTCTCGATGGCTCCTTGGTCTGTCTTCTTGACGTCGATGCGTTGGGTGCGGCTGATGATGGTCTCCAGAATCTTCTCTGGTTCTTCGCTGACCATGATGAACACCGTCTGCGTGGGCGGTTCCTCTATGAGTTTCAGCATTTTGTTGGCGCAAGTTTGGTTCATGCGCTCGGGCAACCATACGATGCAGACCTTATACCCGCCCATCGAAGACTTTAGCGAGAGCTTACGGTTCAGTTCGTCACTCTCGGCCTCGTAGATGACGGCCTGCTGGTTGTCGGCATTCATCAGCGTGAGCCACTGGTCTATAGTGAAGTAGGGACCTTCCATCAGCAGCTGGTTCCATTCCTTGGCAAAATCATCGCTCACCATCTTATGGTCGGCACTGGTCCCCTTGGGCTTGATGACAGGGTAGGAGAAATGCAGGTCGGGATGCTGCCATTTCTTCAGCATGGCCTCGGCGTTGGTCGTCAGCTGGGTGTTGAAGCCCGGCAACTGGCGTCCGTCTTCCTGTCTTTCACCGAGCAGATACGACGCAAAGGCCATGGCCAATGCCATCTTGCCGCATCCCATCGGACCGCATAGCAGCAGCGCGTGGGGCAGCCGGTTTTCGTCTGTCATCTGCATGAGTCGTGCCCATGCTTCCTCTTGTCCTATAACCTCGCTGAACTTCAATGTCTTGTCCCTTCCGTTCTTTAATCTATCGGAGCTTTGTCATCACCTCTTTCACCGATTCCACCGCACTCACCGTGTAGAAATGAACATTGTTGAACCCGTGGGCATAGAGGTCCTGACATTGTTGCAGCGCCCATTCCACGCCCAGCTGGCGGGCATCGTCGTCGGTCTTGCATTTCACCACTTCGCGGGCCAGTTCTTCGGGGATGTCGCAGTGGAAAGTCTTCGGCACCATGGTCAGTTGCGAGAGTTTTGCGAAAGGCTTCAGGCCAGGCACGATGGGAATGGTGATACCCATTGCGCGGGCTTTCTCCACGAACTTATAGAATTTCTCGTTGTCGTAGAACAGCTGCGTTACTGCATATCTGGCACCCAGGTCCTGCTTCTTTTTCAGATAGACCATGTCGCGCTCCAGGTTTGGCGCTTCCTCATGTTTCTCTGGATAGCAGGCCACGCCGAACGAGAATTTCCTTCCGGGATTCTTGATGGGAGTGCCGTCGCGAAAAAAACCGTTGTTGAATTTCACCACCTGTTCTATCAGTTGGGTGGTGTGGCGGTAGCCGCCCCGGGTAGGAACGAACGTCTTGTCGTCTTTGGCTTTGTCGCCACGCAACAGCAGCACGTTCTCGATTCCCAGGAACTGCAGGTCGATCAGTTCGTATTCAATATCCTCAGCGGTGGCTCCGCTGCAGATGATGTGCGGAATCACCGGAATCTTGTAGCGCTGCTGGATAGCGGCCGAGATGGCTATCGTGCCTGGGCGCTGGCGGATGCGCTGGCGCTCGAAGTTGCCGTCTTCCAGTTCGCGGTACACATACTCCGAATGGTGAGTGGTAATGTTGATGTGCAGAGGATTATACTCGCACAGTATGTCGAGGGTGCGGAAAAGCGCTTCCGTACCGTTTCCCTTCAGTGGTGGCAGTACTTCGAACGAGAAGTGCTTCTCGCAGTTCTTATTGTCTGTTTGCAGTTTGTCAGCTACTTGCATTCCAAAAATATATAATTCGCTGCAAAGTTAGTGTAAATCGAAGACAATACAAAGAAAAATTTTCAAAAACGCAATAATTATTGGGGATTTCTGTTGTTAAAACGTATTTTAAGGTAAACGATCCTAACAAAATTAACAAAAAATGCAACAAAATCAGTCGGGTAGCACTGCCTACCTAATTTCCATTGTGATGGTGGCCGTCTTGGGCGGTCTTCTTTTCGGTTACGACACCGCAGTTATTTCTGGCGCCGAGAAAGGCCTGCAGGCTTTCTTCATGGAAGCCAAGGATTTCTCCTACACCAACGGGTGGCACGGTTTCACTTCGGCATCAGCCCTTATCGGCTGTATCATCGGTTCCGCTCTTTCGGGCTATCTGGCCACGAATCTCGGACGTAAGAAATCGCTCATCATTGCCGGTTTGCTGTTCTTCATCTCCGCGCTGGGCAGCATGGAGCCTGAGTTCCTCTTCTTCGAGCACGGCGTTCCCACCTATTCGCTGTTGATTATGTTCAACTTTTACCGTGTCATTGGCGGTATCGGCGTGGGTCTGGCATCTGCCATTTGCCCGATGTATATCGGCGAGGTGGCTCCTTCTAACATCCGCGGCATGCTCGTTTCGTGGAACCAGTTCGCCATCATCTTCGGTCAGCTGGTAGTTTATTTCGTCAACTTCTTCATCCTGGGCGACCACATCCAGCCGCTTGTCGAGGAGATGGGTAAGGGCATTGCCGCCATCAACCCCGCAGCTCAGTGGACGGTGACCACCGGATGGCGCTATATGTTTGGTTCTGAGGCTGTTCCCGCAGGACTCTTCGCGCTGCTCATCTGTTTCGTTCCCGAGACTCCGCGTTATCTCGTCAGCATCAATCAAGACCAGAAGGCACTGGGCATTCTGTCGAAGATTAACGGCACCGAGCGTGCAGTCCAGATTCTGCAGGATATCAAGGACACCATGGTGGTGAAGACCGAGCGACTGATGACCTACGGCTTCATGTGTATCTTCATCGGCATCATGCTCAGCGTGTTCCAGCAGGCTGTGGGCATCAATGCCGTGCTTTACTATGCTCCGCGCATCTTTGGTGATATGGGCATGGACAACCCGATGATGATTACTGTCTTCATGGGTATCATCAACATCCTGTTCACCCTCGTGGCCATCTTCACGGTCGAGAAATGGGGACGCAAGCCGCTGCTCATCTACGGTTCTCTGGGTATGGCCCTTGGAGCCTTCGGCGTGGCCCTCACCTTCGGCCATTCCGGCATGGAGTTCTTCACCGCAGCCAGTCTGCTGGTCTATAGTGCCTCGTTCATGTTCTCGTGGGGCCCCATCACGTGGGTGCTCATAGCCGAGATATTCCCCAACACCATCCGTGGCGGTGCCGTTGCTATTGCTGTGGCATTCCAGTGGATTTTCAACTTCATCGTCAGCTCAACGTTCGTGCCCATGTTCAACATGCACCTCACCGAGGGCGATGACTTCGGTCACTGGTTCACCTATGGACTCTACGGCGTCATCTGTGTGATTGCAGCCCTCTTCGTCTGGAAACTTGTTCCCGAAACCAAGGGCAAGACGCTGGAAGACATGACGGCACTCTGGAAGAACCGGAAATAACATTCATAGCCAAATATTCATAAAACGCTGGGACACAAGTATATAGTGCCCCAGCGTTTTGCGGTATTCAAAGTATCTGCTTGAAACTACTCCTTAGCTTGCTATTTCGTACAATTGCCACGAAATATTCCACCAGTTTTCTTGTCCGTTTCAAAACAATTCTTTATCTTTGTGGCGTGTTTACGTAATCAGATAAGATGGAACAGCTCGTCAACATATCAAAGACACAAGTTGTTATGGCATTTGTGGCAACATGTATTGAAACAACAGCCCGTACACTCGGCGTTGGTTACAAGGAAGTGTACGATAGGATGAACCGTGTAAACATGATAGAGGATTATATCTATCCATGCTATGAAACCCTTCATGCCGAAAGCAGAGAAAACCTTGCATCAAATCTGATAGAGTGTTTGAAAACTTGGGAGGAAAAGCAATGAAAGGGATGTTGGTTTATCATGGAGGAACAGTTATTGTAGAGCATCCGCTTTGTCGGTTCGGACGTGACAACCTGGACTTCGGACAAGGATTCTATGTGACGGATATACGTCAGCAAGCTGTAGATTGGGCAATGAATGTTGCTAACCGCAGAAAGGAAAAACCATTGTTGAATAGATACCGCTTGTTTCGTGATTCTATCATTGCCAATGCACGCACACTGATATTTGATGCATACGATATTAATTGGCTGGAGTTTGTCGTGGCAAATCGGCAAGGCAAAAATATGTCAAAAGATTATGATTATATAGAAGGAGGTGTCGCCAACGACAGAGTTATAGATACCGTCAACCTTTACTTGGCTGGTCTGATGACTCAAGAAACAGCACTAGCCAGACTCTCTGAACACAAGCCCAACAACCAGATTTGTTTACTTAACCAGTCGTTAACCGATAAGTATCTTATATTCGATGGAACAGAATGTATTGAATAAGCCAGAGCATCGTGAACTTTCAGAGCAAGAAAGAAGTCAATCTGAATTCAATGATTATAAAGACCCCGCAAAGTCTCCCGTCATTCAGGAGATTATCATGAGCAATCATATAGGTGCCATTGCTGTTGAATTGGCAAAACGGTTAGATATAACCCCTCTTCGCGCCCTAAAACTATTCTATGAGAGTAAGACCTGTGCCGACCTTCATGACAAGCGCACGGGCTTATACCTCTATGGCGACCGTTACATTGCCGACGAGTATATATTGGAGATGCAGGGCAAGCAGTGACATCAATAGTTGTTCCCTCATTTTTCATCCACTTAACCCGCTATTTCGTCGTTCAATAAACGTAATAGGAAAGCAAATTGTGTCGCAACAGCGACACAATTGCTAGTAGACTATAGGAGATGGATATCAATTCTTCCTCTTTTTCTTCTGCTCTTTCTGGTAATCCTTCAGATAGTCCGATAGTTTTTCTCCAAAGTTTTCAAAGATACCGATTAAGCGTCCTATCTGCTTGAAACTGCTATCACCTTTCAAGCCCTCAAACTTCAAGACTAGCTTAACCTCATCTGTGTTGATATCTCTCACCTCAAAGACACCATCGGCCTTAGCCTCACCTCCTTTTATCCCGCCAAATCCGTATTTAACGGCAGGTCCGAAATCAATCATTGTAAGCCGGAGAATAACCTTATAGTCT
>JAFWQT010000155.1 GCA_017508965.1 Prevotella sp. | reverse complement strand
TTTGCAAAATAAAACTGAGAGGCTGAGGTGGACTCCTTGATACTGAGCAATTCGGCAATCTGACGATGCGACAGTCCCTCAAAAACAAAGAGATTCAGTACCGTCCGGTAGCCGTCGGGGAGTTCGCGGATGAGTTGGTGAAGCTCGTCGTCGGATATCCTGTCCAAATTGACCTCCTCCTCATCAGGTAAATCGCGCAGAATCCTTTCATCTTCCACAAAGAGCATCTTCCTGCGACTTTGCAGGTAATTGAGCGACTCGTTCACCACAATCCTCGTCATCCAGACCCTCAGCGACTCTTCTCCGCGGAACTCGAAGGTGTCGAGCGAAGTGAAGATCTTTACGAAACTGTTCTGCAAAACGTCTTTCACATCACTTTCCTGAACGATATAGCGATAGCATACCGACGTCAGTATCCCTACATAACGCTGGTAAAGTTGGCTCATCGCCCGCTGGTCGTTTTGCCGTATGCGCACTACGAGTTGCTCGTCCATTTAAGATATCTTCTGCTTTAGAAACAACGAATTTACAAAATCTTGTATGAAAAACCAGTCTTTTAGATTCGTTAACCTTTCGGGACGCAAATTTTAACATCAAGGCATACAAGATTCCACGATTATCCGGTTATATAGGCAGCATATAATCATAATCAATATAATAATGAAACAAACGAAATTTCTGATTGCAGCCCTTCTGTTAGGCAGTATGCTGGGAGCCTGTTCTTCGTCGGAGTCGATTGAGGAAGCAGGTGAACCGAAGTATGTGAACATGTATCAGGAGGTGAAACCGGTACGGCTGACAGCGGAGCAGACGGTGTTTGCCAACGACAACAACGCTTTCACGCTGAATTTCTTCCAGTCGCTGAACGGGAAGATGAAGAACCGGAGTATTGTCTGTTCGCCCCTGAGTATCACATACGTATTAAGTATGGTGAACGATGCCGCCACAGGCACCACCGAGCAGGAATTGGAGCAGACGTTGGGCTTCCACAAGGGCGGCATCCAGGCCGTGAACGACTATTGCAAGAACCTTATCGACAACCTGCCGCATGTGGACGAAAAAGTGCAGCTCGACATTGCCAATGCTATCTTCGTGAACGATAAGTACCAGCTGAAAAAGCAGTTTCAGCAGGACATGGCCAACTATTATGATGCTAAGGCTGAAGCCCTCGATTTCAGTTCGCCATCGACGCTCGACAGGATTAACGGGTGGTGCGATGAGAAGACCCGCGGGATGATTCCGACCATTCTGGAACGAGTTGAACCGCTAACGGTGAGTTATCTGCTCAATGCCATCTATTTCAAGGCTGAATGGGCATCGATGTTCGAGAAGAATGAAACGCGGGAAGAGGTCTTCACTACGCCCGACGGAGAAACGCGCGTGCCGCTGATGCACCAGAATGTTTATATGAATTATCTCCGTAACGACCAGTATGCAGCTGTTTCCATTCCATACGGCAACGGGCAATGGATGATGACGGTCATGTTGCCAGAAGATGGTAAGACCACCGACGACGTTATCAGCAGTCTGGCTGCGTCGGGATGGTCCACCGACTTTCTGAAGAATCCCCTTCGGGAGGCTCGTAGATATGCCGTGGATTTGAAGCTGCCGCGCTTCGAAACGGCATTCGATACGGATGATGCAGGAGGACTGATAGAACTGCTTATGGGTATGGGCATACGTCGAGCCTTTGATGGAAATAGCGCTGAAATCCCGAATATGTGTGAAAATGGAGATCTTTATATCAGCATGATGAAGCAGAAAGCAAAGATCAAGGTAAACGAAGAGGGCTCAGAAGCTGCTGCCGTCACTATAGCGGGACTTAATTACTTGTCTGCTGTAGCTGACACACAGGAACCGCCCAAGGCCACATTCCATGCCAACCGTCCGTTTGTCTATCTTATTCACGAACAGTCGTCGGGAGTCATACTCTTTGTCGGTAAATTCATGGGAAAATAAGATGAAAACAAAAATTGTTTGGATGCTGTTCGCAGCATGTATGTTGGGAGCCTGTTCCTCAGACGATGAACAGCAGGTGGAAGTTAGCCAGTTGGAAGGCCGCTGGCTGGAAGTCTATGAACCTGGTGTGGTGAGTGAAGGCATTGTCTATTACACTTTCCATGCGACATCACCAACGACGGGAACATGCCTGGTAGAAGTCTCTGATGTCTTTTCGGGAGACCATCAATTAGAACAGTACTATCATCTCACAAATGGCGGAAGACATATAAAGATGCTTTGGACAGACTTCTGTGCCACAGGAGCCCCCGAATATGAAATCGTCAGACTCACCAAATCCCGTATGGTGTGGAAGATTGACGACCGCAAGTTGTATTTCGAAAGGAGATAATAACTGATAAAAAGAATGCGGCAAACGGGATGATCCGAATGCCGCATTTTTATTAGGTAAGCAGAATATATCTCTTATCCCATCGTCACTTCTACGGTGTGCTTGCCTTCAGCAGCGGGCACGATGTTGCCGCTGACGGGCTGGCCGTCGACGATGAGCTGGCGGATGCCCTTCTGTACGCCGTCGGGGTTCTTGATGGTGATGAGGTACTCACCGCCGCGGAACTTGCGCTTCACGGTGTATTCACGGGCGGTCTGCGGTACGCAGGGGTCGATGAGCAGTCCGTCGTAAGTGGGCTTGATGCCGAGAATGTACTGCGAGGCGGTGAGCCACATCCAGGCGGCGGTACCCGTGAGCCACGAGTTCTTGCCCTCGCCGGGACGGGCGGCGTCCTTACCGGCCACCATCTGACAGTTGACATAGGGCTCTACCTTATGGAGCGTCTGGTCCTTGATGAACACGGGTGAAATCTTCTGATAGAGTTCCCAGGCGTCGTTGCCGCGGGCAGCTACGGTGTCGCCGATAATCACCCACGGGTTGTTGTGGCAGAAGATGCCTGCATTCTCCTTGTAGCCGGCAGGGTAGGAGCTGATTTCGCCCATCTCCACGTGGTAGGTGGTGAAGGCGGGGTTGTTGAGCACCATACCGTGCTCGGAGTCGAGGTATTTCTTGCAGGAGTCGAGGGCTTTGTCAACCATGCCTTCTTCCTGTCCGATGCCGGCCATGGCGCACCATCCCTGCGACTCGATTAAGATCTTGCCTTCCACGTTCTCGTTGTAACCAATATTGTTGCAGTATAA
>JAFWQT010000154.1 GCA_017508965.1 Prevotella sp. | reverse complement strand
TCACCTTTGTTATGGATTTCGTCCTCGGATACGACTTGAAGAAAAAGCAGCAGAGCGATGATGCCGATCATCTGAACTCGCTCGCTTTGGCGATGATGCTCATCCTGACCGTCATCTGCTTCACTTCGATTGCCAGTTGCAATCCTCAGATCGAGGCTTTCGGCGGCATGTATGTAGCCACTCAGGCAGCTACGGTGATGAAGACCATCCTCGCCGCTGGCACCCTCATCGTCTGCATCCAGGCACGTCAGTGGCTTTCCCGTCCCGACACCTCTTTCAAGGCCGGTGAGTTCTACATGCTTGTGGAGAGCACGCTGCTCGGTATGTTCATGATGATGTCTTCCGGACATTTCCTGATGTTCTTCCTCGGACTCGAAATGGCATCCGTTCCTATGGCCTGCCTCGTGGGTCTCGACAAGTACCGTCACAACAGCGCCGAGGCTGCCGCCAAGTTTATTCTCACGGCTACCTTCTCGAGCGGTGTGATGCTCTATGGCATCTCCATGCTTTATGGTGCCACCGGTACGCTCTATTTCGACGACTTTGCCGACAAGCTCATGCAGAGCATCCGTGTATATCCTTCAGCTCTTTCAATTGTAGGATTGGTATTCTTTGCCAGCGGTCTGGGCTTCAAGATTTCATTAGTGCCCTTCCATTTCTGGACGGCCGACACCTATCAGGGCGCACCCACAACCGTTACGGGCTATCTCAGCGTCATCTCAAAGGGCGCCGCAGCCTTTACGTTGTGCGTGATTCTGATGAAGGTGTTCCCCGCCATGATCGAGCATTGGGAGATGTGGCTCTATGTGGTCATCGTGCTTTCCATCACCGTTGCCAACCTCTTCGCCATCCGTCAGAGCGAACTCAAGCGATTCATGGCTTTCAGTTCTATCTCTCAGGCTGGTTACATTATGTTGGCCGTGGTGGGTAACAGCGCCTACGGTGTGGCTGCCCTCTCATACTACGTTCTTATCTATGTCGTTGCCAACATGGCCGTCTTCACGGTAATCGGTGCCGTTGAGGAAGCCAGTGGCGGACGTACCGACATGGACGCCTACAACGGATTCTATCAGACCAATCCGAAGTTGTCGTTGCTGATGACCTTGGCTTTGTTCTCGCTGGCAGGCATTCCGCCCTTTGCCGGTATGTTCTCCAAGTTCTTCGTCTTCATGGCAGCCGCCCAGGAGGGTTCCTACGCTTCCTATTTCGTGGTATTCATCGCCTTGATCAACACCGTAGTGTCACTCTACTACTACCTGCTCATCGTGAAGGCCATGTATATCAAGGCTGAGGACAACCCCATGCCGACCTTCAAGACAACGTCGAGCACCAAACTGGCTCTCGGTCTCTGTACCGCCGGTATTCTGCTCTTCGGTATCTGCTCGTTCTTCTACGACTGGATTTTTGTGGCCGCCTAAGCCATACCAATCATAACAGTTCAAGAGCACCCGACTTCATGGTCTGGTGCTCTTGTTCTTTGAATATCTCACTTTTTTTCATTATTTAACAGGGGGAAACTGTCTGATGGCCGTATTCTAAAATATAAAAAGATACATTATTATAATTATAAGAAATGGCAAATAGATATTTATTAGGATTCGATGTAGGCAGTTCTTCTGTCAAGGCATCACTCGTTGACGCAGATACTGGAGTTTGCGCCGCCACTGCTTTTTATCCCGAGAAAGAAGCTCCCATCATGGCCGTCAAGGCTGGCTGGGCTGAGCAGGACCCCCAGATGTGGTGGGACAATGCCAAGCTTTCGTTGAAGAAGATCATGGCTGATGCCGGTGCTACGGCAGACGACATCAAGGCCATCGGTATTTCCTACCAGATGCATGGTCTGGTGTGTGTCGACAAGAACCAGCAGGTGCTCCGTCCGAGTATCATCTGGTGCGACTCGCGTGCCGTGCCCTATGGTGAGAAGGCTTTCAACGACCTCGGTGCCGACCAGTGCCTCGGTCATCTGCTGAACTCTCCAGGCAACTTCACGGCTGCCAAGCTGGCATGGGTGAAAGAGAACGAGCCTGAGCTGTTCGACAAGATTGACAAGATTTTGCTCCCCGGCGACTATATAGCCATGCGTCTGAGCGGCGTGGCCAACACCACCATCAGCGGACTTTCCGAGGGCATGATGTGGGACTTCAAGGACAAGAAGCCCGCCAAGTTCCTGCTCGACTACTTCGGATTCCCCGAGGATGTGGTGGCCGACATCGTGCCTACCTTCTCCATCCAGAGCACCGTTTGCAAGGCAGCTGCCGAGGAACTGGGCCTGAAGGAGGGAACACCTATATCATATCGTGGCGGCGACCAGCCCAACAATGCACTTTCGCTCAACGTGTTCAACCCCGGCGAGATTGCATCCACGGCAGGCACCAGCGGTGTGGTTTACGGTGTGCTCGGCGAGGCCAACTACGACCCGAAGAGCCGCGTGAACACCTTTGCTCACGTGAACTACACCAAGGAGCTCGACCGTCTGGGCGTACTGCTCTGCATCAACGGCACGGGTATCCTGAATGCCTGGGTGCGCCGCAACGTGGCTCCCGAGGGCATTTCGTATAGCGAGATGAACGACATGATGGCTAACATCCCCATCGGTTCCGAGGGCGTGAGCATCATTCCGTTCGGAAACGGTGCCGAGCGCGTGCTCGAGAACCGCGAAATCGGTTGTAGCATCAATGGCATCAACTTCAACAAACACTCCAAGGCTCACATCATGCGCGCTGCCCAGGAAGGCATCGTGTTCTCGTTCTGCTATGGCATGGAAGTGATGCAGCAGATGGGCATGGACATCAAGAAGATTCACGCCGGAAAGGCCAACATGTTCCTCTCCGACATCTTCCGCAACACGCTGGC
>JAFWQT010000003.1 GCA_017508965.1 Prevotella sp. | reverse complement strand
GGTAACCACCGTGCATTTCTCGATGGAGTATCCTAAGGGACAGTATTTCCGTTTCGTCAAGGAGAGCTACCTGATGGACGAGGACGGCCATCGCTATCCCTTGCGCTCGGCAGAAGGTCTGGCACTCGATGCTTGGGTGCAGTCGCCAGAGAGCGGAGTGACCGACTTCACGATGCATTTCGAGCCTTTGCCCAAACGGGTACAGGTGTTCGACTTTATTGAGGGCGACGTAAAAGGAGCGTTTATGCTGCTGGGCATCCACGACAAGAAAACCAAACTAAAGGCTCCGACGCTGAAAGCACTATCGGATGCCAATCCATACACCGTTCCTAAAGACTGGTTCAAGACCGACACCATCACCATCCGCGGACGCTTCGAGGGCTACGATGCCGAGAAGTTCGGCTTCACCTCCATGGAGTGCCTTTATGAGGACGTGTTTGAGAAAGATGCAAACACGCTGGTGTTCGACATTGCTGCCGACGGCTCGTTCGAGAAGAAGTTCCAGGCCAGCTATCCTATCCGTGAGATGTTCTTTGCTGAACAAACAAAGATAGGCTTCGACGCGATACCTTTCTTCGCCCGTCCCGGCGAGACCATCGACGTTATCGTACGCCCCAATGAACGCGGCCAGTACGATTGTTTCTACAGCGATGGCAGCAGTAAGGACGTGGAGCGCTGGCTGAAATCCAGTCTGAAGATGAGCGATCTGGCTTACCCCCTACGTATGTTTAAAGGAAAGTTCAGCGAAGTCAACGAGATGATGGAGCGCACGTGGAACAATATGTTGTACAGCTTGCAAAAAGAAGGTCTCCGCCAGCATTTCACTCCCCAGGAGATGCAACTGGCGTTGGCCGACCTGCAGGTGCATTTCACCTATGCCGTGATGGACTATGCGATGTATCACGAGGATGCAGTGAGGAAATATGAGCTACAAGACGGCCGCTACCAAATGGTCATTCTAGACAGTCTGGAATGGAACGAGATATACAAGACGGAGAGCTACAAGGCGCTGCATCGTGTGGATTTCGACAATCCTTTGCTGCTGACCAGCGACAGCTATCCCATCACCCTCAACCGCATCCAGTATGCCAGACCTGTCAACAGGCAAAAGTACGAAGGGTTGCTGGATGAGAATGGCGGATATGTGAACAGTCTGGAAAATGCAGAGAAGATAATTTCCAATAATGTTCTGGCCTTGCGAAACCTGATGGGAACAGACCACGATGGCTTCATGGTGCAACTCTGCGCCTATAAAGACATGGCAGGCAGTTTCGACAACTGGCGCAGTGAAGAGGATGAACTCCAGCGCGTCCTTGCCGACACAACGATGACTGCCGATGAGCGCAAGGAAGCTGAGGCCAGCTTTCAGTCACCCGGCAAGATGATGCCCCTCTATCTCAGCAGATTCTCTGATGCCTATATCCACCAAAAGGCGGAGGCTTTCTATGCCGCGAAGATGGCACAGACGGAACTCTCCACGCCATTGCCGGCCGATAATCCCTCTGCCGACCTCATCCGAAAGCTCTCTGCCAAATATCCCGGCCGCTTCCTGATGATAGACTTCTGGGGAATGGGCTGCGGTCCCTGCCGCTCAGCCATCCAGAACAGTAAGAACCTGCGGGCAGAGGTTGCCAAGCGCGATGACATCAAACTCATCTTTATCGCCGGCGAACGAACAGCCGAGGGTAGCGAGGCCTATCATAACTATGTGAAGGAATGGCTTGCTGATGAAGAAACCATCTGTCTTTCCAACACCGACTTCACCCGTATGCAGGAGCTGTTCCGCTTCAACGGCATCCCCCACTACGAGACCATCACCCCCGATGGCCGCCGTGTGCGCGATGACCTCAACTTCAACGGTTACTACAACTTCGATTCCGATTTGAACAGGCTGAAAGAGAAATTCAAGTGATAATTACTGACTATTTCAGACTGGCCTTTGCGGCTTCCTGCGCCTCGATAATGCGGTCGCACCAGGCATCGAATTCGGGGTCTTCGGTCTGCAGTTCCTTGTGGGCCAGGATATGGGCTACACAGCGGCGCACGCCTTCGTCGAAGCGGGTGGTGGCCATGAAACCGGGAACGGCACGCTTCAGTTTGGTGCAGTCAAATACCACGGTGACGCTCTTGTCGCCAATAAGATTGCCTTCGAAGTCCCACGCCTTTGGCGAGGTGGCCACGAGGAAGTCGGAGGCGACGTGGTAGATACGGGGCTTCACTCCGAGTGCGTTGCCCACGCACTGATAGATTTGGTCCCACGTCAGCTGTTCGTCGCTCATTATCTGGAATGCCTCGCCGATGGCTTTGGGGTTGCCCAGCAGTCCGATGAATCCGCGGGCAAAGTCTTCGTTCCATGTCAGTGTCCACAGTGACGAGCCGTCGCCCTGAATGATGACGGGCTTACCCTCCATCATACGTTTCAACACCTGCCAGCTGCCTTTCAGTCCGTGAACGCTGACGGGCACGCCGCGCTCGCAATAGGTGTGGCTTGGACGGACGATGGTGACGGGGAAACCTTTCTCGCGATATTCCTTCAAGAGCAGTTCCTCGCAGGCAATCTTGTTGCGCGAATACTCCCAATGGGGATTGGCCAGCGTGGTGCCCTCGGTGATGACGTGGCTGGCGGCAGGCTTGTTGTAGGCCGAGGCCGAACTGATATATACATACTGCCGCGTGCGTCCGCTGAAGAGACGGATGTCGCGCTCCACCTGCGAGGGCAGGAATCCGATGAATTCGCAGACGGCATCGAACTGCTCGTCGCCTAACAGGCGCAGCACCTCGGCTTCATCGCTTACGTCAACGATTACTTGTTTCACACTTTCGGGCACCTCGTTCTTGCGGTTGCCGCGGTTCAGCAGCCACAGGTCGTGGCCGCCGGCTGCCAGTTGTCGGGTGATGGCACTGCTGATGGTGCCAGTTCCACCAATCATTAATATCTTCATCCTCTTGCCATTTTATAGATTGCTTCCATGTCGTCTGCCTTCAGCACTTTCAGCGCGCCGCAGGTCGATGTGTAGTCGCGGCTGCACTTACGCGTCATCTCCTTGATTTCGTCGTCGGTGATGTCGCGGCCTATGAGTTCCTTGATGTTTATGGGCATGCCGATGGCATGATAGAAGCGTTCCATTGCCTCGATGCCCTTCTGTGCCGTGCCCTCGGGGTCGGTAAAGTCGTTGGGCACATCCATCACGTTCACGGCGAAGCGCACGAAGCGGCTCAGGTTCTCGTGCATCACATAGCGTGCCCAGCTGGGCCAGATGGCAGCCAGTCCGGCACCATGGGTAACGTCGAACATTCCGCTCAGTTCGTGCTCCAGCTGGTGGGTAGCCCAATCGTCGGCAACGCCGCAGCCCGTCAGTCCCCAGTGGGCCACGCTGCCGCCCCACATAATCTGGGCGCGGTTGCGATAGTCTTCAGGATTCTTCAGCACGGCGAAGACGGCGGTCTTCATACGGCGCAGCACGGCCTCGGCCAGGTCGGTGGTCAGATCCATATCATCATCTTTGGTGAAATAGCGCTCCATGGTGTGCATCATCATGTCGGTCACGCCGGCAGCCGTCTGATAGGGCGGTAGGGTGAAGGTGCGGCGCGGATTCATGATGGCGAACTTCGGGCGCGACATATCGTTCGAGTAGCCCAGCTTCACGTCGCCGTCCTCGTTGGTGATGACGCTGGCCTCGCTCATCTCGCTGCCGGCAGCGGGAATGGTCAGCACCGATGCCACGGGCAGCATAGTCTTAGGTTCGGTCTTGCCCAGGTAGAGGTCCCAGACATCACCGTCGAGGCATACGCCATAGGCAATGCACTTGGCCGAGTCGATGACACTGCCGCCGCCCACGGCGAGGATGAAGTCAACACCTTCCTTGCGGCATAGTTCAATTCCTTTCTGTGCAAGCGACAGGCGCGGATTAGGCACCACGCCGCCAAGTGTGACCAGTTCGATGCCGTCTTCGCGGAGCAGACCGCAAATCTTGTCGAGCAGTCCTGAGCGAACGGCGCTCTGACCGCCATAGTGTACCAGCACTTTTGTGCCGCCATATTTCCTTACCAGACGAGCTACCTGCTCTTCTGACTGTTCACCGAACACGACTTCTGTCGGTGCGTAATAATTAAAATCTTTCATATTTTTTGAGTTTTTGAGCTTTTGAGTTTTTGAGTTTTTGAGTTTTTGAGCTTTTGAGCTTAGGAGTCTATTTAAGTGAAGAGTGAAGAATCATTTAAGTAGGAGCCTGGGAATTCAGGAGAAAAACGCCTGCCTCCAGCAGTAATCATAACTCTAAACTCTACACTCTAAACTCTAAACTTTAAAATGATTCTTCACTCTTCACTTAAAAATCAGTCCATTGGGTAGCAGACGCCCCATTTGCGGCGCAGGCCGTCCATCAGTTCCATCACGTAGAGCGTTTCGTCGAGCGGCATCTCGCGGGGCTCGGTCAGTCCGTTAGCCAAAGCCTTGCGGCAGGCCAGGAACTGGTATTCGTAGCCTGTTATCTGCTTGGGCACGTTGATGGTCTCTATATAGGTTCGGTCGGGGCCATACACGGTGATGGTCTGTGGGTTGTTGATATTGTCGATTACCAGATTGCCTTCGGTTCCGGCAATCATGCCGATGTTATGTCCCACGCACGAGGCGCTCGACTGCAGGTTGCAAAGCACGCCGTCGCTGAGCACCAGGCTGATGGCGTTGGTGATATCCATGCCCGTCTTGCTCTTCACGCACTGGCTCTCGATGCTTACAATATCGGCGCTGAAGAACATACGCACGAAGTTGAGTGCATATACGCCGAGGTCGAGCAGGGCGCCGCCGCAGAGGTCGGCTCGCATAATGCGCGGTTTGTCGCCCATCGAGTAGCCCAGCGTGGCGGTTACCAGGTGCGGCTCTCCGATGCGTCCGCTACTTATCAGGTCGCGCACGATGCCCACGGCCGGCTGGTAGCGTGTCCAGATGGCCTCGCCCAGGAATATTTTGCGCTCGCGGGCCACCTTGATGATTTCTTCTGCCTGCCTGCGGTTGGCCATAAAGGCCTTCTCCACCAGGCAAGGTTTGTCGTGGAGCAGCGCTTCCATTGTTACGTCGTAGTGGTGGGAATGGGGGGTGGCAACATATACCAGGTCTACATCCTGGTCGGCTATCAGCGCCGAATAAGACCCGTAAGCCTTGGCAATCTTCCATTTGGCGGCAAAAGCGTCCGCCTTTTCCTGTGAGCGCGATGCAATGGCATAGCACTCGCACGTGGACAGTCCGGCCAGAGTGATGGCAGCCTTCTCGGCAATCCATCCTGCTCCGATGACTCCAACGCGCATGACACCGTTTTCTTTCATAGTTTTTCTTAGTCCTTAATCGCTTATAATCCGGATGAGGTGAATAGTTGAAAATTGTCGGGGAATGTACATGACACCTTCCGACTTCTCCGCAAAGTTACACGTTTTCTTTCTTTTTCCCACACAATTGTTTCCGAACAGGGTAATAATTAAGTCAGTTTAACTTTTTAGCAGCACACGGTAACTCAGCAGTCCCACCCCTTTTTTAAACACAAATCTTCAAAAATCTTACAAGAATAACAACTAATTCAACGAATTCTGGTGAATATTCAACACAGAGATACGGATGTACAGAGGTTCAGAGGTTATGTTTTCTCTTTGTGCGTCTTCGTGTCTTGGTGTCTTTGTGTTTCATTATTGCCGCCTCCCTTCCCATCAAAATCCCCGACAAATTCGCTGCAACAATCCGCCGAAATCTGGCTCACGATTTAAGCCTTTCCACCGCCTTTTAGGCTTTCGATGAGCAAAAAACAGGTTTCCATTTGGCAAATGATAGGGATTTAAAGTTCAAATAATAGGCTTTTGAACTTCAAAAGATATTGATTTAAAGTCAAAACAAAAGGCTTTCAGACTGTAATTAGGCCCCAATCACAGTCCAAAAGCCTATCAATTAAAGTTCAGAAAATCATAAAAGAAACCTCAGAGACGGTTTCTTTCGTCCAAAATCCTTATTATCAACAACTTACGGATAACCGCTCAAAACTCGCATTTTTGCCTGCCATCACCCACTTGATGACTTCCGCGCGATTCTCAGCGCCCCAAAATTCAGAATTTTCTTTACGTTTCCTCATCTTGCAATCCCAAGCATCCGGCAAACATGCGGCACAAAGATAACCCTCAACCGCCCAATGAGTTTGGGCGAAAACAGAAATTCTAGGTTTTCCTATGACTCCCCACGCTCGACAAAACAAATTTCATTTAAGTTCTTTTCGCTCAATCGAAATTTTGCACTATCTTTGCCAAAAATTTTTGATTATGAATAAGATAGTGCTGATTACGGGCGCAACAAGCGGCATTGGACTTGGGTGCGCAAAGAAGTTTGCCGAGAATGGCGACAAGGTGATTCTGACGGGGCGCAACGAACAGCGGCTGGCAGAGATTGAACGGGAACTGACGGAGAAAGGAGCACAGGTGCTGATGCTGGCTTTCGATGTGAGAGACCGCGAAAAGGCGAAGCAACTGATGGCGGAACTGCCCGAGGAATGGCGCGAGATTGACGTGCTGGTGAACAATGCCGGACTGGCGCTTGGACTGGAACCGGAGTATGAGGGAGACCTCGATGAATGGGAAACCATGATAGATACCAATATCAAGGGTCTGCTCCTGATGACAAAGCTGGTGGTGCCGGGAATGGTGGAACGCGGTCGCGGACATATTATCAATGTGGGTTCGGTGGCTGGCGATGCCGCCTACGCCGGTGGTAATGTGTACTGCGCTACTAAAGCTGCGGTGAAGGCGCTGACCGACGGACTGCGCATTGACGTGGCCGACACGCCCATCCGCGTTACGAACCTGAA
This sequence comes from Prevotella sp., assembly GCA_017508965.1. Taxonomy (GTDB): domain Bacteria; phylum Bacteroidota; class Bacteroidia; order Bacteroidales; family Bacteroidaceae; genus Prevotella. The sequence goes on along the minus strand of JAFWQT010000003.1, from coordinate 11,534 downwards.
GCCGGGACTGGTGGAAACCAATTTCAGCAACATTCGTTTCCACGGCGATACCGACCGTGCCGCCAAACTCTACACGGGCATCAAGCCCCTGACGGGCGACGACATTGCCGACGTGGCCGTCTATGCCGCCAACGCTCCCGCCCATGTGCAGATTGCCGAGGTGCTGATACTGGCCACCCATCAGGCCAGCGGCAGCGTGATAGTAAGGAAATAACGTTCTTTTCTCATTAATCCCTGGGACGATGCTCGTAGCAAACATGAACCTCCACGAGGCTTACGCCAACCTGATGGCCGACAAAAAGAAGCTGGAATGGAAGCGCGATGCCCAGCGTGAGGCCATCTTCGAGGAATGCCTGAAAGATGTGGATAATCTGAGAATTTAGAGTTCTGGAAGCCTCCCCTCGGGGAGGGTGGAGGGGGTTATTAGTATTCGTAGAGTTTTACGTGGAGAATCTTGTATTCTCCGACAGAGATGCGGGCGTGGCGGCCCTGATGGTCTTGGTCGCCATTGTCGCGGCGGATAAACTTCAGCGTGCCGTCGGCGGCTATCTCCACTTGGTCGACATAGCCGATGCCTAAGCGGCGGCCTGTCCATCGCTTTCCGTTGGCGGCGGTTTTCCCGGTGTTGCCCTTTTCGGCAAACCCGTCTTCGCCCAGCACTTTCTGCTCTTCCTGCTGTTTCTCGCTCTTGGTCTTAAACTCAACCACCACACCGCTGCCGGCAATAAGATACTCGTTTTCGGCCATGCGGTGGATGATGGCACCGCCTTCGGCCCATTGCTCTGCCTTGGCACGGGCATCCCAGGGAAGGGTAAAGAAGTGGCGGCAGGTCAGCACCACGGAACCGTCACTGATGACCTCTTCGCGGTCTTCGCGGTCGAAAAGCACACCCCATTGTCCGTTTTCCTGCTGCCAGCGGCCTTTCTGCCAAGCCTTCTGGCGGGCGTTCACAATGTAGTTCTTCATCTGCCGAATCAGACGATATGCCTCGGTTACATGGCGGGTGTCGGCTGCGGGTGCCTCGTCGATGGCAAACGGAGAGAACCCCAGGGCATCGAACTGTCCGAAGGCATAGAGGGCGCGCACGCCGCTGTTCTCGCAGCAGCGGCTCTCGGGGATGAAGAGAGGATTGTCGGGCAGTGCATACTGACTGGCCCAGCCCTTGAACCCGGTGTCGTAGATGTCGGGCGCAAGGATGTCAACCGTAGGCGCGTATTTCTTCCAGATGGGTGCCAGATGGGCCAGCGGACCGGCAGAAGGGTATTCGCCGGGCTTGCGTCCGCGGCTGTTCATGGCGGCATTCACATAGAGCGGAACATCGTAGATGCGTCGGGCCACCTGTGCCAGGCGCTCCACGTAGCGGGCATAGTGCTCGGCCATCCATTGTTCGTCGCCCTCGATGGTGGCTGGATAGCGCCCCCGACCGCTTTTCTGGTATTCCTTTTCGGCCAGCGGCGAGTGGTCGCGAGCGTCTTCGAGCATACCGATTTCGTTTTCAATCTGTATCATCGAAACGGTGCCGATGCCCTTGTCCTTGGCAGCCAGGTGTTCCATCAAGCGGGTGAACACACGGCAGTCGGCCTGGAACACCTCTTCAGAGAAAGCCGAGGCTATCTCGAGCGGTTTCCCGTTTTGTGTCATCGCCCGCGGATATTTCCGGGTGTCCTGCTTAAACCATAGCGGCGCATAGCACGACATGGAGTTCTTCCACACGCCAAACCAGAGGAAGACCACCTGCAGACGGTTCTCGCGGGCCTTGTCGATGACGCGGTCAACGAGCGTCCAGTCGTATTTTCCTTCCACGGGTTCTATCAGGTCCCAGTAGGCCGGCACAAGCACGGTGTTGAGGCCCAGTGCTGCCATGCGGGGCATCACCTCGTCGATATCGGCCACGGAGGTGGCAGCAGAGTTTGAAAGTTCGCCGCCGAGAATAAACAGACGGTTCACGTCGCCGCCGGAATGCTTTGCGCTGACATTGGCGGAGAATAATATCATTACGGCAAACAGCCAGAATAACTTTACTGTCTTCATGTTGCTTATTGCTAAATGTCCTGATGCTCAGCGTATTCCGTGGGCGTCATTCCGTAGTGCTTCTTGAACACGGTCGAGAAATGCGTCTGGTTGTTGAATCCCACGGCATAGGCCACCTGCGTGACATTAATCTTGCGCTCCTTGATGAGCCGTGCTGCCTGCTCAAGGCGCAGGTTGCGGATGAAGTCGCCTGCCGAGATGCCCGTTATCTCTTTCATCTTGCGGTGCAGCTGGGCGCGGCTGATACCCACCTGCTCGGTGAGTTTCTCTACGTTGAAATCGGGGTCGGTGATGTTCTCGTTGATGCACTTCATGATGCGGTCCATCAGTGCGTCGTTGTTACTCTTTACCTCTACCTTGTCCAGTTTCTCCACCTGTTTCTGGGCTCCGGAGAATTTTCCGCGCAGGCGGCGCACGTTGTCGATGAGGTTGTCGATGAGGATATGGAGCTCGTCCATGTTGAACGGTTTCGACAGATAGGCGTCGGCGCCGCGCTTCAGACCTTCCAGACGGTCGCTGACTTCGGTCTTCGACGTGAGCATGATGACGGGAATGTCGCTGATGTTGGGATTTCCCTTGATGCTCTTGAGCAGCGAGATACCGTCCATCTCGGGCATCATCACGTCGGAAATCACCAGGTTATACGTGCCGGTGAGCAGTGCCTTCAGTGCCTCCTTGCCGTTGGGAGCTGCATCGAACCGGTACCAGTAGCCCAGTTCGTTGCGGATGTAGCTGGCAATCTCGGCATCGTCGTCGACAATGAGAATCTTGAAGTTCTTCGAAGGCTGCTTCTTCGCTCCTTGGCTGAAGGGCACCTTCTCTTCTTCCGTCTCGATTTCCTCGGCCTTCAAGTGGCTGTTGCCTTTCTTCATGACGATGGTAAGCACCGTGCCGCGCATGCCGTCTTCACGGTTCTGGGCGGTGATTTCTCCTCCGTGCATGTTGACGATGGCCTTGCTGAGATTCAGCCCGATGCCCGTTCCGTCGAGATGCAGGTCACGGCTGTTGCTGCCCTGATAGAAACGGTCGAAGAGCCGTTCGGGCTTGTCTTCGTTCAGGCCGATGCCATTGTCGCGTACCTTTATTATAACGTTCTTTTCTTCTTCGGTAATCTCTACGTTGATCTCGCCGCCGTCGAACGTGTATTTGAAGGCGTTGGAAAGCAGGTTGCTGATGACCTTGTCGAAGTTAACGCGGTCTATCCAGAGCGGAATCCTGGGCAGGATGCCCGTTTCGGCCGGCTGTTCGCCTACGCTGAAGGTGTAGTGGATGCCGCGCTGCTGGGCGTTGTAGTCGTAGAGTTTGAAGATGCCGCGCACGAAGGGCACGATGTCGGTCTCGCGGCAGTGCAGTTTCATCTGGTTCTTGTCAATCTTGCGCTCGTCGAGAATCTGGTTCACCAGCAGCATCAATCGCTGGGCATTGCGGTCGATGGTCTCGATGTCTTCCAGGCTCTCTTCGTCGTCGATGCGCTGCTTCAGTTTCTTCAGCGGACCCATGATGAGCGTCAGCGGAGAGCGGATGTCGTGGGTGGCGTTGATGAGGAACTGCATCTTTGACTCTTCGAGGTCGGCCTTGCGGCGGCGTTCGAACCAGTAGATGCCAAGGACAGCCAGTCCGGCAAACAGGAGCAGATAGAGCAGATAGGCCCAGGTGGAGGCGTACCACGGGTTCTGCACGACGACTGTGATGGTCTTGGTGTTCTCAGAAACCTTTCCGTTGTTCACGGCCTTCACGTCGATGACGTATTTTCCGGGCTTCATCTTGTTGAACGAGATGGCGTTCTGTCCCTCGTTGGTGGAGATCCATTCGTCGGAGCCGTTAATGCGGTATTGGTAGTTGATGTTTTCGGTGTTCTTATAGGTGAGCAGCGAGAACTCCATGGTGAAGGTGCTTTCATCGTAAGGAACCTCGAAATGGTCGTCGAGACAGTTCAGCAGACGGTTGCCTACGATGAAGTTGGTCAGGTAGACTTCGCCCATTTCTGTGCTGCTTTTCTTCACTATTTCGGGATGGAAGGTGGTGAGTCCGTCGTTGGTGCCAAAGGCAATCATTCCGTCGGCCGACTGCGAGAAGGCGTTCAGAACATATTCCTTGGTGGTCAGGCCGTTGCCGTTGATATGTGAAATGAACTGCCGGGTTTTCTGCGAATACATCCAGATGCCCATCGACGTACTGAACCAGATGTCGTTGTCGCGGTCGATGAGAATGCCGTTAATCAGTTTGTTGTTCATCTCTTTGGAGTCGGGGAATTCCGTCAGCTGGTTTTTGATGCGGTTGTAGATGAACAGTCCGTTGTTGGTGCCGATGATGATGTCGCCTTGGCGCTGTTCGCCGAAAGCCGTACACTGGTGTCCTTTCAGCAGCACATTCTTGCCGAACTGACGGAACTGCCCGGTCTTGATGTCCATGCACGAGACGCCGTTGGAGGTTCCTATCCAGAGCATGCCATAGCGGTCGATAAGGAAAGTCTTGATCCAGTCGTTGCTGAGCGAGTTGCCGGTGCCCTCTTTTGTCCTCATCATCACTTTGGTGGTCTCGCCCGTAGCCGTGTCGTAGATGGCCATTCCTTTTCCGAAGTTGCTGATATAGAGCCGTCCCTTGCCGTCGTCGGTGATGCAGTTGATGCCCCATCCGTCGAGCGACAGCTTGTGCTGATAGGCTCCTGTGACGGGGTTGTAGGAATAGAGTGCGCTTGATGTGCTCAGCCACCATTGTCCCTGACGGTCGTGATAAATATAGGTGACGCCAACCGGAGCAGGCAGGTGAGCCGTGATCTTTCCCTGGCGGTTAAACCGGTAGACACCATTGTTCTGTACGGTGCAAAGCAGGTCGCCCGTTGCGTCGTCGGTCTCAACCGAAGAAACGCTGCTGCCGATGGAATAGTTCTGTTCGGAGAAGTTCCAGCTGCTGAAGGCATCTTCGCCCTGATTGAGCTGGAAGAGTCCTTTCTGATAGCATCCCAGCCACAGGCTGTGGTCTTTATCCTCGATGAGATCGACGATATTTGCAGATGTGAGGTTGAAACGGCCGCTGTACGACTCTACCGGTTTCAGCACTTTGCTGTTGTGGGGAATCACCATCAGACCATTGCCCGACGTGGTGATGAAGATGTCGCCCTGACTGTTGCGCAGGGCGCACTTGATGGAAACCTGGGAGTCCATTGCCGAAAGGTCGAAGCCGGCATCGGTCAGACTGCCGGTAGCGTAATCGTAGCGAAGGATGCCCGAGCTGCATACCACCAGGAATCCGCCGTCGTCGGTCTTGAGATAGTCTTTCGGGGAACCATAGGGCGAGGTAAAGTCCTTGTACGCCTTGGGTTCACGGTTTTTTACGGTAAAGCGCGTGATAATGTTCAGGTGCGAGCTGCGCCAGATGTTGTGCTGGTCGTCTTCGAATACCCGGCTGAAGAAATCATCGATAGCGTGTTTCCTGAACAGTTTCTCCTCCGTGATGAAATCATTGCCCTTGCGAATGCTGAAAAGTCCGAAACCGGCCGTTCCGATAAAGATGTCGCCGTTGGCGCATTCCGTCAGCGCGTTGACACGCGGTATTTCTGCAATGGGGAACGTGTATCGCTGGAACTTGTTGTGTTCGTAGTCGAAGCGGGCAATTCCCGTGTGGGTGCCCACCCACAGGCGCCCCTGACTGTCGCTCAACAGGCGTACCACCTCGTTGCCCACGAGCGACGTGCTGTCGTTGGGGTCGGAAAGATAGGAGGTGAAACGGTAGCCGTCGAACTTGTTCAGTCCGTATTCCGTTCCAACCCAGATGAATCCATATTTGTCTTGTGTCACGCATTCTATCAGCGAACTCGACATCTGGTTGCCTGTGTACAGGTGCCCGATGTCAGCATGTATCAAGCTGATAGTGAAACAGACCAGTATGGTGAGGGCGTAGATTCGTAGTTTTTTCATAAGTCAGAAACTTTTCAACCGCAAAATTACAGAATATTGCGGAGATTTCAAAATGTTTCATTCATTTTTGTTCATATTTTCGGGGAGATTCCTCTCCGAAAAGGAACTGCTTATGATATCCGCCCAGGTCTACGACTATTTTTTCCAACACGATGGCCGGGTCTAAAGGCCGGAACACCAGCGTGTGCATTCCCTTTCCTGCAGGGAAGTTCAGCTGGTGGTCAACCACGCGGCGGGCCACGGTAGGATAGTAGATGGAATAAATGTTTTCTGGCTTTTCGTTCAGGTTGGCGTTGAAGTTCACCGTCTGTTCCTCTCCGCCGTCGATGCTCACGGCATAGCGCAGTCCTCCCTGGTTAAGGTAGTCGAGTGTTGATTTCACAACGATGGTCACCGTCATCTGCGAGGCATCGCTGGTCTGTTCCCATCGGTAGGACACTTCGGGATAACCGGCTGACTGGTTTTTCTGACTCTTCTGTTTGTTGGCTGACGAATCCCTGACAGGCTGCGGATAGTTGGCCGTGATGGCTCCCAGCGTGCGTCCCACGTAGGGAAGTGTCTGCCATACAAGGTTGCCGCCGTCGGTTCTGCTGTAATAGTGGGGAGCTTCGATGGCCACATAGCCGTTTTTCTCGGTGAACACATTCCTGTCTTCCTGCTCGGGAATGCGGCTGACTCTCGGCATCACGTCTTTCGGGGCGAAATCGTCGTTCCACGAACGGTAGCCGATATGCTTTTGTGTCATCATGCCGTCCCATTTGCCGCCAGCCATCACCTTATTATAATAGTTGCAGAGCACGGAGTCGCGTTTGAAACAACTGACTACTTCGTCGGCCCAGTGGTTGCATTCGGGGTTCTGTTCCTTGAACAGCTGCTGGTTCATGGCCTGTGCATAGTACATCTGGTAGATGTTGCCCATGGCCTGTATGGGGAAGAGAATCAACTGACGGTAAGCGTCCTTGTATTCCGATGAAATGGCCGAAAATTGATTAAGTGCTGCAATTTCAAGGTCTTTGTATTCGCCTATCACGCGTGGCCATTCGTCGAGGGCGTAGGTTCTGGCATCCAGCATCTCGGCCGTGCTTCGTCCGTTCAGCTTGCACGTCAGGTTCAGCAGTCGTGCGGCTTCTGCAGCCTGTTCCTTTCCGAAGCATTCCTCGCAGAAAGCCAGCGTGTGGGTATCGGCCAGGTCAGCGCCGTAGGCGTATGGATTCCAGGCCATATCCATGAACAGCTGTATCGGGTATTCCATGGGTTTCAGGTCGCCCACGTTGAGAATCCACATGCGGTCGATGCCGTTGTTATAGGCCAGCGAGAGCTGTTCCCACATGTTCTGCGACGGTGTCACGTTCAGCCATTTCGAGTTGCGGGGTGCTCCCACATAGTCAACATGGTAATACAGTCCCCAGCCGCCTTTATGTTTGCGTTCCTGCGCATTGGGCACTCGGCGCACATTGCCCCAGTTGTCATCGCAGAGCAGTATGAGCACATCGTCGGGCACCTTCATCCCCTTGTCGTAGTAGTCGAGCACTTCTTTGTAAAGAGCCCACACCTGAGGTGTCTCAGCGGCGGGCCGCTTGGTGACGTCGGCAATGATTTTCCGCTGGTTGGCCACGATGCGCTCCAGCAGTTTGGTGTCGGCATCTTGGCTCATGGCCTCGTCGCCGTCGCCTCGCATGGCGATGGTTACCACGTCGTCGGTTCCTTTCATTCGCTCGATGCCTTCACGGAAGAAACGGTCGAGGTTCTGCTGGTTGGTGTTATAGTTCCAGGGACCCCATTCCTGTCGTTTCCTGGCATATTCCTGATGGTTGCGTGCCATGGGCTCGTGGTGGGATGTTCCCATGATGACACCCATTTCGTCGGCTGTCTTCGAGTTCTCGGGGTCGTCGGCATAGAATGCCCAGCTCCACATGGCCGGCCACATGAAGTTGCCCTTCAGTCGAAGGATGAGTTCAAATACCTTTTCGTAGAACCGGTGGTCGCCATAGTTGGTGCCGAATGTGTTTTTCACCCACGATGTCAGACAGGGTGCTTCGTCGTTGAGGAAGATACCGCGGTAGCGCACAGCCGGCTCGCCATCGGTGTAGGTTCCTTTCTTTATAAATACCGACTGGTGGTGCTCGATGGGCACGTCGGCCCAGTAGTACCAGGGCGAAACACCCAGCTGGCGCGACAGTTCATAGATGCCGTAGATGGTTCCTCGCCGGTCGCTGCCAGCAATGATGAGCTGCTTGTCGGTGGCCGTAATGACGTACATTTCGTTTTTACCCTTCAGCGATTTTGCATCGAAGAGTCGTTTTTTTGCCATTTCATCGATAATCTTGCTGCTTCCAAGGGTTCCTGCCACGATGGTGGCCGAGGATTCGTTTCCGAGAATCACTTCGGCCCCGCAGACGGCCTTGATGTCAGTACAGAGATTTTTTGCTGCGCGGAGCACTCCACGTTGTTCGTTGTCGGCAATTCCGATAACCGTCTGGTTGCCTTTGTTAAGCTGGAAGTCACCATTGTTGAAATCGACGAATCCGGCAGCTGCGCGGCATGTGGTTGCCGCCAGAAGTAGGATGGAGATGTGAATGAAATTAGTCAGTCGCATAGGTTTATATTCATGAGTTTTCCCTGCAAAGTTAATTTTTTGGTAAAAAACTTACTAATTCTAATGATGAAAAATTTCTAAATGAAACATAATAAAACGTATGCGTTACAAATTTAATTGGCGTTGTCGATGAGATGGATTAATTTTGCAAACAGTTAACTATTCAACATCATGAAGCGTATTAATAGTTTTATTCTGTTTTTGCTATTTATCAGTTTTTCACAGCCCATTCTTGCCGACGACGGCTGGGTGGGAACGTGGGCAACTGCAGTTGAACCGACCACATTGAAGGACATGCCGGCATTCTCGTTGGCCAACCGAAGCATCCGTCAGGTAGTTCATGTGTCACTCGGCGGCAGTGAACTGCGTTTGCAATTGAGCAATGTGTACAGTTCCGTTCCCGTAGAGATAAAGTCGGTCTTCGTGGCCGATGCGAAAGAGGGTAGTGAGATCGATGTCCGCTCGGCCCGCTATCTGAAGTTCAACGGCAAGCAGAAATGTGTGATAAAGGCTGGTGATTCGATTTACAGTGATGTCTTCAGCTATCCGCTCAAGCCTCTGCAGCGCCTTGCCATCACTGTTTGCTACGGCGATTCCGTCCCCGAATGCGGCACTTCGCACCGAGGCTCGCGCACCACCTCTTATATATATAATGGCACTGCGAAGCCCAAGACGCGCTTCGTGGGAACCGAGGATGTGGACCACTGGTACAACATTGCCGCGCTCGACGTGAAGGTAGATGCTCCCGTCGTGGCCTGTCTGGGCAACAGTATCACCGACGGCCGCGGAACAACCACCAATGCCCAGAACCGCTGGACTGACTTTCTGGCAGAGGGATTAGACGGCAAGATGGGCGTGCTGAACCTGGGCATCGGCGGCAACTGCGTGCTCCGCAACGGACTTTCCGACCCTGCCGTCATACGATTCGACCGTGACATCCTAGGACAGCGCGGTGTGAAAGCACTGATTATCTTCGAGGGCGTCAACGATATCGGCGGTTCTATCGGCAATGCCGAACAGGTGGCACAAGAACTGATCAAGGTCTATGGAGAGATGATTGATAAAGCCCACGCAAAGGGCATCAAGGTGCTGATGGGTACCATCACCCCGTTCGGAAAGAGTTTTTACGACTCCCGCTTCCACGAGGCTGCCCGTCTGGTGGTCAACGACTGGATAAGAGACAATAAAAAGGCCGATGGCTTCATTGATTTCGATGCGCTGGTGCGTGACCCGCAGCATCCGTCACAACTCATTGAAGCATACAGCGACGACTGGCTCCATCTGAATCCCGCTGGTTACGAGAAGATGGGCAAGTATGCTGCCGAACAAATAAAGAAACTGCTTCCTTAACCGCAAAACGTATATGGGTCAACGCATTACGATGGGCGAGAAGGTGGGCTATTCCCTTGGGGATGTAGCCGCCAATCTCGTTTTCCAGATGATGATGATCTATCAGCTGAAGTTCTATACTGATATCTTCGGTCTTGATGGAGCAGTCGCTGGTACCGTATTGCTTATAGCGCCCATTGCCAGTGCCTTTGTCGACCCGTTCATCGGCATCATCACCGACCGCACCAACACCCGGTGGGGTAAGTACCGTCCGTGGCTGATATGGACGGCCATTCCCTTCTGCGTGTTCTACGTGCTGGCGTTCTGGAATCCTGGCATTCACGATAAGACGCTGGTGGCCGTCTATGCAACGGTGTCCTACCTGCTGCTGCTCACGATGTACGGCTTCAACAATACGCCCTTTGCCTCGCTTGGCGGCGTGATGACCAACGACATCCAGGAGCGCACCAGTATTAATAAGGTGCGGTTCATATGCACCAGTGTGGCCCAGTTTGTTGTTCAGGGGTTCACGCTGCCGCTTGTCGACCGCTTCAGCAATGGCGATGCCGCCCACGGATGGGTATGCACCATCAGTTTGTTTGCCATCCTGGCGCTCATTTTCCTCTTTATCTCTTTTTTGAGTACGCATGAGCGAATCCAGCCGCCTCCCCAGCAGACGATGAGCGTGCGCGACGACGTCAGGGAAACGTTCACCAACGTGCCTTGGCGGGTGATTTTCACGCTGACGCTCCTGCTGTTTATTGGCTTGGCCATGTGGGGCTCGTCAACCAATTTCTATTTCCAGTGTTATCTCGACCAGGAAGCATTGGGCAATTTCCTGCAGGTCTTTGGCTTTAATCTGTCTGCTACAAGTGCCTATACCGTTGGCTTTAGCGTGTTCAATACGCTCAATGCCGTGGTTCAGTTCATGGGTGTGCTGTTCCTTTCGGAATATTTGGCCAACCGCTTCGGCAAGAAGACCACCTTTATTGTGGGACTTTCCTTGTGTGCGTTCTTCACGGCCATGTTTTATCTGCCTTCGCCCAGCGAGGTGGGGCTTGTCTATCTGCTTTGTTTGCTCAAGAGTCTGTGCTACGCCCCAACGATACCGCTGCTTTGGGCCATGGTAGCCGATGTGGCTGACCATGTGGAGTATCTGAACCATCGGCGGGCTACGGGTTTCTGTTTCTCGGGCATCATTTTCGCTCTGAAGTCGGGAATGGGCATTGGTGGCGCCATAGCAGGTCTGATACTGTCGGTGTTTGGCTTTGTACCCGGCATTGGCAGCCTTCAGTCGGAGACAGCCGTCTGGGGCATCCGCCTGGTGTCGAGCCTGGTTCCTGCCATGCTGTTTGTCATGGGTGTTGTCACTTTATGTTTCTATCCCATTACGACATACTACAACGAAAAGATGCAGGCCGAACTGACTCATCGCCGGCAGATGAGCCAGAGAAGTTTTAAGAAATGATTTTTAATTAACATATTAAGTATTTATGGAAACAAACAATTCAACTAACGAGGCCAATGGCTTCTACAAACTTACCTGGTTGCAACGCATCGGTTTCGGTTCCGGTGACCTTGCGCAAAACCTCATTTTCCAGACAGTAGCTTGCTACTTGATGATTTACCTGACTACGGTATTGAAATTAAATCCGGCCTTT
>JAFWQT010000023.1 GCA_017508965.1 Prevotella sp. | reverse complement strand
TATTACCCATACAAGAAAGGGCTGTTCAGAGGCTTTGAAGTGGGGCCGGTGCTGAACTTCAACGTCTATAGCAGCATCAAGACCCGTTATAGTATCAATGGGGAAGATCAGAAGGATTTCACGAAGGGACTGCACCGGAATTCCGTCACGGTGGACCTTATGCTGAGGCTGCAGATGAAGCATTTCGGTTTCTATGCCAAATATAGTCCCTGCAATGTGCTTGACACAGCGTATGGTCCGAAATTCCAGTCGGTATCCTTTGGCGTGTTTTTCTGATGCCCTGAAACTCCCCTCCCATCGTAGGGGAGGGGCAGGGGTGGGGTCAGTATTCAGTATTCTTGGCAGATGTCTGCAGCTGAAAAGAAATATCAGACCCCACCCCTAACCCCTCCCCTTGAGGGGCGGGGAGTAAGTTACCATAAAAAACACGCTACAACTCTCAGCGAGCTGCAGCGTATCAACTATGTTTAACTAAAAATCCTTTTTCTGAATCAAATGGTAGTCTCACGACTTCCATTGTCATCCGTTTCAACAATCATGAAAACTTACCTTAAATCTAATAACTAAAAACCTAAATCTATTACTACTAACCTAAACAATCTATTAACCTTTTGACGATGCAAAGGTACAACGATTTTCAATATCAAGCAATACTTTTAACCCCTTTTTTGCAGAAAATATGCGCTTTCTTGACTTAAATCAACCGATTGTGTGCGAACACAGGTGTTTTTTGACATAAAAAAAGAGCATAAATAGGCATTTTGAAGAAATGGCAAAACTTTCGTGTCTACACTTTCTCAATCAGAACAGTGGCGAAGGCACTCATTCCTTCTTCCCTTCCGGTGAATCCCAGCTTCTCTGTAGTGGTGGCTTTGATGGAGATGTTGTCCTCGTCGGTTCCAATGATTTCGGCCAGGCATTTCTTGATGGCAGGAACGTGAGGGTTGATTTTTGGGCGCTCTGCACACACCGTAGCGTCGAGGTTTCCAAAGCGGTAACCCTTGGTGGCAATCAGTTCCATGGTGCGTTTCAGTATAATCTTGCTGTCCATATTGAGCGTGGCCTCCGAAGTGTCGGGCCAATGATAGCCTATGTCGCGCATGTTGGCGGCTCCTAAAAGGGCATCGCAGATGGCATGAATCAGCACGTCGGCATCGGAATGCCCCAGCAACCCCACCGTATGCTCAATCTTAATGCCGCCCAGCCACAAGTCGCGCCCGGGAACCAGACGATGCACGTCGTAACCGAAACCAATGCGACCCACCCTCAATCCCTCCCGAAGGGAGGGACTTTGAGAACCCACCCTGTATCCCTCCCGAAGGGAGGGACTTTTAGTATTTTCTGAGGGGGAATTGTTAGATATGGAAGGGTGTGTTTCAATATAATCTGCGATGGTCTCTAATACAGCTTCTATATCGAAGAGGACCTCTTCGTTGGTGAAACGGATGACCTCGAAGCCTTCGGATTCCAGCCAGGCAGTTCGTTCTTTGTCTTTTTCGGGCTGTTCTCCCACTAAATGATAGCCACCGTCTATTTCTATGATTAACCTTTTTTTCAGACAGACGAAATCCGGAATATATCCAGCAATAGGATGCTGTCTGCGAAAATGCTCTCCCATCTGTCCGCCAATGAGGTGCTGCCAAAGAACACTCTCGGCTTCGGTTGGATTGTTCCGCATTTCTTTCGCCTTTTCCAGCAGCAACTGATAAGTAGCCCCATCAGTAGTCTCGTATCCGTATTGCATTATCCAATATTATTAAATTATAAATAAAGTCCCTCCCTTCGGGAGGGATACAGGGTGGGTTAAAAGTCCCTCCCTTCGGGAGGGATACAGGGTGGGTTAAAAGTCCCTCCCTTCGGGAGGGATTTAGGGTGGGTTATTTAAACAAATCCTTGATTCCGTCCATGTCGAACGTCATGGTGAAGCGTAGTGTCTGGTCGAGCGGGTTACTCTTGGCCGTCGCTATCACATAACCGGCATCGAGCGAGAACACGTTCATACGGAAACCGGCACCCACGGTGAAGTACTTTCGGTTACCCTTGTTTTCACTCTCGTGGTGATAACCGGCACGCAGGGTGAAACGGTCGTTATAGGTGTACTCGGCACCCACGCTCCACTGAATTTCCTCCAGTTCCTCCTTGAAGCCGTTGGGGGCGTCGTTGAAACTCTTGAACATACCCGAGATGCTACCCACGTTGTAGTAATGCTCTATGGCGTAGGCCTCGTTATACTCGCCCAGGGAGTCAACGGGGTAGGTGGGAACCAGCAGCTTGTTGGCATCGGCAGCTATCGTCACCTTATTATATTCATCTATAGGAAACATCACCGATGCTCCCAGACGCAGGTTGGTGGGGATGAACTCGCTGTAGTTGCTTCCGCCGAAAGTGATTTTCGAACCCATGTTGCGCAGATAGAGACCTAAGCCCAGCTGGCATTCGCGGCTTCCAAGGTTGAAATAGTCGTTGTAGTACATCGACAGGTCGGCGGCGAAAGCCGAGGCAGCCGAACGCTCTTCGGTGGTGCTGTATGACATGTCAGAGAGCAGGAAACGAACGCCGGCCGACAGTGAGAACTTCTCGCTGAGCATCAATGAATAGGCAGCGTCGAACGACATTTCGTAGGGTTTGATGGTCATGGCTCCTTCGTCTTCGCTGGTGTAAACCTCACCCAGCGAGAAATAGTCGATAGAGGCTGATATGGCACTGTAGTCGCCGATGCGGTAATAACCTGCAAGGTTGGCCAGATACATGTCGTTGACCAGCTGGCGCAGCCACGGTGTGTAGTTCACTGCCACACCGGCACGACTGATGCAGAACGGATATTTTGCAGGATTCCAGTATTGTGAGTTCACGTCAGGATCGGTGGCACCACCCACATCGCCCATACCGCCGGCACGAGCATCCGGTGCAATGGTCTGCGATACCAGGGCCGTATGTATCGGGTTGAACATACTCCGCTTATCTTGGGCATGTGCGCCCAGAGCGAGCAGGGTGAGCAGCATTGTGAATGCTATTTTCAGACTATCTTTCATTTGCTGTTTCTTAATTATTGCTATAATATAACTGAAATCTGGCCATTTTATTGCCAATGACCTTCCGATATGACGATTTGTTAACTTTTCAATTGCCCACCACAATCAGTTTCTTGGCTTTCGAGGCCTGGCTGCTGCCGTCGCTGCTGATGCGCACCCGATAGAGGTAGACACCCGTCTGCAGTTTCCGTCCGCCGTCGATGGTCAGGTTCCAGTTCAGGGTGTAGGTGTTGCCTGTCGATGTGCCGCTTTCCGAGTAGTTCCAGAGCTGTCGGCCGCTCATGTCGAAGATGTCAAGCTCCACGTCGAGCACCGAACCGGCACGGTCGTGGGTGATGATGAAGGTGGTGCTTTCCTTGGCGGGGTTCTTCGTCAGGCTTACATTGAAGAATTCTGGCTGCAGTCCTTCCACCACATTGAAATTCAGTATGGCCGTGGTGGAGTTGTTCTTCACGTCCCATGCGCGGAACTTCAGCGTGTGTGGTCCGGCTTTCAGCGCCGGTATGCTATAGTGGGTCTCGCCGCTGGTGAAGGTTCCGAAGTCGTAGACGAAGTAGTCGTTCAGCACAAACGTCTTCGACATCTCACCGTCGATAATCAGTTCCAGGTCGTGGCCGATGCCCGTTCCCGTGGTGTTGATGCCGTCTTCGTCGCTGATCTGTGCCACGAAGTAGGGCGTGCTGTTCACGTTGCCGCCGTTCATGAACGACGGGCTGTTCAGATAGCAGAAGATGCTCGGACCGATGGAGTCGTTGTCCACGGTTTCCGTTCCGCCCACGATGAAGTCTTTGCTGTATCCGTTGGCCGCCTGTGTCTTGTCTTTGTTCACGGCGTAGATGTTTATCATTCCGTTCTTGTCGGCATAGTTGATGTCCTTCGTGACGGCAAAACTGAATCGGAATCTTCCGTTACGTATGCTGTCGCTTCCTTGGAAGATGGTCTTCGTGCGGTCATAAAAAGAGTATGGATTATCGGCTTCGGCACTGGCATTGTTCTTGCAGGTGACGAGTTCCTCGGCGTCGCGCACCGTGGCCGTCATCGTTCCGTTGAACGAGTCGGCGGTTGTGCCGCCCGATTCCACATGACCGGCTACCGTGGCCACCGAAAGTGCTTTCAGCTGCACGGGGTTGGACTTGTCGACTTTCTTGCCGTTGATACTGTCGATTACCACGTTCATCGTGGGGATGTTGAGCACCAGTGCAGGGTCGCCCAGGAGCGAATACTGCAGTTTGTTTTCCGTACGGTCGTATCCGTCGCTGCCGCCCTCGATGAGCGAGTTCTTGGCGATGCGCTGAGCCTCGCCGAGCGGAACGAATTTACCATTTATTCTTGTGAAGAGCGCACGCAGGAAAGCCTTGTTGATGCGTTTGTTGCGGTCGGTGTATACGGTTCGGGTGGTGCCGAAGAAGGCCACCGCGCCGCCGTTCTCGTTGAGCACGGCCTGCTCGCCGATGTTCTCGGTCTGCGAGTCGAAGGGTGCAATGTCGCACGAGGCCGTTATCCACAGCGGAAGGTTGGTGTTGCTGAACTCTTTGAAATCCGACAGGTGGAGCACGCCCTCATGTGAAATCTGTGTCTGCGAACCGTGTCCGCAGTAGTCCATCACGAGTGCACCGTTGGCCTGCTGCTGTTTGATGAGTGCAGTCACGTCGGGATAGGTGTTGCCCGTCGAGGTGGCCACCTCGGTGTAGGCATCCCACATCACCCTTTTCAGCACGAGTCCCGGATTAAGCGAGTCAACCATCAGAGCGGCTTCGTTGGCATCCTTCATGTGCAGGTTGTCGTTGCCGTCGTCGCCCATGAACATCACCACGTTCTGCCACGAACCGGCGTTGGCATTCTTGGCGTAGCTGATGGTCTTGTCAACCATCACCTTGGCCTCGGCAGCGGTGCGCACGGGGAAGCGTCCCACGGCAATGTCGTGCTTGTCGGAGCTTGTCGGTCGGTTTCCTTCGCCGTCGTCGAGACTGCAGAAATAACCGTCGTTCACGTAGCAGCTGGTCGAGCTGAACGAGTTCTCGCTCTCATAGCAGAGTAGCAAATCGTCGGCAGAAATGTTTTTCATTCCTGATGTATTTAACCGGTTGTCCCACACGCAGTCGCCGAAGAGCAGCAAGTAGCGTGGCATCTTCGACTCGTCGGTGCCGGCACGGTCGTAGAGCATTTTCAGGTAGCGGCGATAGGCATTCGCATCGGGCGTGCCGCTCGAGAACTCGTTGAACAGTTCATCGGCAGGCACTATGTTGACGCTCATCCGGTCGTTTTCTTCGTGGAAAGCCTTCAGTCGTTCGGCCTGTGCCCGCAGTTTCTGCGACGTGGGGATAATCATTATCAGGTCTGCCGCGTTGTCGGCATGATGGTCTTGGTTGGTGATGTTATACACATAGTCGGGAGTGGGGAAACTGTTGTCGGTCAGCGAAGGCATTGTCCTGGGCGTTTCGCTGGTGGTCAGGATATAGTCAAGCCTGACGGGACCACCGCTGATGGTTTTCACCGTTATCACGTCGTCGGTCTGTTCGCCTTCTACCTCGTACTCGCCGCTGTCGGAACCGCCGTGCTCATAGGACGAACTCAGCGACACCGAGAGGGTGCCCACTTCTGTTCCGTTGATGAGAATCTGTGCCTTCGAGTTAGCGCCTGCCGAGATGTACACGGCAATCTTGCGCCGTCCGCTATTGGGGGCCTTCAGGGTATATTCTTTCGAAGAACCGCTGTTGATGGGATTGTCTTCAAACAGGTTGCGTCCTCCCTCGAACCAGGAGTAGTTGTCAATCTCGTGGAGCGAGTGATAGTCGTCGGCCGACGGGTAGACAGATGCGGCAAAGGCTTCGCTGTCTATGGTAGCCGGTTCGGTGTCGTTCTGCGTGATGAAGTAGCAGCCGTAGTCGCTGTAGGGGTTCCGCGTGCGTTCCGTAGTCTGGTTGTTGCTATAGCTGACTGGACCTTTGGCATAGAACAGTCTTTTGCCGCCCACAAAACAGAGCGGCACTTCCTTCAGGTCGTCGAGAGCCGCAAGTTCTTCGCCATCCAGCTTTTCTTCCTGCAGCTGTCCGCCGTATCCATAGACGTGTACCTTGCTCAGGTCGGAGAACCCGGCTTTGCGTATCAGTTCGTCGGTCAGCTGGTAGATTCCCGTCGAGGGTACGCTGATTTTTGCCCATCGTCCTGTTGCCAGAACCGAGTGGCTGGCATAGCGCTCGGCTGCCGTTGCATCGGTTCCAGCCCTGGTGGGCATCCTTCTGTTTTTTATGTTTTGTCCTTTGCTGGCAGCCTTCACGTCGAGCATGAAGCTCACCAGTTTCTGGTATTTCCCGTCGCGGAAGACCAGCGGCACGAAAATCACTTCCAGTGCGCCTTTCTTGCGTTCCACCACTACGTTCGAGAAAACCCTTGGAAGTTCGGTGAGCGGTTGCTTGCAGAGCTGTCGGCATTTGCTGATGTCGGTTGCGCTCATATCTATGAATTCCGGATAGACAATATCGACGGTATAGGTGGAGTCGGCAAAGTTGTCGTGAAGGGGCAGCGAACAGGTGAATACCGGCAACACCGAATCTATCCTGACTTCATCGGCCGTCAGGTTAAAGAATCGTTGCTGCGCACTTAGATTAAAAGGTAAAAAGGTAAAAAGGTAAAAGAGTAAAAACCCTCTTACCATCCAGTCAACCAGATGTCTCTTTCTCTCCATCTATATTACTTTCTTACCTTTTTACTTTTTTACTCTTTTACCTTTAAATCACTTCACGTTGAACTCCAGCACCTTGCGCTCTTCGAGCCATCCTTCCAGATGGTCGTCGATATGCACAGGACCTACGCCCATCGGCGTTCCTGTGTAAATCAGGTCGCCTGTCTTCAGCGTGAACCATTGTGATATATAGGCAATCAGTTCGTCCACCCCGTAGAGCATGTCGCTGGTGCAGCCTTCCTGCACGGTCGTGCCGTTGATGTCGAGGTGGAAATGAATGGCCTGGATGTCGCGGAACTTCTCCACCGGCACCCATTCGCCTATGACGGCCGCACCGTCGAATCCCTTGCAGAGCGTCCAGGGCAGTCCCTTTTCCCTGCATTTCCGTTGCAGGTCGCGCGCCGTGAAATCTATGCCGCAGGTCACCGCGTCGTAGTAGCGATGGGCAAACCGCTGGGGAATCGATTTTCCCAGCCGGCAGATGCGCACCACGAGTTCCGTCTCGTAGTCCACTTGTCCCAACTCTTCGGGCAGGAAAAACGGTTTTTTGTCCTTCAGCAGCGACGAGTCGGCTTTCAGGAACACCACGGGTTCCTCTGGTTTATATAACGCGCCTTCCATCTCTTTATTGTGTTGCGCGTAGTTCATGCCGATGGCAAATATCTTCATAATAGCGTTTTACGGTTTTGTTCGTTCTTATGGCGGCATGAAGCCGCCCTGTGTTCCATTTCCAGCTGCAAAGATAGTAAGAAAAAACTGGATAATTGTAGGATTATTCGGTATTTTTGTTTAAATTTGCACCCGTAATCATATAGCAAAGGAGAAGATAATGGAAGTAAGTATCAACAGGAACCTCTATCAAGAAGCACAAGCCCACGCTCAGCGACAGGGATTAAGCCTGCCAGCTGTTATTGAGGATTTTCTTCTGCGTTTTATTGGTAAGAGCCAAGAGACCGAAGAACCAGTACCGGATGTGGTGCTTAGCCTACTCGGTGCAGGTGAAGCTGTGGCTGATGATGACCTCAACGGTCGTAAAGCCTACTATAAGTATTTAGAGGAAAAATACAAATGAAGAAGTTGTTTCTTGATACTAATATTGTCGTTGACCTGCTTGACCGCCGTGAGCCCTTTTGTCACGATGCGGTGAAGCTTTTTACCATGGCCTATAATAAGAAGGTTCAGCTGATTGTTTCGCCAATGACTTATGCCACGGCCTCTTTCCTC
Organism: Prevotella sp.; assembly: GCA_017508965.1. Classification (GTDB taxonomy): domain Bacteria; phylum Bacteroidota; class Bacteroidia; order Bacteroidales; family Bacteroidaceae; genus Prevotella. The sequence continues at coordinate 19,556 of JAFWQT010000023.1, read as the reverse complement.
CTTCATAGGCATGGTTCTGAGGGCGTGCGCAACCTGCTTTCCAATTTCCGGCAACTATCGCATGTCGCCACAACAAACGAGCGTATAATTGACGATTCCCTTGCCTCTCGCTTCAATGATTTCGAAGATGCTATGCAGTATTATACAGCCCTTAAAGCCAAGGCTGACGTTATCATTACCCGAAATGGCAAAGACTTCACTCATTCCAAACTTCCTGTGATGACGGCAGGCGAATATCTTGCTACCATAGGGCGTTGACGAACTTACCTGTTTTTTTTTATTTATTACTTGTCTCCAAAAACGTTCCAGGTTTTGGGGTTATTGTGTCAAAGCATTCAAAAGTTCTTAATGAGGCTCGGAACTCAATGCGAAAAATTAATTTCGATTTGTTTTGCATTCCGCCCGATTTAAACTACCTTTGCACCGCAGAACATAATTGAGAAGATAGACCGAAACAATATGGAATATATGTCACAAGAGGGCTACGACAAACTCGTAGCCGAGCTCCGCCAGCTGGAGAGCGTGGAACTGCCACAGGTGAGGGAGGCCATTGCTGAGGCGCGCGACAAAGGCGACCTCAGCGAAAACTTCGAATATCATGCCGCCAAGCGCGAACAGTCGCGCCTGCTAGGCCGCATCAGCTTCATGCAGAAAGTGTTGGCCAATGCACGGGTGGTGGACACCAAGCGACTGAGTGCCGACAGCGTGCAGCTGCTCTGCAAGGTGGAGATGACCAATATGGCCTCGGGCAACCGGATGACCTATACCATTGCCAGTCCCCACGAGGCAAATCTTCGCGAAGGTAAGATTTCCATCAAGTCGCCCATTGCACAGGCCTTGCTGAACAAGAAGGTGGGCGATGTGGTAGAGGTGCGCGTGCCTGCCGGAACAATGAAACTGCGCATCGAGCATATTGAGCTGGGTGTTGGGTGATAGGTGTTGGGTGTTGGCGGATACTTTAGAATACGATTGACATGATAGACATCAAGCACATACGGGTAATTGCATTCGATGCCGACGATACGCTATGGGACTGCCAGTCGCATTTCGACCATGTGGAGCAGCATCTCTACCGGCTCATCGCGCCCTATTGCGACGACCCCAAGGCGGAACTCTTCAAGACCGAGAGCGGCAACATGGCCGACCTGGGGTATGGCTGTAAGGCGTTCACCATCTCGGTGATAGAGACCGCCCTGCGCGTAGGCGGCGAAAAGATTCCTGCCGATGAACTGGCCGAACTGCTGGCCCATAGCAAACAGCTGCTGCAGCTGCCTGCCACGCCGCTTCCCGAGGTGGAGCATACCCTGCGCCAATTGTCGGAAAGCCGCTACCGGCTGGCTGTTTTCACCAAGGGCGAGTTGCAGGACCAGGAGAACAAACTGAAGCGTTCGGGGCTCGACGGCTATTTTTCGCATGTGGAAATCACGTCCGACAAGCGCGAACAGGAGTTCCGGGGACTATGCAATCATCTGGGCATCCTGCCGGCCGAATTGCTGATGGTGGGCAACTCGTTCAAGAGCGACATCGCCCCCGCCCTGCGCATAGGAGCCTCTGCCGTCCACATCCCCTTCCATGTGCAGTGGCAGCTGGAGCACAGCGAGGAGTTCGACCATGAGCGTCTGGTCAGGATTGACCATTTGGGACAGTTACTCGACATCGTATAATTGCTTATGGAGATACAGGCGAGACTTAAGCAGGCCTTGGCCAGTGTGAAGAAATGGCTCAGCGGCCTTTCGTTCCGCACCGGGGTTATCGTCTTGCTGATGTGCATCCCGTTTTATATTCTCTCCTTCGCGCAGATGGCTTTGCCCATCAGTGTGGAAGCAAAAGGCGTTCTGTGGTTTATCCTCTTCGGACTTGCCAAGACTTGCCAGTATGGAGGTCTGACCATTCTTGGCGTAGAAGGAATAAGACGGCTGAAAACGAAATTCCGGAAAAACAAGCAGGAAGAATCCTGAAAAAGCCGGCTTCCGTCCAAACTCACTGGACGTTCGTGCATTATCTTTGTCACAAAAAAAGCTGAAAATACTTGATAAAGAACAATAGCACCATGAAAAAACACGACAAGAACGGTTTGAAATCCAACGCTCAGGCGACGAGAAATCTCATTGCCTGTAATCCTTTGTGGCTTCTTTAAAAACACATACACGCCAAAGAAGCCACCGCGATTAGGACCTTTGTCCTATTATCTTTCTCATTCCCGCCCCGCAAAACCCTATCTTTTCATCTGCAAAAGATAGGGTTTTGCTTTGTAATTAGGCCCTAATCACTCTTCAATTCCCTATTATTTGCCCATTAAATAATCATTATTTCGTGCCCAAAAGCCTATTATTTGCTCCCTGAATCCCTATTTTTTGTTTTCAATGCGATTGGTTTTCATCGTTATTTTATCAAAATTACGGACAAACAATGAAGTGGCGTTTCAACCTGTCCTTTCGGAGGAAAAAACTTGTTGAGCAATCGTTTGAACAAACTAGTGCAAAAAAATGACTGGTTCTTGCATTGCGCATTGCACACTTTTTACTATATTTGCAACGTCTAAGTAGGACGACTAACATAACAGTGATAACCTTATGAAAAAATATCTTATTTTGGCACTATTGGCAATGGTAACAACCAGCCTGAAGGCTCAGCAGTGGAATTTCAACGAGGTGGACTATACGCCGCAGAAGACCACCTTCCGGTTGTTTGCTCCCCCCAAGGCAAAGGTAAGTGTGTTGTACAGCAAGGACGCACAAAACAGCAACGGCGGCGAGTGGGTGACGGTGAAAATGAAGCCCGGCACTGACGGCATCTACTGTGCCGTGGTGGAAAAAGACCTGAAAAACCATGCCTATCGTTTCAGCGTGAACGGTCAGCTGTCGGTTGGCGTCTTTGCCAAGGCTGTCTCGGTGAATGGTGAGACGGGCAAGGTGGTGGATTTGAGCGAGACCAATCCGGCAGGGTGGGAGACCGACCGTCGCCCTGTGGTGAAGTCGCCTGCCGACCTTATTATATATGAGATGCACCACCGCGACTTCTCGGTTGATGCTTCTTCGGGACTGGTCAACAAGGGAAAGTTCCTGGCGCTGACCGAGCCGAAGGCTATTAGCCATCTGAAGGAACTGGGCGTGAACGCCATTCATATCCTGCCCAGCTACGACTATGGTTCGGTCGACGAGACGCGGCTCGAGGACAACAAGTACAACTGGGGCTACGATCCCGTGAACTATAACGTGCCCGAGGGTGGTTACAGCACCGACCCCTACAATCCGCTCTGCCGCATCCGCGAGTTCAAGCAGATGGTGCAGGCCCTTCACCAGGCAGGCATTCGCGTGATTCTCGACGTGGTGTATAACCATACCTACGACATCGATCACTCCAATTTCCAGAAGACCTATCCCGACTACTATTACCGCAAGAATGCCGACGGGACTTATAGCAACGGCTCAGGCTGCGGCAACGAGACGGCCTCCGAACAGCCCATGATGCGCCGCTTCATGATAGAGTCGGTGAAATACTGGATTAACGAATATCATATCGACGGCTTCCGCTTCGACCTGATGGGTTGCCACGATATTGAAACGATGAACGCCATCCGAAAGGCCGTCGACGAGATTGACCCCACCATATTTATATATGGCGAGGGATGGAGTGCCGGACAATGCACCTATCCCCAGGAAAAGCTGGGAGTGAAGGCCAACACTGCGCTGATGCCGCGCATCGCCGCTTTCTCAGATGAAATACGCGACGGGCTGCGCGGTCCGTTCTCCGACGACACCAAGGGCGCCTTCCTGGCAGGCCTGCAGGGCGAGGAGGAGAGCATTAAGTTCGGCATTGCCGGTTGCATAGACCATCCGCAGGTGGACATGCAGAAGGTGAACTACTCGAAAAAGGCATGGGCCACAGAACCCACGCAGATGATCAGCTACGTGAGTTGTCACGACGACATGTGTCTGGTGGACCGTCTGAAGGCCAGCATCCCCGGCATCTCCACCGACGAAATCATCCGGCTCGACCTGCTTGCACAGACTGCTGTGTTCACTTCGCAGGGTGTTCCTTTCATGCTCAGCGGCGAGGAAATGCTGCGCGACAAGAAAGGCGTGCACAACAGCTTTGAGTCGCCCGACAGCATCAACCATCTTGACTGGGACAACCTGAAGCGTTATCCGCAGGTGTTCCAATACTATAAGAACCTTATCCAGCTGCGCAAGAATCATCCGGCCTTCCGTTTGGGCAGTGCCAGCCTGGTGAGAAAACACTTGGTATTCGGCAAGTCTGGTGGTCCGTTGGTGTTCTGTCTGAAAGACCATGCCGGAGGCGACCGCTGGAAAGACATCTACGTGATACTGAATGCCAGCCGCGAGCAGCAGACCGTCGACCTGCCGATGGACAGCTACGAGACCGTCTGCGACGACGGGCGCATCTGCGAGACAGGTATCCGCCACTTCACAGCCGACCGCGTGACGGTGGCTCCACAATCCGCATTAATCTTACACAATTGAGAATATGAAAAAGAGTATTTCCGTTATTGTTTTGTTATCAGTAACACTTGTTATGAATGCAGCCGTCAAAATCTCACGCATAGACCCCACTGACTGGTATGTGGGATTGAAGAATCCCACGCTTCAGCTGATGATCTATGGACAGAATGTGCGCGACGCAGAAGTGAGTGTGGATTATCCCAATGTGCGGATAGACAGTATTGCACGGCTCGATAGTCCCAATTATCTGCTGGTCTATCTGAATCTCAGTGGGGCACAGCCCGGTGAGATGACCTTGAAGATAGGTAAGCAGAAGGTGAAATACCTGTTGAAGCAGCGCGAGATGAGCGGCGACAAGCGTATGGGATTCACCAATGCCGACGTGCTTTACATGCTGATGCCCGACCGTTTTGCCAGCAGCGGTAAATACACCGCGGCAAAGGCTGCCAAGCAACTGGGCAAGACGATGAACAAATATGTGGTGGACAGAAAGCAGCCGTCGCTGCGCCACGGAGGCGACCTGGAAGGCATCCGCCAGCATCTGGACTATTTCAACGAACTCGGCGTCACCGCTCTCTGGTTCACGCCCGTGCTGGAGAACAACAGTCCCGACAACGAAGCGGGCTACAGCACCTATCACGGCTATGCCACAACCGACTACTATCGTGTTGACCCGCGCTTCGGAACCAACCAGGAATACCGTCAGCTGGCCGACGAGGCACATGCCAAAGGACTTAAAATCGTGATGGATATGATTTTCAACCACTGCGGTTTCGAGCATCCCTGGGTAACCGACATGCCTTCGAAAGACTGGTTCAACACACCCGAATGGCTCTCGGAACCCGAAGGACTGAAGGCGCTCGGAAGGAATCCCATGACAGGTTTGAACGATGGTTCAAAGGCCGGCAAGTCAAAGTATCTGCAGACCAGCTATAAACTGACGCCCGTGAAAGACCCCTACGCTTCGGAAGTAGACCTGAAGGAGACGGTAGACGGTTGGTTCGTGCCTACCATGCCCGACCTGAATCAGCGCAATCCCCATGTGATGACCTATCTCATCCAGAATTCCATCTGGTGGATTGAGACCGTGGGCATCGACGGCATCCGCATGGATACCTATCCCTACGCCGATGCAAAAGGCATGGCCCGTTGGATGAAAACCCTCGACGACGAGTATCCCAACTTCAACGTGGTGGGCGAGACCTGGGTCACCGAGCCTGCCTATACCGCTGCCTGGCAGAAGGATTCGAAGCTGTCGAAGGAAAACTCGTACCTGAAGACGGTCATGGACTTCTCTTTCTTCGACAAACTCTCGCAGGCCAAGAACGAGGAGACCGACCCGTGGTGGAACGGACTGAACCGCCTCTACAACAGCTTTGTATATGATTATCTGTACGAGAATCCCAACAATGTGATGGCCTTCATCGACAATCACGACACCGACCGCTTCCTCGGCAATGGAAAAGACACGCTGGCGCTGAAGCAGGCGCTTGCCCTTTTGCTCACCGTGAAGCGTATTCCACAACTTTACTATGGTACGGAAATCCTGATGAACGGAACCAAGGAAGTGACCGACGGCAATGTGCGCAAGGACTTCCCCGGCGGATTCCCCGGCGACAAGAAGAATTGCTTCACTGCCGAAGGACGAACGAAGGCCGAGAACGACATGTTCAACTGGCTTTCAAATATCCTGCACTGGCGCAATGGTAACGAGACCATTATCCGCGGCATGCAGAAGCAGTTCATTCCCTATAACGGCATCTACGTGGTGGCCCGCAGCTGGCATCGCAACAATGTGGTAACCATTCTGAACGGCACCAGCAAGCCTGCCACGCTGGAGATAGCCCGATATGCCGAACTCATAGAGAACCAGACCGAGGCAACCGACATTACCACGGGGCGTACGGTCAGTCTGAAGAAGGACATCAAGCTGCGCCCGCGTCAGACAATGATTCTGGAGTTTTAGAGGAAAGAGGAGAGAGGAGAGAAAAGTGATAAGTGATAAGTGATGAGTGGTAAGTGAGGATAAAATTAAATAAGTTTTATTTGGTTTTGTCCTCACTTAATTGTAACTTTGCTGAGTAAACTCAGCGAAATTACGTACGTTCGACAAAAAAAAGAAATATTTTTCTTTGTTTTGTTCTCACTTAATTGTAACTTTGCTGAGTAAACTCAGCGAAATTACGTGCGCTCGACAAAAAAAGAAAAAATTTTCTTTGTTTTGTTCTCACTTAATTGTAACTTTGCTGAGTAAACTCAGCGAAATTACGTACGCTCGACAAAAAAAGAAAAAATTTTCTTTGTTTTGTTCTCACTTAATTGTAACTTTGTGCGCGAAAACATGAGCAGAGACTCAGCACACAATCACAGAGGATTATGAAATTAGGTTTTGACAACGACAAGTATCTCCGCATCCAGTCGGAGCACATCAAGGAAAGAATTGCACAATTCGGTGACAAACTCTATCTCGAGTTTGGCGGAAAACTCTACGACGATTATCATGCCAGCCGCGTGCTGCCGGGGTTCCATCCTGACAGCAAGCTTCGCATGCTGATGCAGCTCAAGGACGATGCCGAGATTATCATCGTAATCAGTGCCGAGGATATCGAGCGCAACAAGGTGCGCGGCGACCTGGGCATTACTTACGACAAAGACGTGCTGCGCCTGCGTGATGTGTTCAGCGAGCGCGGGCTCTATGTCAGCAGCGTGGTCATCACCCATTTCAATGGTCAGGCGTCGGCCGTTTCGTTCCGCGAAAGGCTTGAGCGGCTCGGCGAGGTAAAGGTTTACTACCACTATCTCATCGAGGGCTATCCCACCAACGTAGAGCTTATCGACTCGGAAGAAGGATTCGGAAAGAACGACTACGTGGAGACAACGCGTCCGCTCGTAGTTGTCACGGCACCCGGCCCAGGAAGCGGAAAGATGGCGGTGTGCCTGTCGCAGCTCTACAACGAGAACCGCCGCGGCATCAAGGCCGGCTATGCCAAGTTCGAGACGTTCCCCATCTGGAACATTCCGCTGAAGCATCCTGTCAACGTGGCCTACGAGGCTGCAACTGCCGACCTGAACGATGTGAACATGATCGACCATTTCCATCTGGAGGCCTACGGCAAGACAACCGTCAACTATAACCGCGACATCGAGATATTCCCCGTGCTGAACGCCATCTTCGAAGGCATCTACGGAGAGAGTCCCTACAAGTCGCCCACCGATATGGGCGTCAACATGGTGGGCTTCTGTATTTCCGACGATGAAGTGTGCTGTGAGGCATCCAAGCAGGAAATCATACGCCGCTACTACACCGCCCTGAGTAATATGACCGAAGGGCGCAACAACGACCACGAGGTGAACAAACTGGTGCTGCTGATGAAGCAGATGAAACTCACCACGGCCGACCGCCGCTGCACGGTGGCCGCCTACGAGCGCAAACTCCGTTCGGGTACGCCTTCGGCAGCTATCGAACTGGCCGACGGCACCATCATCACGGCAGAAACCAGTTCGCTGCTGGGTCCCAGTGCCGCCCTGCTGCTCAATGCAACCAAGCATCTGGCAGGTGTCGACCACGACCTGAAGCTTATCCCGCAGGAAATGATAGTGCCCATCCAGCGCATGAAGACCTCGATGCTGCACGGCAACAATCCCCGTCTGCACACCGACGAGGTGCTGGTGGCGCTGGCCGTGCTCAGTCAGACCGACGATAACTGCCGTCGCGCACTTGAGAGTCTGCCGCTGCTGGACGGCTGTCAGGTGCATGCCACCGTTATCCTGAGCGAGGTCGACCGCAAGATCTTCAAGAAATTAGGTTGCGGTCTCACTTTCGATCCGGTGAAGAAATAAAGACCCACCCTAAGGACCCTCCCCAGCCCTCCCTATAGGGAGGGAGCGATATGCAGATGCCGTCAGGTGTTCTGCGGTCGCACCGCAGAAAAAGAACAGCCGCCTCCCAAACCAGGAGGCGGCTGTTCTTTTTCTGCTGATTATCCCCATCCCTTCGGGAGGGGGAAAGGGGGTGGGTATTACGAGAATCTGAGAATCTGTCCGGGACGAATGCGCATCGACTTGCCGATGTGGTTAATCTTGCAGAGCTCTTCCACGCTGAGGCCGCGGCTGCGGGCGATAGAGTAGAGGGTCTCGCCCTTCGATACCTTGTGGTAGCGGGCATCCTTCTTCGACTCTTTTTTGTTTTTCTTCTGATCCTTCTTCTGGGCCTGCTGTTCCTGCTTAGCCAACTGAGCCTGCTGGCGGCGGATGGCTGCCGGACTCTGGGTGCTTCTCACGTCAGCCACAGTGTAGCTGTCCTGCTTACGGCCAGTAGTGCTGTTCACAGCAATGCCTTCACGCTCGTAGCGGCTGGCGCGGAACATGTAGTAGTTGCCGGTCACGTCCTGGTTGCGGAAGTCGAACATCAGTGCCGGGTTCAGGGCCACACCGCAGAGACGGGTCTCGAAGTGCAGGTGAGAACCGGTTGAACGACCTGTGTTGCCGCCCAGACCGATGGGGTCGCCGGCGCGCACATGCTGGTCTTCACGAACCAAGTGCTTTGACATGTGACCATAGATGGTCTCCAGTCCGTTGTTGTGGCGGATAACCACATAGTTGCCGTAGCCGGTGCTCTCGTAGTTCACCACACGTACCTTTCCATCGAAGGCGGCACGGATGGTATCACCGATATAAACCTTGATGTCAAGTCCCTTGTGCATGCGTCCCCAACGACGACCAAACTGGCTGGTGATGACGCGGCTTGAAGTTGGCATGGCGAATCCGCGAAGGTCGATACGGAAAGAATCGGGCAACTGGGTGGCACGATGGGCATACTTGTTACTCCATTCGTTGTATAATTGTGCGCTGGGCGAACCATACTGTTCGCGCTCAATAATACTGCGAAGGACCAGCGTGTCGACTGCCTTCATTTTTCTGTCAACGGGAGCCAGACGGGCCAACTTGTCCTGTCCCATTGCGGGAATAGTACTTAGCGCCAATAACGACGCCACTGCGATTGATTTAAATATGTTTTTTTTCTGCATAATTTCTTGTCAAAAAGGCGGTTTCAGCGAAAAAACTGCTGATGTCAAACCGAATAAATATTCGAGTGAATGCGCCTAAAATTCGTATTCGGTTGCAAAGATAACGCTTTTTTCCGAAGAATGGTGCCCTCTTTACACTTTTTATTAATACTTTAACACTCTATTGTTTGCGTTAACAGTCTGTCAATGCCACATTTCCGCCTTCCATGCTGAAGAAAATCATCTGCCCAATGGAACCCTTTCTTCCGTCACCGAAAGCCTCATTGTCGTGCCTCAAAAGATAGGTTAAATGCTTTCTTGGAACAATAGAGAATATTCGGTTTTCACGATAATCTTTCTTTTGAGGTTTCATTCAGCATGGGGCAAATATTTCTTTCCGCTATGGATGTAAATGCCTTTCGGCATGTCGGTTTCCATGCCGTCTATAGTGTAGTATTTATCTTCCCCGTTGATGTTTTCATGTACTACGAAAATATCCGTTGTCTCACAGTCCAGATAGAGGGGCTCTTCTTTTGCAAGTCCCACTTCGGCGGCAATCTTCTTAGGCAGTGAGAGATACGCCTTTCCGTCTCTGATAAACCCTGCGTTTGTAAATGCCTTGAAAGTATTGTCGCACAGAATATAATTCAGCGCGTTTTCAGTTTCCGGTTCAATATATGTTTCGTTTGTACACCCTATCAACAGATTTTCTTTCGAGAAGATTTCTGTTTTGGAATCATTGTGACCTTTCTTCCCCAACTTACAGGTGTAGTCCTTACCGGCCTCGCCGAAGAGCAGCACCCCGTGAAAGTTGTCGTTATTCTCACCTGTATAGGCTGGCACATATTTGTCTTTCAGTTCTTCGAGTACAATCTTTTTATTGTCGGTGCACCCAGCCACGGTAAATACTTTAAGATCGCTGTTCTCCGAGAAGTCGGCATCCCAGTTAACGGAAAAAGATGTATAGTTCTTTGCGAAGTTAAATTCAAAATATTCTTTGTATCTGTAGAAATTATTCCAGACAGCTGTTGCCGTAAAGTTATCGACATAACCCTGCATGACATATAATGTTGGTACATACTTGCCATCGCTGTTAAGCATGAACGCATCCTCAGCTAACGTTGGCAAAGATTGTGTAAATGTAGCATAAACCCATTTCAACAGAGGACACCTGTTGAATGCCTTGGAACCTATAGAGGTTATATATGGCGGCAAAGTTATGGATTTCAATACCGTGCATCCCTCGAACGCATGTTCGCCGATTGCCGAACAGTTATATTTCAGATTAATGGTTGTCAGGGCTGTCATCTCTGCAAGCATATACGGTGAAATACCTGGCAGGTTGGGTGAGATGTCGATTGTCCTGATACCTGATTTTTCGAACGCATATTCACCTACGGCAGTAACAGTATTAGGCAGATAGAGAATTGTCAGGCTGCTACATCCGGCCAAGGCTCGTGAACCTATTTTTTGTACCTTTCCCAGATTAAACTGTCTTATCCCTGCGCAGTACTGGAAAGCGTTGTCTTCCAGTGTCTCCACACTGTTAGGAAGGACAATCTTTTCTAATGCCGAACAATATTTGAACGCAGCCTTGCCGATGGTTGTGACCGCCGATGCGATGGTAATCTCTTTCAGACTGCTGCAGCCGTAGAAAGCGCACATTCCGATGCTTTTAATGTCTGCCGGCAGCGTGACAGATTCCAGGTTGGCACACTCGGCAAAAGCCCAGTCGCCGATTTCCTCCAGCCCGTTGAAGTATTGCAGCTCATCAAAACAGGTAATCGGCCTGTTCTCGAATGCCGCCCCCAGTTTTTTCACTTGCAGGGCCTCTTCGAATGAGAGCTCCCCGTCCAGATCGGTGTCCCAGTAATACACACAGATGTTTTTCACGTTCTCGTCCTGGAACTGGATGTTCTCGGCCTTCGCTGTGTGAACACTTGCCGTCAGCACAGCTGCCAGCATGATAAATTCTTTCATTAAGAATGATTTTTTATTTGACTTTTTCATGACTTATAATATTTAATGTTGGTAATTTATGTGTCAGCAATCGGGAACTTACTCCATATTTTCGCCTTGCAGCTGTCGTTTGCCTCCTGCGCATTGGCTGGCAAGCCATAAAGCACGCCTGCCAATAAGATTGTTTTAAATATTCTTGCTTTCATACTCTATTTGTTGATAATGTTTAGCCTATAATCGTAATACTTCAGTTAAAGGTAAACGCCGTTAAACAAGTTTAACACTTCCGCGTTTTAGTAACTATTCAATTTATAAACAACAATAAATCGGCCTACTCGAACTACTCTGTGGTGTAAGTTGTTGAAAATCAGTAAAAATTCGGTAGGGCTACGACTGATTATTGTACTACTTTGGCACTACTGACGACCTACTGCAATTTTTCGATGAAACTATTTCTGCTATAGCCGTAAAGTGTTTTGGCTATAGCCGTAAGGTCTTTCGGTTATAGTCGTAAGGTGCAAAGAGCCATCGGAAGTCCCTGATTTCATGGGTTTTTACCCCACATTCTATGATTGGAAATCCCGCGAATACTTATTGCGACTATAGGAACGAACCATTTCTGAAGGTTTTATCTCATGCGCCGAGTAGGGTCAGAGTAGTATCAAAGTAGTACAATAATCAGTCGTAGTCCTACCGTATTTTCACTGAATATCAGTAGGTTATGGCGCAGAGTAGTTCGAGTAGTACGATTTTTGCAGTTTAATGTATATAGATAGCCCAATGCAGCGTTCGACTGTTGTTTCACGATGATGTACTGGGGCGTTGGCTGCTGAACCTGTTGCTGCCCATTGTCGTTTGTCTGAACGTTGTTGTCATAATAATACGGTTTAAAAGATTTTCTTAATTCATTGTGCTCTGTTGTTCTTATTTCCAGATAACAGGTACATCGCGGAATTTGATTTTTTGTTCTTTATCGTTAAATGGGATGAATATTATGCATTTAAGAATAATAGCATTTAATCTGCTTGGACTATTTTGGATGTTTTTAACTCTAATCTTTATTGACCCGGGAGTATCTTTATAAAAGGTTCCCCGACTAGTTATCCCATCATTTAATTTTGCATCATAACATTGGTATGTCTTTCCGGAAAAATCAATTATTGTTTCTCCAAGAACCTGAAAGTCTATATCAGGTCCATTGTTGTAAGTTTTGATTGTTACGATCAACTCTCCGGTATTTTCATCTCCTTCTACACTCTCAATGGAGAGTTTTAAGTTTTCAAACATCTGGAAGTTTGGGGCATTTTTAATGTTCAATGCCTTTTGGTACTCATCAATCTGAGTTTGAAGACTCTGGATTGTTGCTTCCAGTTCCTTCACTTTTTGTTGGTTGTCTTGTGCCTGAATGTTCAGCGACAAGGTGATAAACGCGAGATAAAATGCTAATTTTTTCATGTTCTTAAAGTTTTAAATGTTTATGAGTTTTTGCTTATATATCGTGAAGATAATCCAAAGGTAAACGGCAAATGAGATTTTTTTTCTATGGGATGGAAATATTCCTAAATCTGGCAGGGTGGATGTTGTTCCTGTCCTTTATGTTGAACATGTCAATCTTTGATTGATGCCTATTCATCTTAAATTTAGCAACCATAGTTACGGTCTCCCCCTTCTTGAGCATAAAATCTGAACTTCCTGAAGGACTTAATGTCATGCTGATAAGGTTTGCTGCTTCTCCTCCTGCCATTAAGACGGGGGGGGCAAGACTTATATTTGTGCTTTCCGTATGGTTGGATATCTGGATGCTAAGTGTGATGACTCCATTGCTGGAACGGATACTTTTAAGGGCATACTGTGTGCTGCCAATGGATTTTGTTTGAGAATAAAAAGCCTCATGTGGTGTTGCTTCAGTTTTTTTCTCTGTATTAACTTCTTCCGAAGGTTGAGAGTTGCTGCTTTCTTTAATATCAATCGCTTTTGATGAGGCTTTAGCCTGAGGTTTTGTTTCCTCTTTCTTTTTGCCACCCATGTCTTCGTTTTGTGCCTTTGGCAGTTGTATGGGATTGCCTTCAATCTTGACGGGTGCTTTGAATTCGCTTTGAGTGGTTTGCTTGGTGCCTTCCTCCTTGTCTTTCAGCAGGAAATAGAGGCCGGTGGCTATGGAACCTGTCACCATCGCTATGGCCAGAAACAGGGCGGCAACGGCTGTGATGTAGCGCTTGCGGTCGGTGTGGGTGCTGAGCTTGATTCTGTCTATGCGCTCATTCTCTTTCTCGATGGCTACGTCTTTGATGCTATGGATGATGTAGGCCATGGTGCGCACATCGTCTTCCAGCGAAGGCCATTTCTTCATCTGGCTTTCGAAGGATTCCTCTTCGCTCGGCTCCATCTGGCGGTTGAGGTAACGTTCTATTTTTTCGATGTCCATATTTTATATCAGTCCTAAGGTTTGCATGTAGTCTTTGGCCGTGTTGCGCACTTTGGTCATACACTGGTTTTTCTTGCTCTTGGCCACATCGGCATTGGCATATTTCATCTGCTGGGCGATGGTCTTCATCGTTTCCTTCTGAAAATAGAACAGGTTGAGGATGGACTTGCATGGTTCCACCAGCTTGTTCACGATATGTCTTACGGCATTTTGTTTCTCACGTTCCGCCTCGTTGGCTTCCTCCCAGATGGCATCTACACGGTCGTACATCTCTATGTTTTCGGCGGAAACGTGGGCTTCGGGATGCTGGTTGCGGATCAGGTCGACGGCTTTGTTTCGCCCGATGGTGTATATGTAACTCTTGATGGAACAGGTGAGCGTGGCGAGTTTCCCACTTTCAATATTCTTATAGAAAGCCAGGAGTGAATCGTTGTAGATGTCCTCAATATCTTCGGTGCGCAGGAAGGAATAGCGGCTGTTGAAATACGCAATGAATGCGGGCCGCAGTTCATCGTAGATTTGAGTGAACTCGCGGTTGAATGCGCTTTTGCCTAATATGCGGAGCTTAGCTAAAGATAACGTCATGTTTAGGCTTGAATCTCTTAGTTATAATGCAAAGGTAAACATAAAATTGGAATAAACAAATATTTGTGGAGAAAAATGTGAAATCAGCGGGACTGGTTCATGAATCCAAGAAGTGGAGACGCTGCTACGGTAACCTGAATGTTCCATTTCCGAGACGTAACTCTATCATTTACGAAGCGTAAGTGACACACTTACGAATGCCCCGTTTGCAGGCTCCCTCCCTCGGGAGGGCTGGGGAGGGGTCCCCTTAAACCCTTCACCGTAAGCGGTTGTACTTCTATGGATTGAGGGCGAAGGTGAATTATATTTTCTTTGTCTGAATCGTAAGGATAAAACCTGCGCGGCATCCTTGGAGTTGTCTTTCAGCAAGATCGAGCATGCCTCCTTGCTGAATCATCATGCGACGACTCAGGGAAAGGCCGATGCCATTGCCGCTGCGCTTGGTGGTGAAGAAGGGAACGAAGAGCGACTGGCGGTTCTCGGCTGGGATGGGCAGACCGTCGTTGCCGATGTAGAGGGAAAGTGAAGAGTGAAGAATGAAGAGTGAAGAATCGTGAGATCGGCGGCCCGAAGGGGCAAGCCAATCTGAAGCTATGGGAGGGGCAATTTCTATGACAATCTTCCTGGCCTGAGCTTCCGCAGCATTCTTCGCCAGATTCATGATTACTTGTCGCAGCATTCCGGCATCTGCATTGACAATGAGATCATCGGGGATGCTTATCTGCCACGTCAGTTCGGGATAGGCCTTGCAGGCATCATCCAGGAGCGGACGAAGCGGCTGGTCTGCCATCATCGGTTTTTCCAATTCCGACATCTTGCGGTAGTTGGCCACGAAGTCACTCAGATGGCGTGAGGTGTCGTAGATGGCCTGAATGCCTGGTTCGAGGGGAGTGCCTTTCACGTCGGTCCGGCCCAGCAATGACTGGCTGATGCTGGTGATAGGGGCCGTGGCATTCATCATCTCATGGGTGAGCACGCGGGTGAGCCGTTCCCACGATTCCACTTCGCTTTGGTTCACCTGTTGGTGGATGGTTTCGCCCAGTTGGTTCAGGGTCTGCTGCATGGCTCGCTCGCCAGGTAGCAGTCCGTCGGTAGGCAGCCGGAAGGTGAAGTCATGATTGCGCATAGCCTCCTGCATCAAGTGGGCACGCAGCTTCAGCGACCGTTGACGACGGATGGTCCAGACAAGCATGAAAATTACTACACCTATGAATATAAGGTACCACATTTGCGAAGTGTTTTTTATTTGCTCCCTCTTTGGCCGAAGGTTTCCCCTCGCCCTTTGGAGAGGGGGGGCAGGGGGTGAGGCTTTTTATCTTGTTGTAGAGCGTCTGGCGGGAGATGCCCAGCAGCTCGGCAGCCTGTGTGAGATTGCCGTGACAGTGGTCGATAGTCTTGCGGATATGCTCCTTCTCTACCTCGTCGAGACTGACAATCTCCTGCTGCATGTCGAGCACGTCTTTCAGTTTGCGGATGAGCTCGTCGTTGTCCCAGGGTTTGGTGATGAAGTCGGCAGCACCGCTTTTCAGTCCTTTCACTGCCAGCGCTACGTCAGCGTAGGCGGTCAGCAGCACGACGGGCGTCTGCGGATGTTGCTTACGGATGGCTCGTAGCCAGAAGAGGCCTTCCTGTCCGCTGTTCACGCCTAAAGAGAAATTCATGTCGAGCAACACAAGGTCTGTCTCTTCCTGTGCCATCGTCTTGAGGATGTCGTCAGGCTGAGTCAGCGTCAGGATGCGCTCAAACGTTCCGTCCAGCAGATAGCGCATGGCCGTCAGGATAGACGTGTTGTCGTCGGCGATTAATACGGTTCCATATTTGCTCATATTTCTTTTTTTGTATACAGGTCTTGGCTGCAAAGATATAAAGATTCTGTCTAAAAATCATACAGAGAGGTGTCTAATTTTTAGACGTTCTGCATCTGGCAGTGTTAAAAAGCTTGCCGATACTAGAGGAAAGCCATAACTTCGCATTGGAATTTTAAAACGGAAGCGAAATGAAACAGACAATTCTTTGTGTCCTCATGGTTTTGTGTTCAGATTATCTGCAAGCACAGACGGCCTGGACGATGCTGCAGTGCATGCAGTATGCCGTGGAGCACAATCATGAGGTGAAGCGTGCTGAGCTGGAACTGGATAACTACAGGGCGCAGAAGACAGGAACCGCAGGACGATTCCTGCCGGCCGTAGAAGCCAACATCGGTGCCCATTACAACTTCGGACGAGCCATTGACCCCGAGACCAACGGCTATACCGATGTGAACACCTTTTATAACGGCTACTCCCTGCAGGCTTCGCTGCCCGTGTTCGATGGGTTCAGCCGCGTGCATGCATTGAAAGCCGCCAAAGCCAGCGAACTGATGGGACAATCGGCGCTGCAGCAAAGCAGGAGCCAGACAGCCCTCAGCGTGCTTCAGGCCTTCACCGATGTGGCCTATTACGAAGGCTTGGTCAAGATGGCCCGGGAGAAAATAGAGGAGACAACGCTCCTGCTTCAGCAGACGCGCGTGCTCGAAGAGGTTGGCCGCAAGAGCCGTGCCGAGGTGGCTCAGGTGGAGGCGCAGAAGGCAGAAGCCGACTACGAACTGACCCGACAGCAGAATCTGCTGGCATCTGCCATGCTGGAACTGAAAAAGTCGATGGCCTTTCCGTTAAGTGAAGAGTTAAGAGTGAAGAGTGAAGAATTTCACGGTCGGGAGACAGAGGGGAGAGACCCATATTCTGCCGAGGTCAGCCTTCCTTGCGATTCTTCACTCTTCACTCTTCATTCTTCACTTTCATCTCTTCACTCCTCACTTCAAGTGGCCCGCTATCAGATGCAGGCCAGCCGACATGAGTGGCGTCAAGCCCGTGCAGCACTATTTCCTACTCTCTCGTTAAGTGCGGGCTTGAACACCACTTACTATCACACGCTGCATGCTAATTCGGGACAGTCTTTCCATGCGCAGTTCAAAAACAATATGGGTGAATACGTGGGGATTACGCTGAGCATTCCCCTGTTTGACCGCCTGCAGACCGTCACCAGTATCCGCAGGGCCAAGAATAACTACAGGATAGCCCGCGAAAACTATGAGCAGAAACGGCTGGAACTGGAGAAACTGAGTCGCGAGGCTTGGCAAGACTGGATAGGCTATCTGAAGCAGACGGAGCAGATGGCGAAAAAGGTGGAGGCCGACAGTCTGAGCCATCAGCTGACCCGACGCCAGTTTGAAGAAGGACTTTCCACAGCCATCGACCTGCAAACCACATCAACCCAGCTGCAGAAGTCGAGGGCGATGCTGCTGCAATGCCAGCTGATGGCCATCGTAAAGAAACAATTAGTAAGATATTATCAAGGCAAAACGATATGGACAGAGTAACAGTTTAATTTGACAATCATTTTTATTGGACAATTGGACGATTTCACGATTGGACGATTGAAGGTAAAAAGAAATTGTAAAATCGTAAAATTGTAAAATAGTAAAATAGTGAAATTGTAAAATCGTAAAATAGTAAAATAAGACCGTGGACAGAGTAATCGAAAAGACAAAGACCGAGCGGCTGATGAAGTATTGGCCGTATGCAGTTGTTGGGTGTTTGGTGTTGGGTGTTGGCATGTGGCTGGTGTTTGGCAATCATGCTTCTACACTGAAAGTCAACCGAGACGAGTTGACCGTCAGCGAAGTGCGGCAGGCAGAGTTCAAGGACTATGTACGCACCAACGGACAGGTGCTGCCCATCCAGGTGGTGCAGATATCGCCCGAGGAAGGCGGCATCGTGATGGAGAAGGTGGTAGAGGAGGGTACGCATGTGAAAAAAGGCGATGTCATCGTGCGCCTCTCGAACTCCAATCTCGACCTGCAGATTCTAAATGCCGAAGCCGAACTGGCCGAGAAGCAGAACCTGTTGCGTAACACCCAGGTAGCCATGCAGCAAGACCGCCTGAACAACCAGACGGAACAGGCTCAGCTGGATATGGACACGCAGCGCAAGCGGCGCACCTTTGAGCAGAACAAACGGCTGTATCAGGAGAAACTGATTAGCCGCGAAGACTACATCAAGTCGCAGGAGGACTATCAGCTCTCTGCCAAGAAGCGCTCGCTGGTGTCGAAACGGCTGAAGCAAGACTCGCTGTATCGCAACGTGCAGATGGACCAGATGGAGGATAACCTGCAGAACATGCGTCGCAACGTGGTGCTCGTGCGGCAGCGAAAGGGCAAACTGGAGGTGCGCTCGGCCATCGATGGCGAACTGGGTCTGCTCGACGTCGAATTAGGTCAGAGCATCCAGCCCGGTCAGAAGATTGGTCAGCTGAACGACCTCAGCGACTATAAAGTGCAGGCCCAGATAGACGAGCACTATATCGACCGTGTGCGCCAAGGGCTCATCGCTACCTTTACCCGTGGCGACAAGCAATATCAGCTACAGGTGCGCAAGGTCTATCCCGAGGTACGCGAGGGCAAGTTCCGCTGCGATTTCATCTTCCGCGGTGAGCGTCCTGAGAACATCCGCACAGGCCAGACCTACTACATCGACCTCGAGCTGGGCCAGCCCGAGCAGGCCGTGCTCATCCCGCGCGGCACTTTCTTCCAGACAACTGGCGGGCAATGGATTTTCGTGCTCGACAGAAGTGGCTCGAAGGCCTATCGCCGAAATGTCCGTATTGGCCGTCAGAATCCGCAGCACTACGAGGTGCTCGAAGGTCTGGAGCCTGGTGAGCGCGTCATCACCAGCGGCTACGAAGCATTCAAAGACAATGAAGTACTGGTCATCAAGTAAGAGCATCACAACGAACGCATAGCCATCAGTCGCAACCAATGTCTTTCGCTGAACGACATGGCACGCATGATTTGCAGTCAAAGTGTCTAAAAATCATACGCCGAAGTGTCTAATTTTTAGACAATCTGCTTCCGCCAGGGCCTCGGGTCTTGGCGGATTCGCGTTTTAGGCGTAACTTTGCATCAGTCAAAATAAGGAATATAAAGCGTATGAAGAGCTTCTTGAAATTTCTGAGCCGCAATAAGCTCTACACTGTGGTTAATGCCGTGGGACTTTCCGTTGCATTGGCCTTTGTCATTATCATCACCCTTTATGCACAGATGGAATTCGGGCGTGACAGGTGGCATTCAAAGGCAGACCG
>JAFWQT010000153.1 GCA_017508965.1 Prevotella sp. | reverse complement strand
GCAAAGGTAAGCAAAAATCCCGAATGAAACAAGGAAAAGCATAAAAAAGTTACGCAAAACAGCAAAATTCGGCAATATTTTAGTGATTTTATCACCGAAAAGGCACTTTCAGAACAAATTTTTGTAATTTTGCAGGCATGAAAGAAGACAGAATAGCACTCCTGGAACGGGAAGTGAAGAATCACGGCGAACAGCTTGACCGCGCTGCACGATGTGTCGGCCAACTGTACGGTATCACAGTAGCTATCCTTGTTGTCATCATGATCATGGCAGTATGCCTATTTTTCCGCGAGTAAACTCATCATCAGGTTCCATCCGTCGCGCAGGAACCACCCCATCAGTCCGCCTATAAGCCACCAGACGGCCTTCCCAAAGTTCAGGTAGCGTGTCCAACGCTCAATTCTCTCGTCTCTTACCTTGCCTCTCAGGTACTTCCTCATCGTCTTGGCACCAGCTTTCCTACCTTTCTCCGTCAGTAGGAGATAGGCACCGTCTTTCACGATCATCCCTTCGGTGTGGATGAGCGACTCTATCTGCAGAACGGGGTCTATGGTATCCTCGCCATACTTCTCATCTAGCACATCGCACACATCTGACTCCTTCATCCTACCCCCGTTATTGAAGAGGGTGGAGAGAATCACTTCCGAATATTCCAGCTGTTCTTTTGAATACATATTATTATCATTTTTATAAAAGCCGCTGCAAAGGTACGAAAAAATCCCCGACATTCACATGCAGGGGATTTCTGGCTTTTATAAAATACTTGGTACAACTTTGTGGTTGCCGCTGCAAAGGTACGAAAAATCCCCGACTTTCGCAAGCAGGGGACTGACTTATTGGTTTTCAAATATAACGTTGTAAGGTGTACAACGCTGCAAAGGTAGGCATTTTTCCTGGTACCTCCAAACGTTTGCCCGTCTTTCTCATTTTTCATGGCAATCGGGTGGCAAACGCACTCGAGGGCATGGCAACTGGCACGTTTTTTCGTGCCGCACCCCCGAATTGCCGCCTCCGAGGGTGGCAATTCGGGTCGATTTTCATGGAAATTCCACTGTCTCTTCACCCGAAATGCCTTGTTCACAGGCATTTCGGGCCTCGCAGCGCGAAAAAACGCGCTCTTGCCTGCTTCCGCAGCCCCCACCGCCCTACGCTCGGATGGCAATTGCCTCCCTATAGCGAGCGGAATATGTAGGGCTTTTTTCACCCCGTCGGCCCTGCGCAAGTGCCGCTTTCGCCAGTGTGCCGAGCCGCCCGTGTCCGCGGTCGTGGCCACCTTGTGGACACAAAGAGCCCCGGTGCATTTTAATGCGTCGGGGCAAACGATTCAGGGTGCGCCCGCAGGCGGACGGGCGGCTTTTGTCTTAAAGGCCAACGGTCGGCCTCGCCCTGGTTACACGGCTACATTGTAGGAGTGTGGTATGCTGTCAGCCACACGGCGTATGCGGTCTGCCAGGTCTATGAGTGCTCCTCGCATCTGCTCTGCCTCTGCCTCGGTGAATCCACCGCCACCACCGTTGCCGTCGATGCCGTCGAGCTTGTGGTAGAACCACGACGATGAGCGCTGGAAATAGGTGTTGGCGAATTCCCTCCACGAGATAGCCATCTGTATGTCACGGATTCTCTTCTTCATGTCGCTGATGGCGACGGTCTGCTTTGTTGTTTCCATTGTGTTAATGTTAGGTTTTGAGGTTCTTTTTAAAGCACCTCCCCCGAATGGGAGGGCTTGTTGACTTTTAGTAGGGCTGCTTTACCATGTTGTCGAACAGCTGTTGTGCGTACCAGAGTAGTTCGGGGTAGCCGTCGGGGAAGGATTTGTTGTAGTTCCTGATGTGTTCAATCAATTCCCGCTCCTCGGGTGTGACTCTCATCATTTCTGTTTTCTGTTTCATATTTCCGTTGTTTGATTAAGACTCTGCAAAGTTACTACAAATTTTCGTATTATCCAAACTTTTTACTATAAATTTTCGTAGTAACGCGTGTATTTAACATTTGAGTTGCAAGGCATGAGCGCAGCGAGCGGCTCAGGGTTGGGCGGGGTACGGTGGGCGCGATACCAATTCAAAAGCTGTCAGTCAGGGGTAGAAGAACCGCAAGAGATGAAAATGGCAGGCGTGTTGAAAGAAAAATGCAGGTCCGCGCATCACTGCGAAGACCTGCCACAAGCCTATGACTAAAAAAAACTAATTATGAAAAACACACAAGACTGTGAGATTGCTATTTGGGATATTCGTTGACCTGGCCGCCACGCCCCCAGCTGACGGGATAGCGCTCCACGCCGATGCAGAGCGTGTCGAAGGCGTCGCTGCCGTCGGTGCGTGACTCCAGGCGGTCCTCCTCCGTCTCGGCCAGCTTCTCGCCGCTCTTGTCCTTATCTCCGTTGCGCACCCCTGCCGACTGTATGCTGATGAGCAGGTCGGGGTTGTTGTCGCGGTTGATGAGCACCTGATGGATGGCGCGGCCCTGGAACATGCGGTTGATGAGTTCGTTCTTCTTGATGTGGTCCATAGGTTTGCCGATGTATTTTTCGCGTACGGCCCACTGATGGCGGCGGAACATACTCTTGACGATGGCGGCGAAGCTCTGCCCCTTCGACGATGCATATTCCTGCCCCAGGAACGTGGAGTCATAGTAGAAGACGACCTCATGGCGCCGGTGATGCTTATAATAGGCCATGAAGTCCTCGCACAGCTCCTCCAGCTTGCGGTCGTACTTCACGAAGAAGCTCTTCAGCACGCGCAGCTTTCCGTCGTCGCCCACCTGTCCGCACACCAACCAGTTGATGAGCGCATTGGCATCGAAGGCAATGACGATTGGTTTCTTCGGCTGCAGGTCGCCATCGGTGCGACAGTCGTTTGGGATGCCTTCCTCGGCATTCAGGGCTTCCAGCTGCAGCACGCTGTTGTTGGGTGCCGTATAGAGGTTCACCGACTCGCGCATGCCCCCATAGAACCCGTCGAGCGAGATGCCCACGCGCTTGCACATGATGCTGGTCATGAAGGTGAGCAGCGGCAGCTCGCGGCGCATGCGCCTGACGAACTCCTTGCCCAGCACGGCCATGTTGATGATGCTGGAGTACTTGCAGTAGAGCAGGCACTTCGAGCGGAAGAAGTTCAGCTGCTCTTCCTCGCGCCTTATCTTCTGCTCATAGTACAGAGCCCGCTCAGGGTGTTTCTTCAGCTTTTGCCTGAGCACCCATATATGGTTCACCAGCCCCTCCATCACCCGCACGAGCGCTGGATCCATCTGTTCCTCATAGCGGAAGTACCAGGAGCCTTTCTTTGTCATGGCCGTGTCGCTGGTGATGGTGATGCCGTGGTGCATGTAGCACTTGCCGAAGTACATCTGGTTGCCGCGGTTGGCCTGAAACGTCTCATCCTTCAGCTGCTCGAAGTCGATGAACTTTGCCTCGTCGATGGTCACCCAGTCGATGGACAGCGAGTTGCTGGTGCCGCTGCGGTCCTGCGATATGAGGTTGATGATGGAGCCGTTGTAGAATGCGATGGTATTCTCCCAGTTGGCAGGTTCGAAGACGGGCTTCTTCCAGCCCAATGCCTTCCACGGCTTCTTGCCAACGATATAGTGCTGGTCGCGCCGCAGCCCCCAGTTCTCCCAGTGTATCATCCACGAGGGCACGATGTTTGTCAGGCCCCGCTTCACTGATGGGCAGACGGCCGCCCCACAACTTCCCGGCATGAGCTGCCCACACGTCAGGTCACGTGCTGCCTGTACGAGTCCTTTGCCGAAGCCACGCCCAGCCTCGAGCACGAGGTCGCGCGGCGACAGCATGAGCATGTACGCCTGCCCGTCGTTCAGGTACTGCTCAAACGTCGGTTCCTGCTGCTGCGTCATCCTCCACCTCCTCGTAGTCGGTATATTCCTTCTGCTGCTCCATCTCGCGGCTGTAGCGCTTGTTCATGCTTTCTATGTCCTTGCGCAGCGCAGCCTCGTTGTCGTATCCGGGTATCTTCAGCACAGCGGGGTTGCTGGTCATCACCACGCCGAAGAGCGGTATGCGGTCGTAGTTGTTGTCGGGTTCATCCTCCTTGTCGGTGCGGTTGTTCAGCACGCGCACCTTGTGCAGGTTGGCCACGGAGCGCCAGTCACCGGCGCGGCGGGCTGCCTTCAGGTCCTGCTCGATGTCCTGGTTGATCTTCCACCGCATGAAGTTGCGCGTGGCCTGCTGCATGTTGCCCAAGAGCACCTGCACCAGGCGCACGTCGTCGTAGGCCTGTGCCCTGCGCACGCCAAAGAGCGCCATATCGTGCTGCATGATGTCGCGCTCGAACTTGTCGGGGAACTGCAGCCAGTAGGCATAGAGGCCGCGCAGCCGGTGCAGCCGCTCGAGGACGTGGCTGCCCACGTGTTCCTCCAGCAGCTGCTCGTCGGTCAGGACGATGTAGCGTGAATATTGGTCTATGTCGACAGGCAAGGGCATAGTCATTTACACTTGGATTTCACCCAGGCACCGCTCAATGCGCTGCTGACAGTCGGCAAGTGCCGCCGGGCTGCCAGCACGCATCAGGTCGAGCAGCTGCTGTCGCACCTCGCAGTCGGTCTCCTCGAGTCCGGCATAGTAGGCCCGGCGTGCAGGATGCCCTACGGTGTGTATGTCGTCCATCAGGTGCACCTCGTCAATACCCAAACGGAAGGACACCATCGATGGGGTCATCAATGATTTCGCGCATTCGCTGATTTTTTGCAGCAAGTCCGTTGAATAGTCCATTGAGCTGAATTGAATTCTTGTCTACAATTTCGCGCAGTCCGCTGTAGAGGTCACGGTAGGCCTCTTTATCGGTGGTGACCATGGTGCACTCGGCGCGGTCGCCATACGTCTGGTTTTGGCTGCTGATGACCGACACCAAGTGGTCGTCGTTCTGCACCAGCACAATCTTCGAGTGGTTCATGCCCAGATATACGCTGTCGAAGCACGACTGCATCAGCCGATAGAGGTGCACCGTCTTCCGCGATGCCTTCAGGTCGGCCAGCAGCACGCCATGACGGATGAGTTGCTTCTTCCGCAGGTTGAGGAATCCGTTCAGGAACGCCTCGCTGGTGCTGAAGGTGCTGACATACACATCAGCGCGCCCAGTCTGCTGAAGAATCCAGCCCAGCAGGCCGAGCGTGTGAAGCCCAGTACCGAGGTAGGTCTGGGTGGCACACTTATTCAGTGGCCGCAGAATCGTCTGTATCTTCCTGCCTCTGCTCATTGTTTGTGATTTCACCCGATGGAGATGCATCGGGCACATTGGCTAATTTGACGTCAGCCGATTTGAGCTGAGCCATCAGTTCATCTGTGATGACTCGTCTTGTGCTCACCAGCACGTCGACGCGCTGCTGTATCTTCTCACGCAGGTTCTCCAGCTCCTTTACCTGCTCCTCTGTGAACCCGTCTTTCTTGGAAAGGCCAACGAGGGCAAGCAGCTTCGGCAGGTTCTTGGAGATGTAGGGTCGCGCAGCATTGATGGCCTTCACGTCTTCTGCCGACAATTGCACATCCTCATCCGCCGTTGTCTGCGTCCCTGCATCCTCATTGTCAGGCACGAGCACATAGTGGTCGTAGGTGTCGAAGTCCTTCTTGTATTCCGCCCATAGCTCAGCAATAGCCTTTGTGAACTCGTAGCGGTCGCAAGCGGCGGTGAGCATCTTGCAGGTCTCGTGCGCCTGTTTCATCTTCTTGTATCGCTCTGCGTTCTTTTCCCAGATGTCGCGGATGGTTTCAGGAAGGGTGTCATGGTCGGTACGCTTGCCGCGTGCGACGATGGCATCTGTCTGTCCATACGGTTCCTCTGACGACAGCGTGGGCGATGGTAGTATGCTGTCATCCGGCACATCACCCATGGCAGCGGCGACCTCATCAGCGGTCTTCTCTGTCTCGGCTATGGCATGCTCGATGACAGGCAGCACTTTTTTCTCCAGGTCTTTCACTTCATCGAGGTTCAAGCCATCCTGAAGATATGCCAGGTGCTTCTTCAGCTCATAGACAATCTTGCGCTCATAGTGTGAAGGCTTGCGCATGATAGTATTATACATGGCACGGTTGCGGTTGCACTGCAGCACCATCATGGCCCCCTGTGCCAGTTCTTCTTCGTCGTGATGCTCTTTATGCAGCCATTCCTCGACGCGGGCCCGGAAAATCTTGTCTATACCGTTCATTGATTCTTGAATTTAAAAGGCGGGACGAGGCAATCTTGCCACATCCCGCCCCAGGATTACAATATTAAACTAAAAAACATTTCACCTTTCGGCTTATTCACCTACTTCAGTCAACTCTCCCGTTGCACAGTTCAGGGTGCCGTTGCTCACTGGCAGCGTGCCGGTGTAGAACGGTGCCGGCAGCTCGTCATCAGCTGAGATTTCGAGCACCGTCTGGTTGGTGTCGGTGGCTGCCTGCCCGGTGTCCTGCGACGGGTTGATTTCGGCGGGGAACTCCTCGGAACCGATGACGCGGAACTTTCCCGTGCGTGTCGGAACCACTGCGATGATCTCTGCGTTGAGCAGCTCTGCGATGAGTCCGCTCAGCTCCTCCTCGGTACCAGGAGCATTGCCAGTATAGGTGCACTTGAACGTCTTCGAGCCATAGGTGCCCTGTGCCTCGACGGAAATCTTGCCGTTGTTGTTGATGATGTCCACCTGGGCGAAGAACTTACCTTCGGCCAAAGTGAAGTTACCAGTGAGTACCGGCACCTGTTCCAGCGTAAAGCCAGTGGCAGAGCGGTTAGGCTTTGCCGGGAAGGCCAGGATGTCACGCACGTCAGCGATATATACGCGCTTCTTGGTTCCAGGAAGCGACTTTTTCCCCTGGCAGAACTTGACGTCCTTCAGCAGGGTCTTTTCGGTTGAGCAAATGTCTGGCATTTTCTTTTAGTGTTTGATGTGAATGAAAAACAGGGCGGCGGCTTATCCTTTTCATTCTCAGCCGCCAACCCCTGATACCTTATTCATCAGATGGCGGTTGTGCCATTGATGGTAGCGAAGAGGATACGTTCAGCGTCGATGCTCTCGTACTGAACGCCGAAGAACATCGTGGCGATGAACTGGAGCACGAATGCCTTGAAGCGTGCCACCTCCACGTTCTCCTTGTCGGAGATCTGGTCGACACCGTAGAGCATGTTGCGCTTGGTTGTGAGCTGCAGGAAGGGTGAGTTCTTCTTGCAGGACAGGGGAACGAAGGTGACATTCTCGAAGCCCTCGATGACATACTTGTGGAACTCGCGGTTGTAGGACGTACCGCCGGTGACGGACTTGTAGTCCTCTTCGTAGTCCCACACGACGTGCTTGGGGCAGAAGAGCAGCAGCTCTTGCTCATCCATCAGGTGCTCGTTGGCAGCCTTGCAGATGGCACGAAGCGTATCGTAAGCGTTCTCGCTCGTGATGGCGCTGATGTTCACCAGATTGCCGAGTGCAGTGGTGACGGTGGCGGGTCTTGCCTCAATACCCTGCGCCAGATTGGCTTCCACGGCTGTCATCTCCGTCTTGGCGATGGTGTCGAAGCCGTTAAAGAGGTCGTGGGTGGTGCTGCCGTTGGCATTTCTCACGGCGGTGAACAGCTCATTGTAGAGGTGGTCACCCATCTTGCGTGTGAGCATGGTGAGTACCATGCGGGCCAGCTCTGTATTCTTCATACCCTCTCCATGGAGCACCGAGGGTCCCCAGATGCTCTGCACGATGGTGTTGGGTCGGAAGTTCTTCACCACGCTGCCCAGGTAGGTGAACAGGGTGCGCGGCGTGATCTTCACGTCCTGGTTGTCCTCGCGGTCCTCGTCGTATGGTCCAAACTGCATGTCACCCGTCAGCGTGCCGACGGTCTCTGCCACACGAATGCCCACGCGGGGCGTCATAAACTTAAGTGCCTTCTCTGCCTGATAGACAGGAATCTGCAGCAGCTGCTTGCGCAGCTTGCGGGCACTCTGAGCCAGTTCCTCAAAGGTTACTTCCGGCTCCTGGATCTGTACTACTGCACCTGTTGCCATGGTTTAGAAGTTTTTGATTTCGTTCAACATCGATTGTGCGGTGATCTCACCGGCACCTTCGTCTACATGCTCTCCGGCAGAGGTTCCTCCCTCTGCCCCTGGGGCCTTCTTGAGGTTGGCAATCATCTGGTCGCGGTCCTGCACGTCCTTCAGAGCCTTGTCGAGCTTCGTCTGGAGGTCTGTCTGTGCGTCCTTGGCAGCCTTTTCGGCATCCTTGGCATCCTTCACGCCCTTCTCCAGCTGAGCCACGTGGTCCTCAATCTTGCCCGTCTGCTCCTCGGTGAGCGTGACCTTTCCGTCCTTCACCTCGAAGTCCTGTACTGCCAGCAAGGCAGCCAGACAAGTAAAGACTTTCTTCATGGGGTTTGTACTCTCATTGGCGAAAAGTTTAGGAAATCGCTTCTCAAACCATGCAGTCGCCTTCTGCATGAAGCCTTCAGCTGGATTACCTTCCTGGTCCACGACGGCGGCAAGCCGTTCCGTCGTGTCCACAGGCAGGGAAGGAAGACCGAAATCCTTGAATATTGAATTGGTGAATGTTGTGCGCAGCCGGTTCGACTTCTTCTTTACGTCCTCATCGTCTACGATGCTGTCAATCAACCCGAAGTCGAGGGCATCCTGTGGTGACAGCCAAGCAGCCGCCTTCATTTTCTCTTGGCACTCATCGATGCTCTTGCCATTACGCTTGGCATAGAGGGAGGCAATCACCTTGTCGATGGTGTCCAGGTCTTTCCGTTCTTTCTGCATCTCGGCAATCAGCATGTCGAGCTGTTCCTTGTTAGCTGCCTGCCATACAGAAATTCTGGTTGAAACGTTATGGATCATCATCAAGGAGCCATCAACCATATCCACCTCCTTGGCCCCCATGGTCAGGAAGGTGGCTGCACTGGCAGTCATGCCGATGATATGTGCATGAACGCGTCCGTGGTTCCTGATGTGCTGGTAGATCTGCAGTCCTGAGTCGACATAGCCGCCGGGAGAGCATACGGCAATATGAACGTCCTCATCCTTGTGGGCGTCGAGGAAGTTCTTGACCTGGTTGGCGGTAGTGCCTCGCTGGCCTGTCCACCAGTCGAAGGCGACACCAATCTCGCCGGAAATGATAAACTGATATTCCATTGCGTCGTAAATATTTACAGCGCAAAGATATATCATCAACAATGTAGCGAAAAATACCTATTATTCACGTATTGAAGGTATGAAGTGAGGTGACTGCCATGTGACAGTGACCTCGCTGAGTTGGTTTTCGGCCACATTTTCCGGCATGTTCTCCAATACTGAGGCAACGGGATATGGCCGCTCATCCGTTCCGATGAGCCGGTACTGTCCGTTGCTGAGACCGACGCGGTATGCCCAGCGTCCACGGTCGCCGAACTCCCCGCAAGTCTTGAACACCAGCTTTGCCGTCCACACAACAGCCTTATCCTCCAGCTTGTCTGACACAGACAATTGCGCATGTGGCTTTATTACGAGCGGTGTCCAGACGACACCGAGGGGAATCTCCACTTCTGTCTTCGACACGCGCACCATTCCCGCAAGGTTGCCCACGGGTGTACGCTCCACTGAGGTGACGAGTTTTATCTGTTTCATCTTTTATCGGTTTTGCTTGGGTGTGTTCGGTGTTGTTCGGTTGTTATCGCCTTTTATCGGGTGTTGTCGCCCAGTAACAAAACGGGGTCTCTCATGGTGGCGATTTCGGGCGTTATTTTTTGTTAAAGGGCTTGTCGTGGACTCTCGTCTTGCGGCGCAGGTCGATGCCTTTCTTCACGTATGAGTTGCGCAGCCTGTTATAGCGCTGCAGGATGGTGCGGTCGTAGTCGATGCTGATGCCGTGCATCTCGCACCAAGCGCCGATGGCAGCCAGGACGGAGCAGCCAACGGTGCTCATGTCGTTCAGCTCGTTCCACATCATCAGCTTGAACGTGCGTTCGATGCAGTCGACGACGGCCTCCTTGCCCTTCGGCGAGAGATAGTTGTAGGTGGCAGGATCCTTCTTCTCGTTGTCGGGGATGCACACGGCGGTCAGGCCCTCGGCGGGCACGTCGGGATGGCGGCCCTCTGGCAGCTTCTGCGTGAACTGCAGGATGGTGGAGTTCTCCACCGAGTGCGGCTGGAACTGCACGGGGTCGCCGTAATGGTAGTGGAGCCACTGCGCGATGAAGGGCTGCAGCCGCAGGTAGACGACAAATTTGCTCATAGTCATCAGGTTTTGGCTGCAAAGATAGTGAATTATTATTAGAATACCTTCTAAATTCGGAAAAAACCTGTCGCGCACAGCGTTTTTTCTCTCCGCGCCTGGTGTAATTCCGTCAGAAAAAGTTGCAACTTTGTCACGGGGCTTTGTCTACGGCCTAATTGTTTGTCACTCAGTCACATTGTCACGTAGTCAAATCGGCGAGACAAAAACTGTAGGCAAAAAAGTTTGTCTACAGAGCCGTTTTCCTGTTAATTACCGTTAAAATCCGCTGTAGACAAACTGTCCTGTGTAGACAAATCGAAATTTTTGTCTACAGTTTGTCTCGCCACTTTGTCTACACTGTCAACCCCTCTCTTTCCCCTTTATTTACTATACTTTTCAGCGTTTCTCCGACATCTGTTTACAAAGTGACAACTTTTTAGTACAAAAAAGGAAAGGGAAGGGAAAGGGCGTGCAAGCCGCTGGGCATAAAGAGAGGCGACAGGGCGGTTTGTCACCCTGTCGCCTCTCTGGATGTCACCTGGCTAAACGCGTAGTTGCCGGCTTTTTTTGTCACCGCTGCTCAGAACGGCTCTCCGTCGTGTTCCTTTGCCCACAGCTCCAGCTCGGTGGCCTCGCTGGGCTGGTAGTCGGCCTTCTTCTTCATGAATATCATCTCCACCGGCCCGGCGACGGGGTTGGCGGGGTCGCGGCGCATCACGCGGCCATGGCTGTTGCGCGCGTCCTCGGGGTTCAGCTCCTCCACCCACGGGCATATCTGTGCAAAGTAGCGCAGCTTCTGCATGAACCGCTGCGAGGTCATGTTCTGCACCTTGCCGCCGTGGTTCTTGAAGTCGTCGAACACCTTTGTGCGCGGCACGAACACGTCGAGGTGCTCGCCGTCGGGCGAGAAGTACACCTGTGCCCAGTCTTCGAAGTTCGAGCCGATGTCCTGCTTCAGCTTGCGGAACACGATGTTGCGCATCGGCGGCAGCAGCTTCACGGGCTCGTCGCTGACTGAGAGGTAGAACCTGACACACTGGAGTATGAAGTTGAGATCCTGGTTCCACTCCTCTTCTGAGTATGTCTTGCTGAAGAGGTCCTTGCCGAAGTCGTCGCGGATGGAGCGGCTTTCGCGGTAGTCGTTCTCCTCGGTCTTCTGGTGGTAATAGTCAGAGAACACCATATATAACAGACGTGCCTCGCTCGACGGGTCGAAGTCGGCGGGCACGTAGTTGGTGGTGAAAGCTATCTTGGGGCTTTCCTCGAAGGGGATGGTGAACGACTGGTTGTTCTTCGGGTTGACGGTCATGTCCGAGGTGATGTTGTCGTAGAACAGGCCGGTGTTCAGGTAGCGGTCACAGTCATCCACGAGCAGCATCTGTGTGTGCTGCGTCACCTGGTCGAACACGTGGGGGTTGTCCATCAGCTTGGGGTTGCGACCGCTGAGCTTCACCGTCTTCATCAGCAGCGACAGCACCTTGAAGAAGAATGACTTGCCGCTTCGGCCGTTGCATTCGCCCTCCTCGCCAATCTTGTTGTCCATGGCCATGGGCGCCCAGGCACGTGAAGGACTCTTATAGTGGTGCAGCATGTAGCCCAAAGTAAAAATCTTGTTGATGAGGTTCTGCTGCTGCTCTTGGCGCTCATCGGCGGTCAGGCTCTCACCCATGATGTCGAAGCGGTGCGCCTGCTGATATTGCCGGCGCTCCTGGTCGCTGTCGAACCGCGTCTCCATCTCCTTGCGCCAGAACAGCCTGGAAGAGTTGATGAAGTAGCCCATCAGGTTCGAGCCAACCTTGTTGATGGTGATAGAGAAGTGCATCTCACCCTCATCGTCGGTGGTTTTGGTAATAGTAAAAAAGTCGTCGAGCAGCCGGAAGTCGTGGCCGATGACGTTCTCGGCCCACACATAGTTTTGGAACTTGAAGTCCTGTTTCTTGATGACCTCCAGTTTCTGGCCGCTGGCCTTCACGCAGACGTTGGGGAAGAAGAACAGCTGGCTACGGGCATCGAAAGAAGTGAAGTCGAGCGTCACCTCGTCGATGCTTTCCAACATTCCGGCCGACAGCTTGGGCGTGTCGAGCACCAGGTTAAGTACCGACAAGTCGCGTACTTGCTCGATGACCCACTGGCGCACGAACTCGCGGATGTCTTTCGGCGTCACTGAGCGCACGATGTAGCCGTCTATCTTAACGTATCTGGTGTCCTTTTGGTTGTCATCATGCAGCGCATAGAAGCCATTCAGCTTCAGGAAATTGTAGAGGCAGGCCGTGTCTATCGAGTGGCGCGTCTCGCCGCTCTTCTTGTTTGTAGTGGTCTTCCAGAAGCGGGCAGGCATGGCCATCTGCATCAGGAACTTGAATTCTTTCTTCGTGTGGCGCAGCTCCATCCAGTCGCGCAGGTCCTTGCGTGGCTTGCCCCGGTTGTCGCGGTAGTTGCCCAGCCAGTCGGGCAGCCAGACAGTGCGCACGTCGATGAAGCGTAGTGCCAGCTCCGTGCCTTTCCTCACTCCCGTCTCGTCAATGTCCGGAATGTTGTAGAGCGTGTCGACATGCTGCATAATCTCGCGCACCTCATCGTCGGCCAGGTGATAGGTCTCGCTGTTGAACCACAGCGGCATGTAGCCCAGCGAGCGGCAGCACAGCGCATCGCGCTCGCCCGAGCAGATGAAGGCCTCACGCAGTTTCTGGGGCTTGTAGGGTTCATCCTCGGTATGCGTGGACTCCCATTCCCGCTGCTCCTTGGCGTTGAACTGCTCCTTCGCCCGTATCAGCTCGCGCAGTCCGTTGATGTACTTCGCCGGCTTCACGCCTGCAGGGAAGTACTGGAAGCGGTAGCCCTTGTCCGGGTTCAGCGGTTCATAGACCTTGTAGAACTTCACCTCTTCCTGTTCCGTGCCGTCGGGCAGCTTGCGGGCCTCCTTCACCACGCACTCGCGCATAAAGATGGGGTAGTGCTCATTCGAGTAGCGGATGCGCGTCTTGCGGTCCTTGGTATAGCTGAACCATTTTACGCTGTGCCAGTGCAGTGCCTCTACGTGTTCCTGCTTGACATTCGGGCCAAGCACGGCCAGCTCCTCGGGCGAAAAATCCTTCGTCTCGAAGTCGCGGTGGCCGTCCGGCTCGTCGGCACGGGCGTCGCGTTCGGTGAAGTCGGCCTTGTTGATGGAGCGGTCCAGCTCGTCGGTGACGTTGAACTGTGCCGCTATCTGCAGCACGGCCTCGTTAAAGCGGTCTTGGCTCAGGTGGCGGTCCTCCATGTAGAGCTGGATGGCCGACCGCCACCCTTCGCCGCCGAAGTCCGTCACGCCCCATATATCACCATATTTCTCACTCTTGCGCTGATAGAGGCAAGCTGAAGGTGTCTTCTCGTCGCGCACCTTGAACTTCTTGCCCTTCACGCCCACGCACTCAGCAGCCTGGGGATATATCCAGAGGATAATATCAAGCCCCTGGCGCGTGGCATCATAGATTTTCTGTACTGGTATCATATCGCTCTTATCTTAGTGACCGGCAGCAAAGGTAAAACAGAGCGGTCGGTTTGCAAAATACATTCACCACAATTCGCCCTCCCTATCTAACGGTTCCACCTTCAGCCTTGAATATGCCGAGTGGCTATGTTGCCGAGAGGCCAGCTTGTCGCGCAGCTCGCAGGTCTTGGTCAGGCCGTGCGCCTTCGTTACCGCCTCGCGCTCCCCGGTCAGCTTGTTGATGCCCGTCACCACATACATCGGCAGTCTCATGGCGCTACCTCCGGCAAACGGTTCTTCTCGTAACTCTTGGCACGCAGCGTGCCGTCGTGGTACAGCTCGTCGGCGTAGTACACCTGCTTCCCCGTAGCGATGGCGAAGGCATGCTCGGCCTTGGCGCCCTTGCTGTCGAGGAAGTCGGGCAGCATGTAGATGGCATCGCACACCACCAGTTGTCGGAGGTCTTTCATGAGCATGAACTCGTAGTGGCTCATTCTCGTGTTCCAATCATTGGCGACCAATCTCCCGTAAGCAGCGTTCACGATTTGCTGGTGACGCCCGTTTGTAGGGTTGAATGTTTCAAACCCTCGTGCCTTCAGCATCGCCTCCGCCTTGTTGAACTTCTCGAGAGTGGCATCAGTAAGCCCATCCTCACCTATCTTTCCACTGATGTAAACTTTCATGATTCTATCCTAACATTTTGAATGAATATTCATCGTGGCCTCTGAAGCCATTGACGTACTCGCACATCTCGAATACATCACCCTTGCATTCAGAATCCATTTCGCATTGGTAACAACAGTCTTCACCTGACAGGTCATCAAAGGGAATGGTCTGTATCGAGTGGCCACCGCACATGAACGGAACTCCGCGAACTGCTGCATCACGGGCAGCTTCTTTTTCCTTCAGTTTCATCATACCAAGAGCCTTTCACTAACGTCAAAGAAAGTCTGTACATCATCATCATATTCAAGTATATCATCGAAGGTTTGGAAACATAAACGCGCTATGTCATCATCAACCTTTCCTGACTGGAGATAAATACCGCCTTCTTGCCCTTTGCTGACATAAATCCGGGCTGCGTGCCCCTCCGGCTTGTTCTGTGCCAGGAAGTCACGCAGGAGGTGTGCAAACATCTCAAGGTCTCTTCGATTAAGAAAAGCCTTATTGTTGGCCTGTTTCATTTTCTCCACCACAGGTGCGTAGAACTTCGGATATTTGCTTTTCCAAAACATGTGAAAACAGAAAATCATATAGTCACCTCCTTCCTGATAAGTCCCGGATTAGTCACTGTCGCGCCCCACGTTCCCCATGGTGTCGGCTCGTCAAAATGCACATCGACAATCGATGTCCTTAAGAAGTCATAGATATCTTCAATGACTCCGCTGTGGTGCACACCATCACCCGTGACGGCAGCATCCACAACAACTCTTTCTCCTACCTTCATATCGTAGCCGATTTATTTCATCAGTTTGTCAATCGGTTGATTCAGCTGCCGCAGTACTCCGTTGAACGTCCGGCGCTCTTCCAAGCCCGCCCCCTCAATCATCGTCTTCAGCTGCACAGCTTCCTCCCAGGTCATCCCCATCAGGTTCACCTCGAAGTCTTTGGTCATCTCCACATACATCATGGCTCACTCGAATTTAAGGTCGTACACTTCGTCGCGCTTAAGTCTGCGCCCTCTCACAGTCTTCCCGCTGCCAAACTCAATAAACTCCTCGTTTTCTTGTTGGTTAGGTGTCGCAAATGCTCGGCCAGATTCATCCCACACAATGGTCTGCGTGTCAGTGTGGCCATTTACCTGGATCACATGACCGCCGCCTTCCGCTTTCATTTTCATCTCATCAATCACCAGTTCCTTGACGCAAAGTGCATTGATGGCGTTTTCAAAATCCTGTACTTTCATATCGTAATTTTTTAAGTTGTTTCTAAGAAAACCGCCCCGCCGATGTTTTTACTTATGGC
The DNA here is from genome assembly GCA_017508965.1 of Prevotella sp. Lineage (GTDB taxonomy): Bacteria > Bacteroidota > Bacteroidia > Bacteroidales > Bacteroidaceae > Prevotella. Next base: position 3,401 of record JAFWQT010000153.1, on the reverse strand, counting down.
AATTTGAAAACTACTTCAATAGATGGCGGGGCGGCGGCCAAGTGCCCGTGATGGGTAGCCTTTTGCCTTCAGGTTCTGCAAGGACCATTAGAATTGTTTTCTACAGATCCTGCCCAAAGCGGCCAACTCCAGGGCAGAGAACACCTCACGGTGAAGCTTCGCATACCATGCAGGGTAGGTCATGCGGCTCTCACGCAAGAACTCGTCACGTATACGACGCCTTTCACCAATCTCCTGCTGCTGGTAAAAACCAATAAAATTCTTCACTTTTTCCTTCATTTCCTTGTTCCTTTCAAATTTATGTTGTAATTTTATGCTGCAAATTTAGACAAAAATCGAATAGCCGCCAAACTTTTAATTAGAACATAGTCTAATTTTAACTTTTATTATGGAAATCAAGGAAAGGATTGAGCAATATCGCCTCGCAAAGGGCATGACAGTCCAAGCTTTCGAGAAGAAGTGCGGATTCTCCAATGGCAGCTGGGCAAAGTCGGGCGACCTCTCTGAGCTCTTCCTGCTCAGATTCGTCAAGGCTTTTCCCGAAGTTGCCCCATCCTGGCTCCTCAAGGGCGAGGAAGAACCAGAATTAGAGCAGAGTCAAACAGAATGGAAGGACGAGTCGAAGGTGCAGGAGCTGCTTGGCCTGTGCAAGTCGCTCGTCTCTAACTACCAGCAGCGCGACCAAGTCATGTCACAGCTCGTGTCAATGGTGAAGGGGATGGACGGATAAACACCTCTATGCCCAATTAGACCACCATTGGGCAACTGAATCAAAATTGAATCAAACACAGATAGTAAAACAACCGGGAACTGCGGTACACAGGGCATTTCCGATAATCGGGATCAACCGAATAAATCCAGTAATCCCGACCAAAAGAATCGCTAAGATGCTTACATCAAGCACTTAGCGATTTTTTGCAATTATACCGTTTTGCTTTTTTTTACGAAAACACCTAATTGCCCAGCCTTCTTCTTCCCTGTGACCGCCCATGCTCGAAAGGTGTCGTTCACCTTCTCCTCCAACTCCTTCTTACTGTAAGCCTCCAGAGTGAGTTCTGCATGCTTGCGTTTGTTCCTTATGGTGGCTTTGAACTTTCCTTTTTCGCAATATACAAAGAACACCTCATCGCCATCAGAGACGGGTCTGACATCAAGCTGCAGGATATCCAGCCGTTTAGTGAGTGATTGTGAAGGCGTGTAAGCCAGGCTACTGAACAGGCGCTTCGCACCGTGGTACAGAAAATAAGCCACAATAGCCAAAAACACTAACGCGCCGAGCCACGAAGGGAAATAGTAAAACATAGCATTGTTCCTTTCTTTTGCCGCAAAGTTACGAATTATTGTTTCATCCACAAAGGAAATTTCCCTATTTCTGCGGATGATGGCAACAAAAAAAGACTGTACTAATGGCATTGCCAGGATATTGGCACAATGTTTGCGCTTTGACCACAAAAACGGAGAGCATGCCGAAAGTATTATATATAAAGAAGCACCCGTTTGGCAAGAACTTTCTGGCCATTACGCTGACGGAGTTCATACTTACCGTTGCGCCCCTTAACAATTATGACCTGAACCACGAGATGATTCACGTCAAGCAACAGCGCGAACTACTCTATCTGCCATTCTTTATTTGGTACGGCATTGAGTGGCTGATACTCTATTTCAAGTATCGTGATTGGACTAAAGCCTACTTCCACATAAGGTTTGAGAAAGAAGCCTATCAGCACCAAGGCGACCTGTCTTACCTGAAACGAAGAAGACATTACAATTATCTGTGACGCTTATAACAAAGGCCTACCGCGCTCAGTAGGCCTTTGTTATACGAAAGCAACAAATCGGAAAATACGTGCAAGTGCGGAGCATCATTTCACGACTGCCGACTTCCTCAGCTTGCTCATCTCCTGATTGCTGACGGCATAGTTGTAGATGCGGAAGTCGGCCACGTCGGTTTGCGTCAGATACTTGTCGCCACGGAATGGGGCGCGACCTATCCAGCAGTTGGCTGGGGCTGCGTGGAATATCTCTGCGAGGATGGGCATCTTTTCGTTGCGCCCGATGAGCTTGCCATCGAGGAACAGCTCGCCGCAGTGCCCCTGCTGGCGGTAGAGGGCATGCACCCATACGTCGCGCTTGGGTTTGCCACCCTGCATGATGATCTCCTCGTGCTCATAGCCGCCTGTTGAGGTCTCAAAGCGCTGCTCGTTCAGCCGCATGGCCATGTAAGGCCCTTCGTGGGCACTGTTCTCGGCCAGTTGTGAGAAGGCGAAGAGGAAATGGCCGTAGCCGTCGAGCTGATTCTCCGAGCTGACCTTCATCCACACAGAAACCGTGAAGTCGCGCAAGTCCTTGACGAGTGCGCCCGTCGCAGCCGTCAGGTCATAATAGCCATTATTGTTGCCCAGATGAAGGATGGCGGGGTTCGCATCGTCAATCTTGGCACCATTCCTACTATATTCGGGCTGCCACACGAAGCGCCACTCGGCCTGCTGCTCGGCCTTAACCGTGGGCTGTGGCAAGGCCGAGGTCATTTTGTCGGTTATCCGCTTGATGTGGTCTTTCATTATCTTATAGGCGGGCTGCGGCATGGCTCCATGGTCGTAGCCCTGCATCTCGTAGAGCGTCACGTCCTGATGCCCCACGAGCTTCAGCATACGCCAGAAGTAGGCTTGCTCCTCGTAGCGTCCATACAGTTCCAGCTCCCTGTCGCCAGAGATGATGATGATGGGCGGGGCATCGGCACGGACGAAGGTGAGCGGGGCATACTTGTCGATGGTGGCCTGCAGGGGTGGAATGCCCTGCTGCTTGCGGATGTTGTAGTGGGTGATGCACTGCCCGCTGAACGGAATGAGGCCTGCCAGCGAGTCGGCATCCACGCCGTACTTGGCGAGCCAATGCTTGTCGAGTCCAATCATGTCGAGCAGATAGCCGCCGGCAGAGTGTCCAGCCACGAAGATTTTGCGCTTGCTGCCGCCATACTTCTCGATATTCTTGTAAGTCCAGGCCACGGCGGCCGCAGCATCGTCGAGGATGTCGTCGATGTGTGCCTTAGGCAGCAGACGGTAGTTGGCCGCCACCACCACGAGTCCGCTGTTCTTCAGCTGCGCGTCGATGTGCTTGTTGCCACCCTCTATGCCGCCGCCATGAAACCACACCACCACGGGGGCATCCTGCAGGTTGGTGGGATGATACACGTCGAGCTTGCAGCGCTCTTTGGCATAGGCATCTGTCGCCTCCGTGTAAGGGATGTCGTTCACTTGCTGATACTGGCCGCGAGCAATGGTGGCACAGAGCAGGAGGGCAAGAACAGCCCCGAAAGATAGCTTCATTTTCATGTCGGATTAATTAGTGTTCATAATGTGGGCACAAATTTACTGAAAATCCCTCAATTACGAATACATTTG
>JAFWQT010000152.1 GCA_017508965.1 Prevotella sp. | reverse complement strand
TTCATCAAGAACGGCACCTATGCCGAGAACGTGAACATCGGTTCGAAGAGCAAGAGCTCAACGAAGCGGCTGTCAATCATCGGTGAAAGTCGCGACGGCACAGTGATTTCCTCTTCTAAGGGAATGGCTGCGGGCTACACATTCGACCAGACACCGGCCATGAGCATCTATGCCTCCGACTTCTATGCCGAGAACATCACGTTCCAGAACACTACTGGCAAGGAAGGCGCACAGGCACTGGCCATCTATGTGGCAGGCGACCGTCAGACTTTCTATCATTGCGCCTTCAAGGGGTATCAGGACACCCACCGCACGAAGAAGGGCACACGCTCGTATTATAAGGAATGCCTCGTGGAAGGCTGCACCGACTTCATCTATGCCGGAGGCACCTGCTGGTTCGAGAACTGTCAGCTGAATCTCGTGGGCAACGGCTATATCACGGCACCCGAAGACGTTGACGTGCGCATCAATACCAAACTGTCGGGCTCGCCCGTCAGCATTTTCCTGGGCTTCGTGTTCAACAACTGCACGGTGACGCGTTCTGGAGCGGCCACTGCCGGAGGTTCCTACCTGGGCCGCCCGTGGGGCGAGAAGAATTGCGGCAGCATTTTCCTGAACTGTAATCTCGGCGATGCCATCAACAAGGCCGGCTGGGTTAAGATGGGCAGTAACGACGGCGCCAACTCATATTTCGCTGAATATAAGAGCATTGACGAAAACGGCAGACAAATAGACACCAGCAACCGCATCAGCTGGGGACGACAGGTAGACGAAGCCGACTATGCCGCCCACATGAACTGGGCTGCCATTGACCAAGCCTTTAAAGAACGCACCGGCAGCACCACCGACTACAATCCCGAAGAGGTGATTGCCAGCCACAGCACTGTGCCCGCCATCGAAGACTACACAGCACAGGAAGGCGGACTGCTGGCCTTCCCCACGGCACGCGGCTTCGGCAAACTGGCATCGGGCGGACGCGGCGGAAAGGTAGTCGAGGTGACCAACCTGAACGACAGCGGCGAAGGATCGCTGCGCTGGGCGCTGACCGAGGCAGGAAAGGAGAACGCCACCATCGTGTTCCGCGTGGGTGGTATCATTAAGCTGGAGAGCGACATCCGCGCCAAACTGACAAATGTGACCATTGCCGGACAGACGGCTCCAGGCGACGGCATCCTGATTCGCGGCTCAAAGATGAATCTGGGCGGCAGCAATAACCTGATTATCCGCAATATCCGCGGACGACTGGGCAAGACCGACGACGACCAGTTCATCGACGGCGGAAGCATCGGCATCGAAAACGGACAGAACATCATCATAGACCACTGCTGCTTCGGATGGAGCGGTGAGGAGAACATGACAATGTACGACAATCACTTCACTACCGTGCAATGGACAATAGTCCACGAAGGACTGCGCGCTGCCGGACACCCCAAGGGAGCACGAGGCTATGGTTCGCAGTGGGGCGGTTCGCCAGCCACCTATCATCATAACCTGCTCATACACAACGACTCACGCTCGTGCCGTATCAATGGTGCCAGCAACGACGGCGGCGACCGACGCGTCTTCCTGGAGTACTACAACAATGTGAACTACAACTGGGGGCGCTGGAACTCATGCTATGGCGGAGAGAGCGAAGCCACCAACAGCATCCATTTCTGCAACTTTATCGGCAACTACTACAAGCCAGGCCCCGCAACACCTTCAGGCAGCGTATTCATCTCCATCTCGGAACATCGCGACAAGAAAACTTCAACGGGACCGTCGCGCTGGTATTTCGAGGGCAACAAAATGGAAGGCAATACCAAAGCAACAGCCGACAACTGGCAGGGCGTGCACAACAACACGAAGTACACCATCTCGCAACTGAAGAGCGAAGAACTGCTCAACCAAAAAGGCTATTATCAGTCGGCTGCCTTGGTCTACGAATATGCTGACTATCAGACGCCAACCGAGGATGCCGATGCCGCCTATGCCCATGTGCTCGACCGGGTGGGTACCATCAAACGCGACCTTGTTGAGCAGCGACTCATCAACGAACTGCGCAACGGCACCACCACCTGTACCGGCAGCGAGGGCAAGAAGGGAATCATTGACTCTCAGTTCCAGACCGAAGGCTATATCTCATACGACGGTGGAACGGCACCGGACGATACCGACCACGACGGCATGCCCGACGCTTGGGAAAAGGCCAACGGATTCAATCCTAACGATGCGGCCGACGGGGCACGCGTGGCTTCGGCCGAGGGTTACACCGCTCTGGAAATCTATCTCAATTCGCTCATGGGCGAGCGCATCGAGTTCGCAACCACCGGCATTGAGAACGTCCAGGCCAAGGCTCAAGGAATCGTGCCCAGCGGATGGTTTACCATGCAGGGCATCCGTCTGAACCAAAAGCCAGCCATTGCCGGCCTGTATATCAGCAACGGCAAGAAAATGCTGGTGAAATAAACCCTCCTACCCCATCTCCCTCCCTTCGGGGAGGTTTTTTTTATAAATAATGTGGAGTAACCGGTTTTTTTTGTTCGAAAAAATTGCTTCATTCAGAAATATTTATTAATTTTGCCCCAACTATATAGTTTAACTACTTACCAGTAGCAAAATAACCTAAGAACAAGAGATTATTACTAATATTATATTTATTAACTTAAAAACAAAAAGACATGAAGAAGAAATTTACTTTGTTTGCTCTTGCTTTACTGTCTGTGGTGGCATTCGCCTACCAGACAACAAGGGCTTCAGGTGATCCTACAGTGCTCTATTCCTGGGAAAGCCCAGATGGAACTGTTGTGGAAACGGGTGGCACTGCCACTTACGAGAATGGTAATGACCCCTCAAGGCTCAATTACTCACAAAAGGGTTATTACACCATGTGCCTGAATGGCAAGAAAGCCAATATCGGCGATACCGAAGCAAGCGCCAATGCAGGTCACATGCTTATTACGCTTAACGAGGAACTGAAAGAAGGCGATGAAATCGCCATCACTGCATTCACCAATAAGACAAGCGCTAGCAAATCTTCTGCATATATAGTGTTTGAGAAAGGTGATGCCATTGACTCTGGCGATTATACAGACGAGTCGAACTTAGGATTGGAACCGGCTGGTGCGCCTATCACAAAGACCATTACCGTTGCTGCAGGAAATGCTGGCAGCAAGACCATTAAGCTGACGCGTGGTTCTACAGGTACAAACCTTTTCATCACGAAACTGGTGATTAGCCGTGCAGCATCCTCAGAGGAGCCTATTGAGGAACCTTCAACTGAAGATGCTGTAACCGTTGACTTTACCGATAACGGTTATGAGAATGGTGACGAGGTTACAACGGTTGAGGAAAATGATATCACGGTTGCATTCGACAAGGGAACGAATTCTAACACTCCTAAGTGGTATGATTCAGGACAAGCTATACGCCTCTACGGAGGTGGCAGCATGACTGTCTCTGCCGATAAGAATATCAAGAAGATTGTAATTACCTTCGGTTCAGGCGATGGCTCTAATGAAATCACAGCTGATGTCGGCACTTATGCCGATG
>JAFWQT010000022.1 GCA_017508965.1 Prevotella sp. | reverse complement strand
TCTTTGCCGCAGAGAAGATTCAGGACGATGATCCTGCGCTGAAGGCACACATGGAGCGTGTGGACGGCTATGCCAAGATTCCCGAAGCCTATCGCGACAAGGTGATGAAACAGGCCAAGTTCGGTGTGGCTGTGGAGCAATGGGTGGAAGCCAATCAGGTGGATGCCGTTGCCCTGCAGTGCTGGGATTCGCTTGAACTGAATTACGGTTGTGCTCCCTGTATCACGATGAGTATGCTCTCCGACAAGAACATCCCTGCTGCCTGCGAGACAGATATCGCCGGTGCCGTCTCCATGCTCGCCCTCACATTAGCAAGTAAGGAGCCTGCCGCATTGGCTGACTGGAACAACAACTTTGCCGAAGACCGCAACAAGTGCGTCTGCACCCATTGCGGCAACTTCCCCAAGAAGTTCGTGGGCAACGATGACCTCAAACTCGGGCCTCTCGGTGTATTGGGACGCACCCTCGGAAAGGTCAAGACATTCGGTGCCGTCTATGCCAAGGTCAGCGAAGGCCCGTTCACCTATTTCCGCATCTCTACCGACGACCCGAAGGGCTGCATCAAGGCCTATCTCGGTGAGGGCAAGATGACCAATGATCCATACGGAATGGACGGCTGCATCGTGGTGACGGAAGTACCTGAATTGCAGAAGCTGATGAAGTATGTCTGCAAGAACGGCTTCGAGCATCATGTGGCGCTATGCCGTGGCGACCTGGCAGAAATCCTGCAGGAGTCCATCGACACCTACCTGGGTTGGAATCTCTACGTTCACGAGTAGTATAAAAAAAAGACACAAAGAAGCCCCGACAAGTACTAATCTGACTTGCCGGGGCTTTGATATAATGCATGAAATGGGTTCGTGCTTTTGCGGCGTTCAGGCATTCTTTCGCAGGGCGTAGATCTTGCCGTCGAATTCGATGGTCATACTCCTGGGCGTAGATTTCAAAACCTTGCATTTGAAAGTCTTGCCTGCGCGTTCACCGCTGCTGACCTTCATCTCAATCACCTGATTGTTGCCGGTGAGTGTCCAGGTGCCATTGCTTTCAGTTTTCTTTCCGTTTTTTATTTCGATAATGGTGAGGGCATGACTTTTCTTACCGTCTTGCGGGCGTCTGCTCAGGCTGAGGCTCTTTAAAGATTGCTTGGTGAGATCCATGCCATATACGTCGTTCTCCCATGTGCCGCTGAATTTGATCTGCGACTCCAGGTTCTCCACCGACTGGCTGATTTCTTCATCTACGCTTGCACTTGTGCAGGAGGTAAAACTCATGGCTGATACGGCCATCATGAACACCATTGGAATAATACTCTTTTTCATAATTCTTATTTTTAATTGTTATTGTATTTGTTTGATTAAATCATTTTTCGGGTGCAAAAGTAATACGTTTTTCAGGATGGTCGTTGAAAAATGGCTGTTTCCTGCCTGAGTTGTTGCGACAACAGCTTTGTAGCACGACAAATGGGCTTGAGGGCGTCCTTTTTTGTCGCAGAAAGACTGTAGATGTTGGATTCAGAAAAAAGGAAAGACCGATGGGGCTACCACCGGTCTTTCTTTTTATCGTTTTTATGTTTGAGAGACTCCTTTGAAATCAGTTAATCAGATAAATCTTCTTCTGGCCACGATAAGTGCAGGTGACGGTGGCACGACCGTCGGCAATCTTACCTACCAGGATGCTGACTTCGGGAGAGGAGGCGGTAGCCTTGATGACTGAAGAATCATTCATACGGGCAAAAGCCTGATAGCGGTTCTCCTCCGTGTAGCCGTTGGCATTGGTGGAACGTACGGGAAGCTGGGGGAGGTTTACCTGCTGACCGTCTACCGTGATGTTGACTGTGGGGGCAACAGGGCGCTCGCAAGTACGTCCCAGACAAGAGAAACCGATACCCTGAAGGTCGAAGAGCCCCTGCGGACGCTGAGACTGTTGTGGACGGCGTCCCCATTGTGGCTGTTGAGGTGCCGGTATCTCAGGACCTTCTGCCACGAGATAGATGGCATGCTTGCCCTTGATTCCCTCTACGGCAGGAACGGCCACTTCGTATTTCTGAACCGTGCGCTGGGCATCGGCAGGAACGTCGATGACGGCAATCTCCTTACCGTTATGGACGGAGTTCGCATAGGGGCCGTCGAGCATCACGTGGATGCGGAAAGCGCCTTTACCGCCGGGCGTAAGCCAGAGGTTGAGCTTGGTGCAGTCACCTTTCTGAGCACCAGGGAAAGCCTTCACGCCCTTCACGTTTTTGGAAACTCCGCCGAAACCGAAGTACTTGAAGCCGATGATACCGCGGTTGGTGATGCCTGCCAGATCCATGTGGTTGTCCCAGTTATCCCAGGTGTCCTGCATCCAGTCGTTGCCCGTCATGTAGCAGGCGTATCCGGCAGAATAGTATCTGTATGGATTGAGTCCGAAAATCTGGAAGCCCTCACTTGTCACCTCAGCACCCGTATATTCGTTGCCGTCGCTGGCCTTGGCCGTCCATTCATTGTTCTTGGCAAACGGGTCATAGCCTACGATGCGCACCTTTCCACCCTGAGCCACGGGCTTCTTGTCCCATTCAATTTTGACGGGGGCCACCATCGACTGACGGGCATTGCCGAAACCACGGGGAGGACGATGATAGAACACATACCACTGGCCGTTGATTTCCTGTAGCGAACCGTGGGTGTTGTGGGCGGCATTGGTAGTGATAAGCTTTGAGCCGTCCTCGCTGGTCACCACACCGCGGGAATCAACCAGGACGCCACCTGAGCGCCAAGGTCCCAACGGTGAGTCTCCAAAGGCATAGCGGAGGGCGCTGTTGGTGTTGCCTAAACCGTATTCTTTGCCGCTGTAGCCAGAGAACACCATTACGTATTTGTTGCCCACCTGACGGATGCTGCTGGCCTCGAAGAAGTTGAAGTCCAGCGGATTCTGTCCTTCATAGAGCGCTTTGTACTCGCTGCCTGCCTTGTCGAGCAGACGGCCGTCGGCGCTGCTGGCAGGGATGAAGGGATCGATGGGCTCTGTGCCTTCGCGCTTTGAGAACATGGTGTTTTGGTCGAGCTCAACAGCCGTGGAATGCTGGAATCCGTAGAAGACATAAGCGCGGAAACCCTTGTCGTAGTCTTTGTCTTTCTTGTCGGTGATGTTCTCCACAAAGACGGAGGGGTCGAAATCGATGATGGAACCGGGCACACACTTCGTGCCGTCGGCTGTGAGGTTCACGGGGGTGAAAGGTCCGTTGGGGCGGTCTCCGCGGCAAACCATCGGCACGCGCTGCCATCCGCGGGAGTGGGGATAGAGCCAGTAGGTCTTCTTGCCTGTCGTACGGTCTTTCACTTCCACCAGATCGGGGGCGAACATCGTGTCCCACTGGCCATTGACGTAGTAAGTGAAGATGGGGCCTTCGTCGCGCCATTGGCTCAGATCCTCCACGGGAGCCGACCACATGCGGATATCGGGGCCGCAATACTGTGTGAAGGCAACGTCGTGGGAGCCGATGATATAGGCACGATACTTTCCCGGATTGTCGGGATCTTCAAAAACACGGGGTTCTCCGTCGGGCACATGTTCCCAAAGGGGGAGATAGGGGTTCTGAGCTGAAACTGACAGACTGCAGAGCAGGCCTGCGAGCAGCATGTTGATCTTCTTCATTTTAGCTTCGGTTAATAATAATTTTGGTTTATGAGTGCAAAATTACATAATAACCGAAGAAAAATGATTGCATTACGTTTCACAGACTTTTCAGTATGTTTCCTGCTTCCGGTCTTTTGTTGCTTTTTCTTTTTCTTATGACATATTTCAGGCGTAAATCAGAAAGCCTGGACAGAGATTCAATAGGTCTTGATTTCCTGCTGTTCGGTCATCGCGCGGTAGGCATTGTGGGCCAGTGCCGTCAGCTCGTCTTCGCCGGGATAGATGAAGATGGGGGCAATCCACGAGAGGCGCGCCTTCAGACCGTCGGTGACATACTGGCTGTGGGAGATGGCTCCCGTCAGGATGATGGCATCCACGTGGCCGTTGGTGGCAGGTGTGAGTGAAGCCAGTCGGCGGGCTGTCTGGTAGATCATGGCATCGAGGATGAGTCGGGCGTGCTCATCACCGTCCTTGATGCGGCGTTCCACTTCGCGCACGTCGTTGGTGCCCAGATGGGCCGTCAGTCCGCTGTGGCCGTTGATTTTGCGGAGCATTTCCTTTTCATTGTATTTTCCCGAGAAACACATCTTCACCACATCCACAGGCGAGAGCATGCCTGCGCGTGAGGGAGAGAAGGGACCGTCGCCGCTTAGGGCGTCGCTGCACTCGATGGCGCGTCCGTGATGGTGCATAGCGAACGAGATGCCGCTGCCCAGATGGCACACAATCAGGTCTTGTTCTTCGTATTTCACGCCGTGCTCGTTGCAGTAGCGCTTGGCAATTTCGCGCTGGTTCAGGGCGTGCCAGATGGTCTGGTGTGGCATTTCGGGGATGCCCGTGATGCGCGCCACGGGGTCCAGTTCGTCCACCACGCCGGGGTCAACGGTGAATGCCCTGCACGGCTCTTTGCCGTGAGCCTTGCGCACCTCCTCCAGCTCGCGGGCGAAACTCAGGGCGATGAGCGAGCCTAGGTTGCAGGCATGGTGGATGCGCGGATGGCGGGTGTCTTCTATCACCTTGTCGTTCAGTTCATAGACGCCGCTCTCGATGGGTTTTATCAGTCCGCCTCGCCCCACGATGACGTCGTAGCTGTCGTCGAGAGGGAATCCCTGCTGCTCGAGTTCCTTCACGATTGACTCCTTACGGTAGTCGAACTCGTCCATGATGAACGGGTAGCGGCAGAGTTCGTCGAAAGGGTGGTTGATGCATGCGTGCATCACAATTTCTTCATCGATGAATACCCCTATCTTT
>JAFWQT010000002.1 GCA_017508965.1 Prevotella sp. | reverse complement strand
TTGGCGCGGTAGTTGTAGGCCGACGAATGAGTGACGGCCCCGCCTCCGTAATACAGCGCATCGCTGGCCCAGATGCAGCAGTAGGCATCGTAGAGCCCGTCGCCGTCGGGGTCGTAGTTGCGCTTCTCCCATTCCAGGTGACGGGTGATGACCGGCCACATCTTCCTCATATACGCCGTGTCGGCATCGTATTCGAAGTGCCACAGCAGCTCGTCGATGTAGTTCAGGTTCATGTCGTAGTGGTGCATCTGGTCGTTGCGGTTCGGGTTGCGGCAGATATAACCGTTGCTGTACATCTGCGTTCCCCATTTCTTCTCGGCCCTGGCCATGTTCATTGCCGCGTCCTGCGTGGGGTGGGGAATGGTTGCCGGAACGCTGGTCACCTGACTGTTGGCGTAGGCATCGAAGTGGCTGCGTGCCCGTTCGTTCCATCCCAGCACGTCGGCCAGATAGCCGGCGCGCCATCCTGCCAGCGGCATTCGCCATCCCACGGCTCCGTGCAGCCACGTCTCACCGTCCCAGGCACCGTCGGCAGCCGCCACTATGGCCGACCCCAGCGGGTTGAAGAAGGCATCGGGCGTGTGCATCGTGATCTGCCTCCCATAGTCCTCTATCTTTTCCTCGGTGGCCTTCATCCTCTGGCAGAATGTTTTCCAGTCCACGTTCTCCAGCCTCAGACTGTCGCTCATCACCTGTGCGAATCCCCTTTTCTCCCAGTTCACCCTGAGCCTCTGCAGTTCCACGCCGTCGCTCTCCAGGCATCCCGGCTTGTCCACGCCGATGTCACCGTTGCGCGACAGCCTTTTCTCCCTCACGCCCGTCACGATGGCATCTATCTGCGGCATCTGCGTGAAGCCCACCGTCCAGAAGTGCCAGGCGGCACGGTCGGCATCGGCCAGACAGCACACGTCGAGCAGCAGACTGGCGCCTCCCCAGCTGCGGTCCTCAATCTTGTACCAGCGCTGTCCCCTTGCATAGCGGGCCTCGCATGCGGTAGTGCTGTCCAGCGCCACCGTATGCCCCTTGTATGTCACCTTGAAACTGATATTCCGGCAGTTGCGCGAATCCTGGAACAGAGCGAACACCGGGCGGTCGCTCGTCTCCAGTCGGTAGGCCGAAGTGGCGCCGTAGAGTGCCCTTGTGTATCGGTTATTGCCGTTCTGGCACACCACCACGTCGTAGTGCGGCACATACTGCATTTCCCTTGCGGCCAGATGCCCCTTGTCCGAGTTGCCCTTGTTGTCCTCCGCGTGTGCCGTCAGCATCGCCGTTAAAGCCATCAGAAACCCTAAAACTATTCTTCCCATGATGCTATTCTGTCGTTTTGTGCACAAATTTACACAAAATTCCCGAATAACAAGTCGCCGCCCCCAATAATTTGTCCCTCCTCCCGATTTTTTATCGTAATGGTATGACACTTGTCCTCTAAGGGTGCAACTATTAATATCATATATTTTTTTAGTTGTCATTTAGTAATTTCTTCGTTCCCAATTGTACAAACAAGGACGCTTAAAACTAACTTTTTCGTTTGTTTAACTCAATTATGGCGCGATATAAGCAAAATACTTTGTAACTTTGCTGCCGTGATAATTTAAATTTAGAACGCAAGATGAGTATCGACACTTACAAGTTGACAAGCCTGGAAGAGCCTACCGACGAGATGCTCGCCCAGTTGATGCACGAGGCTGCAGAAGAAGCTTCACGTACAAACCAAGAAGCTACAACCAGATTCTTTGAAGAAATCAAACAGGCTGCCGCCGCCTTCTGATATGTATATAGCCGAGCATCGCCCTGTCCTTATCATTATTGCCGGACCGAACGGTTCTGGCAAGACAACTATTACATCGAAGATTCTTAAACACGAATGGTTGGAGGGCGCCGTTTATATCAACCCAGACAATGTAGCTCAAGAGCGTTTCGGCGACTGGAATTCACCAGAGGCTATCATGCAAGCAGCTCAGTTTTGCGAAAACCAACGTGAGCAATGCCTACTCAAAGGGCAGAGTCTGATCTTTGAAACTGTCCTTTCTTCTGAAGGTAAGGTCGATTTCATCCGCCGAGCCCGAGAGGCTGGCTACTTTATCCGCCTGTTCTTTGTATCTACAAATCATCCTTCTATCAACTCTTCTCGCATTGCCAAGCGCGTGATGAAAGGCGGTCACGACGTGCCTATTCCTAAGATTATTTCCCGTTATCAGAAGTCAATTGTCAACTGCAAGCGCTGCGCTGCTATGGCAGACCGTGTTTACGTATACGATAACTCAATAGACGATGCTGATGCCCGTTTGCTCTTTCGCATGACAGACGGCAAATTATTCAAACAATACACCGATGACATTCCCGAATGGGCATTGACCATCATCTAATCAAAAGAAAACTGAACATAGTAAAAGAGCTAAACTTTCTAAATAACAGCAGAATAAAAAGAAAACGGCCGCTCCCTGTGGGCGGTCTTTATGTTTGAATACGACAGCAAGGAAACTTTTGGATTTGGTCTTAAAAAGTTACCCTATTATTCAATTAATTATCAGTTCAAAAGTAATTTAGTCTAAATTACCGACCAATTTAGTCTAATTTACTTTTCAATTTAGACTAAATTACTTTTCAATCTAAATTAAATTACATTTTAACTTAACCAAAATTGATATTGAATCAGACTAAACGCGCTATAAATACAGGCCCTAAAAGATGTTCGACTCCTCTGCCATTTGAATAATAGTCAGCCCCCTCCCTTCAATATTCATGCATCAATTATTTGGCAGTTTCGATAAAAAGGATTACTTTTGCAAAATGATATAATCGCCATAAATATTTCGAAACAATATGAAACCAAATTTATTTAAAACAATGCTCGTTACATTGCTGACAATGCTCGTCGCAATGAACGCAAGCGCGCAAACGCAGAATTATTTCTCATGTAATTTTGACAATTACACGAACCCCGGCAATTTAACTTCAAACGGGTGGGAATATTCTGGCTCAGTTACCATAAATGGCAATAATCCATATCGTTATGGCAGTTCCGGCAAAGGATTACAATTAGGAACTACCAAAGGCGCTAGTGGTCAAGCAACAACTCCTGCTCTTAATACCAGTTTGCCAAGCGATGTTCAGTTATCCTTTTATGCAGTCACAGGAGGATATAACAACGTGTCATTAACAGTGACAGTCTTGGGTGCTGGTGGTTTCTTGAATTCCGATAATACCAGATCAGAAAGTGTAACAATAAGTATTGCAAATGGCAGTAGTAAATTCTATAATTATAATCTTACAGGATGCACTTCTGCAACTAAAATAAAATTTTATGCCAATAAAATATGTGCACTTGATGAAATCACAGTCACAGGCGCTGCAGACACGAGGACTCCTGTAACGCTGGAATACTCGGCAGACAAATACAGAACTGCTACTGAAAGTGGCGAGATAACAGGCGCGCCAACGCTGACTGTAACACCAACAGAGGCAGCAAGCGAAGTGGTATATAGCAGTAGCGATGAGAATGTGGCTAAATTTGATGAAGACGGAAAACTGATTGCCGTTGCGGCAGGAACAACCACTATCACCGCATCAATAAGTGGTAGCGTAACCTATCGTGATGCAAAGGATGAATATACGCTTACCGTAGGTCTTACCTCTTCTAATTTGACGTACAACCCTACAAGTGTTACTGTCACTTACGACAAGAAGGACAATTTCACCGCTCCCGAATTATCATATACAGGAGGCTACAATGGAACAATCACTTACACGAGCAGCAACCCAAGTGTAGCAACCGTGAACGAAAATGGCGAGGTTACTATCCTTGCTGTCGGCGTGACCACAATCAACGCAAGCGGTGCTGCCACACAGTATCTCAAGGCAAGCGAGGCTTTCTTCACACTTACTGTAAACGACATCCAAGGCTCTGCTACGGGTACAAGTCTGTTTAAAGAGACTTTTGATAAAACTTTAGGCACTGGTGGAGACAGAGAGGGGCAATCAGGAGCGTGGAGTGGAAATATTACTCAAAAACCAATAGTGGCAGATGAAAATGATTGGATATTTTATTCTTCCAAACAGGGAGGAAACCAATGTATTCGACAGGGTGCAGATGGTAAAAAAGGGTATGCCAAGACACGTCAGATAGAAGTCGAAATGGGAAAATCATATACATTGACATTTAAAGCAGCTCCGTGGAATCAAGAATCTACTAAAATGAAGGTTACCGCCGATGGTTGTGAAATAAGAGATATTAGTGAAGATGTGATGACCCCCTATTATTGGAATGATTATGCTGCAACAATTACTCCAATAACTACAGGTAAGATAACAATAAGATTTGAAGCGACTAAAGATCGCTTCTTCCTCGACGAGATTAACGTGATAGACCCTAATGCTGACAATACTGAGGAAGTAACTATTCCGAGCAGCGGATGGGGTACTTATTGCTGCAAGTGGCCATTGGATTTCACAGCAGTTTCTACCCCAGAAGGGCTGAAGCCTTTGAAGGCTTACGCAGTATCCGCATCTTCTCCATCAAATGTGACACTTACGGAGATAAATCAGAAACTGATAGGTGGAACCGGTATCATTATTAATGGAACGCCGGGAGCAACATACACAATAAAAGTTGCAGATAAAGGTACGTCATACGAGGGTACTAATATGCTTACAGGAACTTTGGCTCCGACTTATATTAAGGAAGGTCAGTATTTCCTGAAAAGTGGAACGTTTGTATATTCTAAAGCAGGTACGCTGCCCGCTAATAAGGCCTATCTGAAATCTGATGGAACAGGAACGCAAGGCGCTAAGCTCTCCTTCCTCTTTGATACTACTTCTATCGAACAAGTGAAGGTGGATACTTCCGATGCCTGGTATGACCTCTCAGGCCGCAAGGTGAATCCTTCTGCCAATGTTAAGGGCGTATATATTCATAATGGAAAGAAAGTTGTAAAATAAATACGATATAAAGATGGAACAATATATTAAACCGGCAGTATGGGTGTTTTCTACACCCGAAGATTTGATGGAAACAACATTGCCTATAGCCAGTCCTTCAGGTGAGGGAGAAAATCCTTCGGAAGCCGAAGGAAAAGAGGCGACGATATTTGAAGAAGTTGAACTACCTGCTCAGGAGAACATCTGGGGCGACGAAGAATAAAGCGAGAGGCACTGCTATTTAAGCGGTGCCTCTCGCTTTTATCCCCTTTTTGCATTTTTTATATTAATAATGTGTAGGATATTTGAATTTATTTTGTATTTTTGCTGCGTATTAGTTTCGAAATCTATTATCACTATCTAAAATATAAAAATCAAACCATATGAAACAATTCTATTTTAAATCTGTTTTCCTGTCGCTACTGATGGTGGTGTTTGGGAATGTCGGGGCTTTAGCCCTGGAAACATGGGTGGCTACAGCCCCCGGAGATTTGGCCGAAGGGGATGTGGTGGTCATTGTTGATTTAACCGAGCAGGTTGCTCTGCCTAATAACGGGGGAACTTCTTCTGCTCCATCCGGTAAGTCAATTTCTTTAAATACAGATAAGACTGAGCTCACGGGAACGATTGATACTGATATCCAGTGGACAGTGAAACGTTCTAATGGTGATTATCAGTTCTATGCTTCTGAATCAACTTGGTTGTATGCTAACAATACAAACAATGGTGTACGAGTTGGTGATAGTCAACAATACATGAATTTTACTATTAATTCGGGTTATCTCTACCAAATTGTTAATAATCGATATGTGGGTTATTCTCCAGGAACAAGCGATTGGCGATGCTATACATCTATTAATTCAAATATTGATAATAATGTTATAACCTTTTTCAAGAAGGTGGAATCTACCACTCCCGCACTCATCGCAATCAACGAGACGAACTTCCCCGACGAAAATTTCCGTACATGGGTAGCGGAAAACTGCGACAAAGCCCCAGAGGGTGGCGAAAAGGACGGCTATCTTGACGACGAAGAGATTGCGGCCCAAGTTATTATTGGAATTAATAATAAGAATATTGAAGATCTTAAAGGTATCGAGTATTTCACCGCAGCGACCATGTTGATGTGCGATGGTAATAAGTTGCAAACACTTGATGTTTCGAAGAATACCAAGCTGACCCAACTGATTTGCTATGGTAACAAGCTGACCTCTCTTAATGTGTCGAAGAATACCGCGCTTACTTCCCTGCATTGCTCAGATAACCAGCTGACATCGCTCAATGTGTCGAATAACACCGAACTGGGAATGTTGTTGTGTCAAAACAATCAGTTGACCTCTCTCGACGTCACTAACAATCAGAAATTGACTACTTTGGATTGTTCTAACAACCTGATTAATGAGACGGAGATGGGCAAACTGGTGGAGAGTATGCCAACGATAAGCGGTAACCCTGGCATTTTTTACCCATTCAACCAGTCGGTAGAAGATGCCAATGTCATTACTACTACGCAAGTGAACGATGCCAAAGGCAAGAACTGGAATGTACAGGCATGGAATGGCAAGGAAATTGGATATTTGGATTATGCGGGTGTGGAACCGACTCCTGACACAAATGAATATTATGAAAAGGTAACCACAGCGCCATCAAATTGGAGCGGTGAGTATCTGATTGTTTATGAAGAAGGCAGCGTTGCCTTCAATAGTTCACTTCAAACCTTGGATGCTCCACACAACACCATCGAAGTAGAGATGGATAATGGCAAGATTAAGGCAACAAATGCAGTCAAAGCTTCAGCATTCACTATCGAAGAGACAACTGGTGGATACAGCATCAAGTCTACATCTGGGAATTATATCGGTGTTATCTCAAATAGTAATGGATTGAAGCAAAATACCGACAAAGCCTATCCGCATAACATTTCTATTAGTGAAGGTGGCGATGCGGTAATAGCAGCGGTATTTGATGGCAGTACAATGACCTTAAGATTTAACTCTGCAACTAATGACAGTCGTTTCCGCTACTATAAGACTGGTCAGAAAGCAATCCAGCTTTACAAGAAGGCAACAGGACCAAAGTCGCCGCTGGCTTCGATAACAGTGAAAGGTGCCACGACGGAGTTCATGGTTAACTCGGAATTCGTATTCGATGGAAAGGTGATTGCTACCTATGAGGATGGCTCTACGAACGACGTGACCAACAAGGCAGAGTTTACGGATTATAACTTGAGTACGGCAGGCAATCAGGTTGTTACTGTTTCATATACAGAGGGCGAAGTGACGAAGACGACTGCCTATAACATCACGGTGAGCGAAGTGGCTGTAGAGAATATCACGATTGATCCTTCAGAGGCTAATGTCGCGGTAGGAAAAACACTCGAATTAACGGCTGTTTTTGAACCTGCAAATGCGACAAACAAGAACGTGATATGGAGTTCAAGCAATGAATCCGTTGCTACTGTTGACGAAAATGGCGTGGTGGCGGCTGTTGCTTTGGGTGAAGCCGTGATAACGGCAGCATCAGCAGAAAATACTGATATCACAGCAACGTGTACGGTGACAGTGGTTGATAAGGTTGACGAGCCTACTACTGCCATGTTCTGCAATGTGTTCTTCGATTATCCTGCAGGTTCTGCTGATCAAAAGGATGATACTAAATTTGAGGGTGATGCCGATGGTGTTAAGATTGTCGTTAATAAAGGAACATCAACAGCTCCAATGTATGTCAGCGATGGTGAGTTGAGGGTTTATAATGGCAATAGCATGTCGTTTACGGCTCCCAACGGATATGATATCACGAAGATTGTCTTTACACCGACTACAATTAGCGATTGGAAAGGCTCGGTTACTCCTAATGCGGGAACTATGACTGATAAGACCTGGACAGGCAAGGCTGAGACGGTTGTGTTTAGTATTGGTGCTACTAACAAATTGACGAAAGCAGAGATAACGCTTGCTCCTGGTAAGCAGAGCGCGGCCCTGAAGTTTGCTGCCGATGAATATCGCACTGAGACTGAAAGCGGCGAAGTGACCGATGCACCGGCACTGACCAAGGCTGAAGGTTATGACGGAACGATTACATATGCGTCCAGCGATGAGACTATTGCCACGGTGGATGCCCAGACGGGTGTGGTGACGGCTGTTGCTACGGGTGACGTGACCATTACTGCAACTGGTACGGAGACCACGACTTATAATGGCGGTACTGCATCCTACGTGCTTCATATCGGTTATCTGGATGCTCAGATGAAGTTTGCCAAGGAAGCTGTGACGGTGACCTTCGGTGAAAGTGTAGATAATAAGTTGAGCAAGAAGACATCTGCCGAGGTGGTTTATATCAGTGACAATGAGGCTGTGGCTTCGATAGATGCTGACGGCAAGGTGACCGTGAATGCTGTGGGTAGTGCAACCATTACGGCTACTGCTGAAAAGGCTGACCCCTATAAGGCTGGCGAGGCTTCTTACACCATCACGGTAGAAGATAAGAAGGGTAGTGAGTTCGGAAGCAAGAGCAGTTTCTATGAGCCGTTTGACTTTGCCGGTGGTTCAGGAGGTAATGACGGACAGTTCAAGGGAAATGTGGCAACATCAAATTTCGATACTAATTATACTGGAACGAATACCTGGACGGTGACACCTTTCCTCGGCTTCAATTGTGCACGTGCTGGTACAGGGTCAGTGAAAGGTACGGCTACGGTTAGCAATATAGCTGTTGAGGCAGGCAAGACTTATCATCTTAACTTCAAGGCTGCTCCTTTCAGTGATGACGTAGCGGTGATGGATGTAACGGTTGAGGGCGGTACGATAGATGAACTGTCAACAGAGACTATGACTAACTTCCAATGGAATGACCTGAGTGCAACCATTACGGCAACGGCTGACGAGTTGTCGTTGACATTCACAGCAGATCAAAACCGTTTCTTCCTCGATGAGATCCGCTTGGCAGATCCAACGGATTTGAATACGGCTACGGTAACTATTCCCGCCAGCGGTTGGGCTTCTTACTGCTGCGAGTATCCGCTTGAATTTACGGCGAGTGATGACGTAAAGGCTTATGCCGTGACAAGCGCCAGTGGCAATAAGGCAACGCTTACCCAGGTGACAGGCTCAGTCAAGGGCGGTGTTCCCCTCTTGCTTAATGGTGCTCCTGGTGAATATTCGTTGACAGTTGCCGAAAACTCTACGAACGAAGTGGCCGGTAATCTGCTGAAAGGTACACTTTCTCCGACATACGTGGAAAGAGAAACAAGTGAGGCTATCAATTACGGACTTAAGAGTGGTGAGTTCCACGCCGTTATTAGTGGCAAGATGCCTGCCGGAAAGGCTTATTTGCCTATAGCAAAGGGTTCGGCTGCTGCGGGGAGCAAGTTCGTTCTCGTATTTGAGGATACTACGGGTATTAGCCAGTATCAGACCATTCAGTCTGCAGGCGTATGCTTTGATTTGCAGGGCCGTAGGGTAGATAATCCTCAAAAGGGTATCTATGTTCGCAATGGAAAGAAAGTTGTAATCAAGTAAATAACTCAAAACACATTAATAGATATGAACAAATATATAAAGCCCGATATTTGCATAGTTAAGATGTATGATGACATACTGCAACAACTCATCATCAATTCGCCAGGTAAGGATGATGTGCCCGCGGAGGAAGTAGATGCTAAACAGCAGGACTATTTCGACGATATGGCTTTGATTGACAAGTATATTCCTGATGCGTTTACATCGATATTCCCCAATGAAGAGGAGTCTTTCTTTGGACATAAAAAATAATAAGACTAATAATCTTTTTGTGGACTAATATAGCAGGCGGGCGGCAATTGCAAGTGTAGCAGTTGCCGCCCGCTGGTATGTTTAGTTTGATAACAACCATGCAAATCGGTTTCACTCCTTCACTAGGTTGTAAGCCTTTAACACACAGTATGATGCGGATGAAACCGCGCTTTCACTCCGGTTTCACCACAATCACTTATGTCCCTCCCTTCGGGAAAGAGACCCACCCCAACGGCGGGTGGGTTTCTGATAGGCTTTTGCGGAGTGATTAGGGCCTAATCACTCTTCAATTAGGCATCTTTTGCATACAGAGGAATAGGGAGGTGACATCAGTGGGATGAGTGAAACCGAAGTGAAACCGCGGTTTCACCTGCATGTTTTTGAACACCAATGGTTTTCAGGCAAGTGAAGGAGTGAAACCGATTTCCACATTGTTTTTATGAAATCATTATCACAATATCACAACTTATACAATAATCTGATACCTAACGAGAAATAGTGTGATATTAATATCACAGCATATCACACGTCCAGATAATGAAACGGGATTCCGTTTATCGTATGACGACAAAAGGCATGTGATATTGAGTGATATTGCAATATCACGCACAACCATCAAGTATTCAGCATATTACTAAATGGTGATATTGGTGATATTATAATTAGGCAATTGCAAGTGCAGTTGCCGCTGGTAGTATGTAAAGATCAGTCATTTGTTGTCGCCTTTATTCTTTTCAATAATACTCTTTTCCAGGTCTTCTAACATTTTGATGTCCTCAGCATCAGCTATTTGTAAGTCAATTTGTTTACGCTTAGCATTGAAAGTGTCATATACACCGCGAACAATAATCTCAGCTTCTGCGTTAGATATAGATCCCTTACCTTGTAGGATATCCTTTTCCTGAAAGGTAAGCAGATTGTCAACGTTTTTGCGCCAGTATTCAAGTGTCAAGTCTCGACGTCCTTTTACTCGTTCTTCGGCACTGGTAATGAAAATATCAACAAGCCGGTTCAGAGAATCAATCTCACCGTCATGAAGGTAGTTTTTGGCTATGATGACATCCCCTTTGCGAACAATACTACCTTTCCATGTGGTCAGTCCCATGTTTGGCTGATTGGCATCGGCACGTGCAACAATCAGTTCTGCCGCTGTTTGGTGGGTGACGGCATAAAGCAATTTGTTTTGTGTCTCGGCAAAGAACATCTGAGTAGCCTTGTCTGTCTTGTCGTAATCGCTGCTAAGGGCGAACAAGTCACGTACTTTTTGATAGAACCGCTTCTCAGAAGCACGAATGTCGCGAATACGAAGCAGTAATTCATCGAAGTAGTCTGGCCGTCCATCAGGATTCTTCAGCCGTTCGTCGTCCATGGTGAAGCCCTTGACTAGATATTCGGTAAGATGCTCTGTTGCCCACTGCCTGAACTGTGTGCCACGAACTCCTCGTACACGATAGCCTACAGCGATAATCATCTCCAGAGAATAGAAGACCACGTTGTAATTCTTGCCGTCAGCGGCAGTTGTCAAATATTCTTTGACAACTGAATGTTTATCTAACTCTTTCTCCTTCAGAATGTTAATAATATGATAGCTGATGGTTTGCTTTGAGGTGGCAAAAAGTTCTGCCATCTGTTGTTGGTTCAGCCAAATCTTTCCGTCCTTGGCATAGAGTGCCACTGATGCACGTCCATCTGCTGTACGATAAATGATAATATTCTGTTGCTCATCCATACCTTATTATATATTAGTTACCAGCTTGTGGAGATGATTTACTATACTCCTCTCTCTGCCCAGTCGCCACGGTCAAGGTTGCGATAGCCGATGGCTTCGGCGATGTGTTGCGACAGGACTTTGTCGGAATTATCCAGGTCGGCAATGGTTCTTGCCACTTTTAGGATGCGGCTGTAGGCACGGGCAGACAGCTTCAGTTTTTCCATGGCCATGCGCAACATGTCGAGGGATGCGGTATCGGGCTCGGCAAATTGGTGGAGCATGCGCTCGGTCATCTGGGCATTGCAATGGGGACGGCCTTTCCCTCCGCCTTCCCCGATAGGGAGGGAGCTAAAACGCTCGGTCTGGATGTTGCGGGCACGGATGACGCGCTCGCGAATCTTCTCGCTTGGCTCGCCGGGCTGCATCTGCGATAGCTGGGCGAAGGGAACGGCCTGGATTTCGCAATGAATGTCGATGCGGTCGAGCAGCGGTCCGCTGATTTTGGAGAGATAGCGCTGAATCTGGCCGGGCGTGCAGACGCAGTGGTGGGTGGGGTCGCCATAGTAACCGCAGGGGCAGGGGTTCATGGAGGCGACGAACATAAAACTGCTGGGATAGTCGACGGTGTACTTGGCACGGCTGATGGTGATATGACGGTCTTCGAGCGGCTGGCGGAGCACTTCGAGGGTGCTCTTATTGAACTCAGGAAGTTCATCGAGGAACAAAACCCCGTTATGGGCCAGCGAGATTTCGCCTGGCTGGGGATTGGAGCCCCCGCCTACAAGTGCCACCTGTGAGATGGTGTGATGAGGCGAGCGGTAGGGACGCTGGGAGATGAGGCTGCAGTCGCGCCCCAGCTTACCGGCAACGCTGTGAATCTGTGTTGTCTCGAGACTCTCAGAGAGGGAGAGGGGAGGAAGAATGCCCGGCAGACGCTTGGCCATCATGGATTTTCCACTGCCCGGCGGACCGATCATAATCAGGTTATGTCCACCGGCAGCGGCTACCTCGAGGGCACGCTTGACGTTCTGCTGTCCGCGAACGTCGGCAAAGTCGAGGTCGTAGTGACTCTGCTGCTCGTAGAACTCGCGGCGGGTATCAATGACGGTGGGTTCGAAGGTTGCCGTGCCGTTGAAGAAGTTGATGACATCGGTGAGGTTGTCCATGCCATAGACCTGGAGATTGTTCACGACGGCTGCCTCGCGGATGTTCTGTCGGGGCACGATGAGTCCTGCAAACTTTTCCTTCCGGGCCTGGATGGCGATGGGAAGAGCGCCGCGGATGGGCAGTAGACGGCCGTCGAGACCGAGCTCGCCTACGAGCATGAACTGACTGAGACGGTCGGGGATGACCTTGCCGTTGGCAGCTAGGATGCTGACTGCAAGAGGGAGGTCGTAGCCGGAGCCTTCTTTGCGGATGTCGGCAGGCGACAGTCCGACGGTGATGTCGGCAACGGGGAATTTGTAGCCGATGTTGGTCATGGCAGCAGCGATGCGGTCGTGGCTTTCCTTGACGGCATTGTCGGGGAGTCCGGTGAGATGATAGAGCACTCCGCGTGACAGGCTTACCTCGACGGTAACGGTGGTGACATCGAGGCCGTTGACTGCTGCGCAGTAGGTCTTGACAAGCATAAGGCGGGGTTATTTGAGTAGTTCGTTGAGACGCTTTTTCAGGTCTTCGGTGTTAAGTCCGTGGGCAATGACCTTGCCGTTTTTGTCGGTAAGAATGTTGTCGGGGATGGTCTGCAGGCCGAAGGTGGCGAGCAGGGGGGATTCGAACATGAGCTCGTCGCACACAATGGGCTGGGAGAGGGTGTCGCGGCGTGCCACACGCTGGCACTCGCTGCGGCTGGCATCGAGGCTGACGGTGAGCAGACGGAGACGGCCCTGGCTGCGGCGGGCAAGGCGGTTGAGCTGGCGCTGCTGCTCCTGACTCTCGTAGTTCCACGAGGAGAAGGTGCTGACAACGGCGTAGCTGCCGGTGAGGCTGCTGCGGCTGACGGGCTGTCCGCTGACGGTGGTGGCGCTGAAGTTGGGCAGCTGCTGACCCACGGTGGAGGCTTTCTTCATGGCGAAGAAGGACTCGAGCTGGGTGACGGTGAGGTTGTCGGGCTGTGCCTTGCGGAGGATGTCGAGCAGACGGGTGCCCTGGGTGATGTCGGGCTCGGGCTCCTGAATGAAATATAGCCGGAAGAGATAGACGGCGGCCAGGGAGCGGGGGTTGTTCTCGATGAACTGCTGGGCGAGCTTGCGCGTCTCGACGGGTGAGGCGTCGGCGGTCTGCAGGCGGAAGCCGCTGATGAGTTTGTTGTCGGTGGTGCCCTCGGCGGTGAGTTCCTTGAGGTGGGAGGCGTCGCCGCTGAGGCTGACGGATGCTCCCGACTCGGCGAAGACGGGGTGTTCGGAGTAGTTGGGGAACACAATCATGAGGGTGCCTTCCTGGGTGCAGGGTATCTCGTAGGTGAAGCGTCCGCCGGCGAGG
Source organism: Prevotella sp. (assembly GCA_017508965.1). Taxonomy (GTDB): domain Bacteria; phylum Bacteroidota; class Bacteroidia; order Bacteroidales; family Bacteroidaceae; genus Prevotella. Next base: position 29,150 of record JAFWQT010000002.1, on the reverse strand, counting down.
CGGATGGTGTCGATGCCGTTGATGACGCCGTCGGGGCTATAAACATAGAACTCTGCCTGGTTCATCTTGAGGAAATGTCCTTCGAGACGAAAATGGCCCTTGGGGGCGCCGCAGGAGAAAAAAAGGAAACAAATAAAGAAGAAGACCCACCCCCAGCCCCAAGACTCTCCCCCGGCCCCTCCCTGTGAGGGAGGGGAGAATGGGAGGGGAGTGATATGCTTTGGGCTATGGTTTATCTTCATATTAATAAGAGGTTTATTAGTATTTGCTCCCTCCCTATAGGGAGGGCAGGGGGAGGGTCTTCTTCCTCCCTTTTGGGAGGTCCAGGGAGGGTCTTCTTCCTCCCCTCCCTTCGGGAGGGGTTGGGGGTGGGTTCTTTATTTTTTCACTCTGATGAGCTCCATGTCTTTCTCGGCGTAGCTCTTGAGCGACGGGTCTTTCTGGAAGGCGCTGCGGAGGAACGACTCGGAGATGTCGAAGTTGCCCTGGCGGGCGTTGACGATGGCCTGCAGATAGTCGGTCATGGCGTCTTTCCGCTCTACGTTGCGCAGGATGACGCTGGCGGTGGTGTAGTTCTTGTTGAGCAGTTCGGCCAGGGCGCTGCTGTTGTTGAACGAGTTCTTGAGGTTCTCGGCTGCCTCGGCGTAGTTGCCCTTGGCGATGTTGAGGTTGCCCAGGGCCTCGGCAATCTGCTTGGCTCCGGTGGCCTTGGCGATGAGGTATTCGGCGTCTTCGATGTTACCGTCCTTGAGGGCGATAAGTCCGAGGTTGGCATAGGCTTCGGGCACGGAGTTCTTCTTTCCGGCGAGGTCCTGGAACAGGCGGCCGGCGGCATCGTAGTTGCCCTTGGCAAACTCCATGACGGCTACGTTGTTGGCAGCGCGCTGGTCGTCGGGGTAGAGCTCGGCGGTCTTGCGATAGATGGCCTGCTTGGCGTCGATATCGGACTCAAGTCCGGCGGCATAGAGCAGTTCCTCGACGGAGAGCTTGGAGGGGTCGGCCTTGTACTGGTCTTTGATCTGCTGGTCGCTGCGGCCCACCACCTCGTAGTTGATGACCATGCGGGAGCGGCGCAGCTCGGGCAGGATGCCGTCGGCGAGCTCGCGGAAGCCCTGGCTCATGTTACGAATCTGCTCTTCGCGCTCGTAGGGGTCTTCGTACATGGAGAGCACGCGCAGGATGACATCTTTGTCCTGGATGTTGCTGGCCTGGACGAGCTTCTCGAATCCTTCCCAGTCTTCAGCGGTGTAGCCACCTACCACGTTGGCGCTCATGCCCTCGGCGAAGAGCTGTGCGTTGACATAGTCTTCGGCAGAGAACTGGCGGCGGTTGGCCAGGTCGTCGTTGAGCAGCAGTCCGCCCTCGGGCGATGCGTAGGCCTGTATCTCGACATCCTTCAGGGCGAGGCGTTCGTGCTCGCGGTTGATTTTCTTCAGCAGTTCCACAAACTCTTTGACAGAGTTGGTCTGCAGCTCGCTCTTGCGGAGGTTAGCCTGGTTGATGAGGAACTTGACCTGTGCCTCCTGCTTCTGTGCGGTGACGCGCTGGAAGGAGTCGGGGGCGAGGCATGCACCGCCGTTGAGCATGGTCTGCTTGTAGAGCTCGGAGGTGGCGATGACGCCGTTGGCCACTTTCACAGCGGGAATCTTGACCTTGCGCTTGCCTATGCGTGCATCGAAGGCCATGAACAGTTCGCTCTTGAGCATCTCGGGCACATACTTGAACTTAGACTTGATGGTGTAGATGCCGCCAAACTGGTAGTTGATGCGCTGGTCGTTGCCCAGCACCTTCTCGCCCATGAAGGTTGCACCCTCGGAGCGTGCCACCTGCCCGTTGCCATAGTGGAGCTCGGGGATGACGCTGACGACGGCCTTCTTCTTCAGGTACTTGGGGGGAAACTTGCCATGAATGGTGGCTACCACCTCGCCGCCCTGAGTCTCAAGCGGACTTGGGTTGACATCGAAATTGCTGGGTGCCAGTTCGCCCATTCCGGAAGAACAGGAGGCTAAGACTAAGAAAGACAGTGCGGAAACGAAAACGAATAGAATTCTACGCATAGGAATAATAAAAAATGAAGGTTTTAAAAAGTGCCGCGAGCGGGACTCGAACCCGCACAGCCATCACTGGCCAAGGGATTTTAAGTCCCTCGTGTCTACCAATTCCACCATCACGGCGCGGCAGTCTGTAAAAAATCATCTGCAAAGGTAGTGCTAATTATTGAAACTTCCAAAATAATTAGCAGTTTTTTTCATTCGCGCGGGGGAATGCGAATATTAACGGTTGCTGACGAGCAGGGTGCCCGTCTGGCCTCCGGTCGTGGCGCGATAGCGATCGAGCTTGCCGCCCTGGGGTGAAAGTCCGTTGTTGGTGAGGTCGTACTGGTGACCGCATCCGGCGCAGGTGGCGATGCCGGTGGTGTTCATGGTGAGGGTGCGCTCGAGCTTGCTGTCGTAGCAGTTGGGGCATACGGCATCGTAGCAATAGAACACGCCGCCGAAGCCATAGCCGACGATGATGCCGGAGGCATTGCTGATGCCGAGAATGAGGGGTGAGCGCATCTCCTGGTCGGTGAGGGTGACGGTGCTGGTGGTTCCCTGGTTGCTCTGGAATGAGAGGTGGTCGGGCGAGGAGAGCCAGATGCGGCAGAACACGTTAGAGGTCATGGGGTTCATGGCCGACATGAGGTTGGGGTCGAGGTGCGTCTGGTTGTCGAAGCGCAGATATACCTGCCGCGAGCTGAACTCGTTCTCGATTTGGCCGCAGGAGAAGAAAAGGGAAATAAAGAGGACCCACCCCCAACCCCTCCCTATAGGGAGGGGAGTGGTATGCTTTGAGCTATGGTTTATTTTCATTTTTTAGTTAGGCTTGTTAGTGATTGCTCCCTCCCTATAGGGAGGGCGGGGGGAGGGTCTTTTATTCTAACAGTTTCTTTTCTGCTTCTTTTACTCTTTCGAAATGGAATTCGGAGAGGGTGTGGTTCATCAGGGCTTCTATGCGGTCGTTGCAGAGGTTGCCTATGCTGCCCTCGTGGGTGTGGCTGATGTGGTGGTCGGCACGGAAGGTACCGGCCTCGATGTCGAGTCCCACCTTCTTGTAGGCATCGCGGAAAGGCATGCCGGCGGCAGCCAGACGGTTGACTTCTTCGACGGAGAACATAGGGTCGTACATGGGATTGTCGAGGATGTGCTCGTTGACCTGCATCTTGTTGACAATATAGGCGGTCATCTGCAGACAGTCTTTCAGTTCGTCGAAGGCGGGCAGGAACACTTCCTTGATGATTTGCAGGTCGCGGAAATAGCCCACGGGCAGGTTGTTCATGATGAGCATGACCTGCTGGGGGAGCGACTGCAGCTTGTTGGACTTGGCACGAATCAGTTCGAACACGTCGGGGTTCTTCTTGTGGGGCATGATGCTCGAGCCGGTGGTGCACTCTTTGGGCAGACGGACGAACGAGAAGTTCTGCGAGTTGAACAGGCAGGCATCGAAGGCCATCTTTGCCAGCGTGCCGGCGATGGTGGCCATGGCGAAGGCCACGTTGCGCTCCATCTTGCCGCGCCCCATCTGGGCATACACCACGTTGTAGTCCATGGAGTCGAAGCCAAGCAGGTCGGTGGTCATCTGGCGGTTCAGGGGGAACGATGAGCCATAGCCTGCGGCCGAGCCGAGCGGGTTGCGGTTGGTCATGCGGTAGGCAGCCTGCAGGAAGAGCATGTCGTCGGCCAGCGACTCGGCATAGGCGCCGAACCAGAGTCCGAAGCTGGAGGGCATGGCTATCTGCAGGTGGGTGTAGCCCGGCATGAGGATGTCCTTATACTGGTTGCTTTTCTGGATAAGCTCGTCGAAGAGCACTTTCACGCCCTCGGCAATCTCCATGAGCTCGTGGCGGGTGAACAGCTTGAGGTCGATGAGCACCTGGTCGTTGCGTGAGCGGCCGGAGTGTATCTTCTTGCCCATGTCGCCGAGTTTCTGGGTGAGCATGAGCTCCACCTGCGAGTGGACGTCCTCGACACCGTCTTCGATGACGAACTCGCCGCGCTCGCAGACGGCATAGATGTTCTTCAGTTCGGCCAGCAGCTGCGAGAGCTCGTCGCTGCTGAGCAGTCCGATGCTTTCGAGCATGGTGATGTGTGCCATCGAGCCCAGCACATCGTATTTGGCCAGATAGAGATCCATTTCGCGGTCGCGCCCCACGGTGAACCGTTCAATCTCCTTGTTTACTTCAAAGTTTTTTTCCCAAAGTTTGTTCATCTTATTTTAGGTGTTGGGTGTTGGGTAACACCTTTATTCATAATTGACCATGGCCAGCATGTCGGCGATTTTCTCGATGCCCTCTTGCAGCGGCTTGGCCACCATCATCTTCAGGAAGGGGTTCATGTCGGCCTTGATGGTGAGTTTCATCTTGCTGCTGCTCTCGGTGACGGGCAGGAGCTGAATCCAGAGGTTGAAGGGCATGGGCGACTGCAGGGTCTCGAACTTAATGGTCTTGGGCTCTTCGCGCTCGATGATCTTGAGTGAGATTTTGCCCACGGGCGGCACGTTGAGCGACAGGGTGTCGTGGGTGAACTCCAGTTCGCTGGCCTTGTCGTCGGGTATGTTGTCCTTCACCTGCTCGAGGTTGTTCAGGTCGCTGAGTTTTTCGTAGACACTCTGCTGGGCATAGGGTATCTGCTTGACGCTACTTTCGAATGTTGCCATTTTTCTTATTGGGGTGTTGGGTGTTTGGTGATGGGTGTTGGTGGATGGTTTTTCTGGCAGATGTCAGTAACCACCATCACCCAACACCCATCACCCGTCACCTGATTAAACTATCCGTTCCAGTGGGCGGGGTCTTTGCGCCATTCGTGGAGCAGTTCCACGTCGGCGTCGGCGATATATCCCGTCTGCAGTGCCTCTTCCACCACGTGCTCGTAGTCGGTGAGCGTCACCAGTTCCACGTTGGCATCCTTGAATGCCTTCTTGGCCACGGGGAAGCCGTAGGTGTAGCTGGCCACCATGCCGATCACGTCGCAGCCGTTGTTACGAATGGCCTCGACGGCTTTCAGCGAAGAGCCGCCCGTAGAGATGAGGTCTTCGATGACGACGACCTTCATGCCGGGCTTCAGTTCTCCCTCGATGAGGTTCTCCAGTCCGTGGTCCTTTGGCTTCGACCGCACATAGACGAAGGGCAGGTTGAGGGCATCGGCCACGAGGGCACCCTGTGGGATGGCTCCCGTTGCCACGCCGGCAATGGCTTCCACCTCGGGGAATTTCTCCAGGATGTTGTGCACAATCTCGAGCTTCACGTAGTTGCGCAGGTCGGGATAGGAGAGAGTCTTGCGGTTGTCGCAATAGAAAGGTGATTTCCAGCCCGAGGCCCATGTGAAGGGGTTGGCAGGCTGCAACTTGATGGCTTTGATTTTCAGCAGTTTGGCTGCGAAAGCTTTCTTTGAAGTGTCCATATTCTTTTGTTTTATTGGCGTTATGACGTTATAACGTTATGACGTTATGACGGGTTAGCGTTTACATCCGCTCGGGAACCTCGATGCCGAGCAGGGCCATGCCGTTGCGGATGACTTTTGCCACGTTCTGGGCCAGCACCAGGCGGAACATCTTGGCCGTTTCGGTCTCGGCGTTCAGAATGCTGTAGTCGTGGTAGAACTGGTTGAACTGCTTGGTCAGCTCGTAGCAGTAGTTGGCAATGCCGCTGGGCGAATAGTCGCTGCCGGCCTGCTCAACGGCGGCGCCGTAGGCATAGAGCTTCTGTATGAGGTCGGTCTCCTTCTGATTGGGTGTGTATTCGGCGGCTGAGGGCAGGCTGGCGGCCTTCTGGCCGAGCTCGGCCTTGCGCAGGATGCTGCGTATGCGGGCGTAGGTGTACTGGATGAAGGGACCGGTGTTGCCGTTGAAGTCGATACTTTCCTCGGGATTGAAGAGCATGTTCTTGCGGGCATCCACCTTCAGGATGAAGTATTTCAGGGCGCCCATGCCGCAGATGCGGGCAATCTCCTGCTTCTCGGCCTCGGGCAGGTCCTTGCTCTTGCCGGCCTCTTCGCTCACCTGGCGAGCGCCGTCGATCATGGCCTGAATCAGGTCGTCGGCATCCACCACGGTGCCTTCGCGGCTCTTCATCTTGCCGTTGGGGAGTTCCACCATGCCATACGAGAAGTGCACCAGTTCCTTGCCCCACTTGAATCCGAGGCGGTCGAGCAGGATGCTGAGCACCTGGAAGTGATAGTTCTGCTCGTTGCCCACCACGTAGATCATCTTGTCGATGGGATAGTCTTCGTAGCGCATCTCGGCGGTGCCGATGTCTTGTGTCATATAGACGGAGGTGCCGTCGCTGCGGAGCAGCAGCTTCTGGTCGAGGCCTTCGTTGGTGAGGTCGGCCCATACGGAGTTGTCGTCGTGGCGCTCGAAGAGTCCTTTGGCGAGTCCTTCCTCCACCTTTGCCTTACCTTTCAGGTAGGTCTGCGACTCATAGTAAATCTTGTCGAAGCCTACGCCCAGGGCCTTGTAGGTCTCGTCGAAACCGGCATACACCCACGAGTTCATCTTCTCCCAGAGGGCGCGCACTTCGGGGTCGTTCTGTTCCCATTTCACCAGCATCTCGTGGGCTTCCTTGATGAGCGGAGCCTCCTGCTTGGCCTTTTCCTCGTCCATGCCCTGTGCTACGAGTTCACGGATTTCCTCGCGGTAGTGCTTGTCGAAGGCCACATAGTAGTCGCCGATGAGGTGGTCGCCTTTCTTGCCCGAGCTCTCGGGCGTTTCGCCGTTGCCCCATTTCAGCCATGCCAGCATCGACTTGCAGATGTGGATGCCGCGGTCGTTCACGATGTTGGTCTTCACCACGCGGTTGCCGTTGGCGGCCATGATCTGTGCCAGCGACCATCCCAGCAGGTTGTTGCGCACATGTCCGAGATGGAGCGGCTTGTTGGTGTTGGGCGATGAGTATTCTATCATGACGAGCGGCGAATCAGCGGTGGCCTGCTTCTCGCCGAAATGCTCGTCGGCATTGATGTCGCTGAGCAGCGAAATCCATGCGGCGGGAGCGATGACGAGGTTCAGGAATCCCTTCACCACGTTGAACTGGCTGACGGCCTCGCAATTCTGCTGCAGCCACTGGCCAATGTCGTGTGCCGTGTCTTCGGGTTTCTTTCGCGAAATCTTCAGGAAGGGGAACACCACGAGCGTGAGGTTGCCCTCGAAGCCTTCCTTGGTGTTCTGCAGCTGTACCATCTTCTCGGGCACGTCGGTGCCGTAGATTTCTTTCACGGCCTGAATCACCGCAGTTATAATCTCTCTCTGGATATCCATTTTTCTTACTTTTTTGTTAAATTTGGCGGCAAAGTTACTAAAAATCTGTGAAAACTGCGAAAACTGTAGTTTTTATTACTATCTTTGTGGCAAATTCTAATTTTAATTAACATGATTATGAAGAATTTCAAGTATGTCATCATGGCTTTTGCCATGCTTTTCGTTGCAACGGCCGCCAAGGCTGACAACAATGAGGTTTTTGTAGGTAGCAAGGTTCAGCGTCAGGTGAGCTTCCCTTATGTGGCGCAGAAGGATGCACCGGGCTGCTATATCGTCAGTGTCACCGTGACTAACCTGGCCACCATGGTAAAGATTGCGCTTCATGAGAGCAAGGGCGCCATCAGCGAGACGAAGAACATCCTGCTCACCGATGCACAGACGGGCAAGAAGTTCAAGTATAAGTTCTCTGCCGGTATCAACGGTACGAAGACAACCTATAAGGGATGGCAGTTCTATACGCTCTGCTTCAAGAAGCTGAAGGACAAGACCATGAACATCAACATCGAGTGGGACGATGCTCCCGGATTCCGTTTCTACAACGTGGACCTGACGCAGAACGGAGAGCGCCCCAAGATGACGCAGCAGATGCTGGTGGAAGGTCTGAACCAGACTCAGGCTGGCGACTTCTTCTTCTTTGTTGACGACACCAACATGCTGAACAGCTACGCTGAGAGCTTCTGATACAAATGAAGAGTGAAGAGTGAAGAATGATGTGGTATCGGCTTTGTCGAGTACCAATTCCAAAAACGCGAATGTGCTAAGCGGTGCACATTCGCGTTTTTTTGATAACCAGCCTGACCAGTTCGCCTATCCATAGCACAATGCTTGTCCCGCCTATTATCATCAGCCAGTGGCGCAGCGAGAGGGGCGTGACGTTGAACATCTGACCGCCGAAGGTGACGATGAGCACCTGTCCGATGAAGATGGTGGCGGCAATGAAGATGAAGCCCTTGCAGCCGCGCAGTCGGAGCGCACTCTGTCCCGTCAGGAAGGCACGGGCATTGAACATGTTCCAGAACTGCAGCATCACGAACGTGGTGAAGAACAGACTGAGGTCGTAGAGCGGCATGCCGTCTTTCTCGAGATGCCATAGCACGACAAGCAGCACAACGGTGAAGATGCCGCCCGTGATGAGAATGCTGGCCCACATGGGATTGGAGATGATGAATGCCTGGCGCGAGCGGGGAGGGTCGTTCATCACCTGCTCGGTGGGCGGCAGCGAGGCCAGTGCCATGGCGGCAAAGGTGTCCATGATGAGGTTCACCCAAAGCATCTGGGTGACGGTGAGCGGCGACTGCGTGCCCAGGAAGGCGCCGACCAGCACCACCAGGCAGGCACACACGTTGACGGTGGTCTGGAACAGTATGAAGCGCTGGATGTTCTGATAGAGCGAGCGGCCCCACATCACGGCGCGGCCTATCGAGGCGAAAGAATTATCGATGATGGTGATGTCGCTGGCTTCCTTGGCCACCGATGTGCCGTCGCCCATCGACAGTCCCACGTGGGCAGCCTTCAGGGCGGGGGCATCGTTGGTGCCGTCGCCGGTGACGGCCACCACTTCGCCTTTCTGCTGAAGGGTTTCCACCAGTCGCTTCTTGTCCATCGGACGTGCACGGGCAATAATCTTCAGTCCCTGAACGCGTTCCAGCAAAGCCTCGTCGGAGAGAGCGGCAAACTCGGTGCCGGTAATCATTGCTTCGTCGGTGTCATCGTCGGTCCACAGACCTATCTGGCGACCAATCTCGCGGGCCGTTCCGGGGGTGTCGCCTGTCACAATCTTCACTTTGATGCCAGCGTGAAGGCATTCTTGAACGGCGGCAGGCACATCGGAGCGCACCGGGTCGCTGATGGCGCAGAGGGCCTGAAGGGAGGCACGACCCCCCTCTAACTCCCCCGAGGGGGAGGAATGTTTGCTGTTGGGAGTCTGCTCTCCCCCTCGGGGGAGTTGGTGGGGGGGTATGATCGCAAACGCCAGCGTGCGCATGGCTTTCTGCTGATAAATGGCCAGCTGCTCGTTGAAGCGGCTTTTTTCGGCTTCCGTCATGGTGCAGAAGCGGGCCACGATTTCGGGCGCACCTTTTATATATAGGATGCGTTTGCCGGGGATGGCCTGCGACTCCACCAATGTGGTCATATACTTTGTCTCCGTGGAGAATGGCTGCTGGTCGACGACGGTCACCTGGTCGCGAATCTTTTGGTAGTCAATGCCTTGGTCGTGGAGCCACAGTAACAGCGCTCCCTCGGTGGGATTGCCCACTACGGATGCCTGCGGGTCGAGTGCGGCCGTGCTGTTCAAGGCTATGGCCTCGGCCATGACAGACAGTTCCGGCTGTTGTTCTGACGTGTTGAAATACTGCATTTCAGCCACGCGCATCTGGTTTTGGGTGAGTGTTCCCGTCTTGTCGGTGCATATCACGGTGGCGGCGCCCATGGTTTCGCAGGCATGCATCCGGCGCACCAGGTTGTTCGTCTTCAGCATCCTTCGCATGCTGTAGGCCAGCGAGAGGGTTACTGCCATGGGCAGACCTTCGGGAACGGCCACCACGATGAGCGTTACGGCTATCATGAGCGACTGCAGCAGATAGGCAAGGAAGGGCGTCAGGTGTTGGGTGATGGGCGTCAGCGTGTCAGCATTCTGAGTCAGATAGACGATGATGCGTCCCACCACGATCAGGGCTGCGATGACATAGCTGACCTTGGATATCAGTCCGCCCAGGCGTTCCAGTTGTTCGTTGAGCGGCGTCTTCACGCTGTCGTCTATCTGTGCCGCCACATACACTTTCCCGTTCTCGGTGCTGTCGCCCACTGCCGTCACGCGCATGATGCCGTGCCCCTCCATCACTTTGGTGCCGCGCATCACGCAGTTCGTCGGGAAGGTGGCTTCGCTGTCCTGTTCTTCGGGTAGCTCACTCTTATGGCATACCGGTTCGCCCGTCAGCGTCGACTCATCCACCTGCAGCAGTTTGGATTCCAGCAGTTCTCCGTCGGCCGGTATTTCGCTGCCGGTGGTGAGCACCACGATGTCGCCCACCACGATGTCGCGCTTGGGAACCATCCGGCGGCTGCCGTCGCGTATCACCTGAACGGGTTCTTCGTCGTTCACCTGATTAAGTATGCTGAATTCGCGGTCGGCCTTCACCTCAAAGATAAATGCCAGTCCGGTGGCCAGCAGAATGGCGATGAAGATGCCTACGGGCTCGAAGAACACCGAGCGTCCTTCGCCCAATCCGTAGTATTCGTAGAACGAAATGCCGATGGAAAGAACGCCGGCCACGAGAAGGATCACGATGAGGGGGTCGGCAAATTTGCGGAGGAATTTCTTCCATAGTGGTTCGCGCGCTGGTGGAGTCAGCACGTTTATGCCATGCTCTTGCCGGCTTTTCAGTATCTGTTCTTCAGTGAGCCCTGTGTAGTTTCTTTCTTTCTTCATTTCGAAATCGTAGGAAAATGCGCTGCAAAGGTAGTGCAAATGAACGGAAAAACAAAAAGAAAGTTTTGGTTTTTCCTGAATGCAGCCTACCTTCATGGCTCGAAGAGACATAAAGGTACGAAAAATTCGATTAAGTGAGAGCAGAATGAATTTATTTATTCTGCCGAACATGAGAATTTTATCTATTAAGCGAGCGAAATTCCAAACAAAAGAAAATATAATTGCTATAAAAAACTCGGGAAAGAAACGACATCCCGTCGGTCCTTTCCCTTTAATAACTTATTTATGAAACGATGAATAATTATGTTTTGAGCCTATGAAATGAATTCACAGCCGTCTTTTCATGGGGACAAAGTTAGGAAAATTTTTTATTAAATGCAAATATTCTTCAATGAAATATTACTTTTTTTCAACGTAATCCCTCAAAACAGAATAATCATACAGTTTTTTGTAAAATTTGTGTGCGGTGAGCGTTGTCTTGTCACCCAGAATGATAAGTTTCATCCTTGCCCGGGTAATAGCAACGTTCATTCGCCGGAGGTCGCGCAGGAATCCAATCTCGCCCTTCTGGTTGTTGCGCACCAACGAAATCAGGATGACGTCGCGCTCCTGTCCCTGGAAACCGTCGACGGTGTTGATGGAAATCAGACTGCGGTAGGGCTTGAAGAAAGGCTCCTTCTTTACCAATTGCCGCAGATACTGCACCTGGGCGCGGTAGGGCGAGATGACACCCACGTCGATGCGCTCTTCGAGAATGCGCTGCTTTCCTATTTTTTCAAAGTAGACTTCGAGCACGGCCAGCGTGAGCAGGGCTTCCTGGCGGTTGATGCGGCCGAACGATTCGCCGATGAACTCTTCCTTGGCGCCGATGCCTTCGGTGTCGAGCCATTCTATGGGGTCGTCGTAGTCGAGAATTCCCCGGTTCCTGACGCTGGGGTCGCTCTCCACCTTTCCGCCATAGAACCAGTCGCTGCTGAAGCGCATTATCTGTTCGTTCATGCGGTACTGGATGGTCAGCAGCGAAACGGCCTCGGGGTGGTTTTCCACGATGCGCTCCATGAGCGTCTTGCCGAGTCCGCCCTTCAGTGCGGCAATGCTCTTCACGGTTGGCGGCAGCTGACAATGGTCGCCGGCAAAGACCACGCGCGAAGCCTTGCGGATGGGTATCCAGCAAGCCGCCTCGAGTGCCTGTGCCGCCTCGTCGATGAACAGCGTGCCGAACTTCATGCCTTGCAGCAGACGGTTGGCCGAGCCCACCAGCGTGCAGGCAATGACGCGAGCCTCGCCGAACAGTTCGCCTTGGATGCGTATCTCGAGTTCTGTGGCCCTCGACTTCAGCCGTTCCACCTTCTGGTGGTATTTGTCGTCGCCCCGTTTCCGCTTGGCGCGCAGTTCGCGCAATGCCTTGCGGATGGCCCATAGCTGCGGGTATTCGGGATGCGACTCGAAGCGGCGCTCGTAAGTGAACGACAGCATTTTGTCGTTTACACGAGTGGGGTTGCCTATGCGGAGAACGGGAATGCCGCGGTCGACAAGTTTCTCTGAAATCCAGTCGACGGCCATGTTCGACTGTGCGCATACCAGCACCTGGGGCTCGCGCATCAGTGTTTCGTTGATGGCTTCCACGAGGGTGGTGGTCTTGCCCGTTCCCGGCGGACCGTGCACAATCATCACGTCTTTGGCCTGCAGTACCCGGTTGACGGCTTCCTCCTGCGTCTTGTTCAGGTAGGGGAACGAGATGGGCGATAGATGCCGGGTGCCGGGCGTGGGATTCTGCGTGTAGAAGAGGTCGCGCAGATAGGCCAGTCGGTTGCCGCTGGCTTTCATCACGCGGTCGAGTGCATCGAACATCATCTTATAGCTGGTCTCATCGAAAGAGAGCTGCACACCGAGTCCTTCTGCATTTTGCAAATCGGCCAGGGGTGTATTGTCGGGAACCACAACCACCATGCGGTCGCCATCCACATAGCTGACGGTTCCCGTGAAGGGAAAATAGTGGAGCGGGTTATTGGCAATCCCTCTGAAAAAGGCCACCGGCCGGCCGAACTCGAAATTATGCTCGATGTCCTGGTCCTGAGTGCGGTGGATTTCTATAGAGAACTGGTTCAGCGAGTTGTAGTAGCTTTTGCCAACGCTGACGGGCCACCAGGCATCGCCACGCTTCAGCTTCCGCTGCATGCCGATGCTCTCGGTGAGCTTGCGGAAGGCTTCTTTCTCGGTGGCATATTCCAGTTGCAGCAGCAGTTTCTGCTGCATCAGGGCCTGGATGGGGTTGGGGGTGTTCAATGTAGAGTTTAGAATTTAGAGTTTTGAGTTATGATTACATTTTCTTGCGGAGTAGCCATTCCATGTGCTCGCGCTCCATGGTCTCGCTTGTCCAGTGTTCGTTGATGGGCGTAATCTGGGCTTCCTTCTCGCATGTCAGCGTGTTCCAAACGGCATAGCTGGTGGTGGGCGGACAGGTGTCGTCGTTGTAGCCCCACGTCATGCGGACTGGGCAGGTGATATGGCGGGCGAAGTTCACCACGTCGTAGTAGGCCATGGCGTTCAGCTTTTCGGGTGTCAGCATCCCGTTCATGCGGTTGAAGTGCGGATAGCCGCCCGTACGTCCTTTCTCGCTGTAGGCACCCATGTCCGAGAGGGCGGGATGGTTGGCCACGCAGAGTGTCACCCGTTTGTCGAGAGCGGCAGCCACCAGTGCCAGGGCACCGCCCTGCGAGCCGCCCTGCACGGCAACGTTGCGCCCGTCCCATTCGGGTAGCGACGTGAGCAGGTCGATGGCGCGTACCAGTGCCAGATAGACTCGCTTCATGTAGTAGTTGTCGCGGTTGTCGAGTCCGTTTTCAAGATAACCGTTGGGGTCGCGCATCATCTTGCTGATCTCGGCAAACTGTTCGGTGGTCATGCGGGGGTCGAGTCCGTGTATTTCCATCTCCATGCGGATGAATCCGTTCTCGGCATAATAGCGGTGGCGCAGCGGCTCCTTGATGGTCTTGATGCCGGCTCCCGGAGGACAGAGCACCACCGGACAGCTCTTGGCCTTGGCTCCCTTGGGATAGAACAGATAGGCATAGACGGCCTGTCCGTACTGGTTCACGTCGAGTTTCACAAGAAAGGCATCTATCTTGTCGGTGCAGTATTCGGGTGCCGGTGTCTTTTCGTATTTCAGCGGCACGGCAGCCAGCTTGTCCATGTTCTCTTTCCAGAACGAAAGGAAGTCGGCTGGTTCCTTGGTCCACGGCTGTATTTTATCTGCCGAGAATCCCACCTTCACGTGGTGGTTGTAGGTCTTGGCGCCCACCTTGGCCTTCAACCGCAGGTCGCGGAATCCCGGTGTCTTGCGCGTTCCGATGTTGATATTGGCCCGTCCGTTTTTCAGCGTCACCTTTCCCTTGTTGTCGCTTTTCATCATATCGTCGGCCACCTCGTATTCCACCTCCGCGTTGCAGGGTATGCCGTATTGGTAGAGCTGCACTTCGATGGATGCCTTCTCGCCCGCATTGTAGAGCCAGTCGGCATGGTCGGGAACCGTCACCCACAGATAATCAGAACGGTAGGGATAGTTCTCGGCACAAAGGGGCAGGGCACAGAACAGGCAAAGGAGTAAAGTTGCGCAGGCATGTTGCGTTTTCTTGTTTGCTTTCATTGTTTTATTTTGGTTTGAGGGTTTCGTGATTTTTCGCCGGTGCGACCGGCGAACACCTGACGTCAGCAGGTAATCATAATTTTCACTTCTCCATTCTCAATTTTAGGGCAAAGGCTTAATGCCTTCCCATTGCACATCCCATCCTTCGGGGAAGCCAGGGTTCTTTTCCTTACAGCCGTCCCATCCGGCACACATCAGTGCAACGGCCGTGAGCAGTCCGCCGTTGCCTGGCAGATAGATTCTCAGGCGCTGGTCCTGATAATTATGTCCGCTCACCAGATAGGTGTTGGTGCGCTTGGGCATGAGCAGTGCATCGACGGCTTTCTGACGGTCGCCCAACCGGGCGGCACACATGGCCACCATCGGATAGTCCCATCCCCAGGTCTTGTCCCAGTTCCATCCGTCCCAAATCCAGTCGAGCGTTTTCTGCATGACGGCTTTGTCGAAGAGTCCGGTGTCGGGCAGGATGCCATAGGCGCCCAGCACGGCGGGATGGTCACTGATATACTTGATGTTCGTATAGGTGTCGGTGGCATCGGCGGCAGCCAGATACAGCCCGTTCTTATGCGCCAGCGTGTCCATTTGCATGTGTCGGCCGGCCACTTTCAGCGCCCATTGCCAGTAGGCCAGTTCGAACGGCGGGTCGACGGTGGTCTCGGCCGAGAGCGTTTCCTGTGCAGGAATGCAGCCGCGCAGGGCATAGGTGGCGGCTCCTTGACGGGTGGACTGGCGGGCAAAGTCGAGCATGAACTCGGCGGTCTCTTCAATCAAAGGACGGAAACGCCCGACATCCGTACCCGCGCGACGCAGCAGTTCGGCGAGATAGATGAGATGAGGCTGCTGCCAAATGAGGTAGCTGCCTGTTTTCGACGGGGCTTCCTCGGCGCTGGGGTCGGTCATCTTCATCCAACGGATACCTTGGTAGCCTTGTCTCTTGGCAATCTTGCGGGCCATGGGCTCGGCCTGGAAATACCAGTTGAGCGACCGCTCAAGCAGTTCGGGATGCCCCCAAAGCGGGAACTGCGCCTGATGCCACCAAATCATCTCCAGGTGATATTTACCGAACCAGGAATTATACGTCAGGCCGGTTTCCTGTGGGGGCGTGTCGCCGGCGCAGTTCACGGCCAGCAGATATTGCGAGAGCACCACCCTCCGTTCTAGTTCCTTTGCACGCGGGTCGCTGCAGCGGCTGAAGTCCACGATGCCACCCGTCTGCCAGTATTGCTGCCAGTAATCAGCGGCGGCGGAGAAGACGTCGGCGGTAGTTGCTCCCGCCAGAGGAGGCCGTTCGCTGTATTCGCAGGTGAAGGAGAAGTCGCGACCCTTGGGCGTGAGCACGAAGCGGTTGGCGCCTTTTGCCTCAAAGCGCGCCTTTCCCGTCCAGCGGATGTCCACCCAGTAAGTAGTGGCATCGAGCGTTCGCTTCAGCAGCACCTGGTTTCCTTCGCTGCTTGCAATGATGGTGGAGTGCTTGTCGTCGGCATTCCAGTCGCAAGCATCGTCGGTGTGCACTCCGGTGGGGTAGGCAAAGCTGAAAAGGATGGGCAGCTGTTTCTTCCCGCTCACCTGCACGGCCACCATGTCGCGTTCGGGATGGACTGCCGTCCGTACCTGATATTCCTGACCTTTATAGCTGAACCGGCTGTCAAGTAGCCCCTTCCAGAGATGCAGTTCCTGTCCGATAACCTTTACATCGGCAGGATTGTCGATGCAGAACCCCGTGGTGCCCAGATGCAGGCGGTGGGGATTGGCACGCAGATAGCTGGCGGCATCCTTGCGGCGCTGGTCGGTGAATTTCTCTATGGAATACTGTTTGCTATCGAACGCCTCTTCGGGCTTGTAGTTGTTCACGTTGGGGAACGAGTGCCATCCCCAGTCGCTCATGGTTCCCAGGGGCACACCGTTGGCATAGTGCTGCGGAAAAGTCTGTAGGCCCGTGGCATCTGCCGTAAAGGCGAAGCCGCCGTTTCCTACGGTGAGCGACTGCAACGAGTCGATGGCTACAACGTGCGGGTTATTACGGCTCACCACGCTTTGGCGGTCGATACCCGAAAAGACAGGAAGGCTGACGAGGGCCAGTAGAATAGCAATAAGTGTTTGTTTCATGAATTCCAATTTTTGTGCAAAGATAGTGAAAAAAATATCCAAACGAAAGAAATATCAAAATAAATTGAAACATTTGGAACGGTTTATGATACAACAGAAGAACAGTTTCTGACGCTTCCTTTGTAACTTTGCATCCGGAATATACTAACTATAGAAGATGATGAGAAAAACCTTTATTCTGCAACTATTCATGGCCTGGGCAGTTTGTGCCTCGGCCCAGCCCTCTACCGTTTGCAACGCCGACGGCACCGTAACCTTCCAGTACAAGAACGACCAGGCCAAGGATGTGCAGGTCGATGTGCAGTTTGCTGGCCGCAAGCCGATGAAGAAAGACGCGGCGACCGGACTGTGGACCGTTACTCTCGGACCCGCTGCCCCCGACATGTATCCCTACTGTTTCATTGTCGATGGCGTGAGCGTCATGGATCCTCAGTGCGACCAGTATTTCCCAAACGAAGGTTTTAAGAACAGCCTGCTCGAGATTCCCGGTAAGAGCAGTCTGCCCCACGACATCCGTCCCGTTCCCCATGGCAGTGTGGAATACATCCACTACTATTCCAAGAACCTGGGTGCCGTTAATCAGGCGGTGGTCTGCCTGCCTCCCGGCTACGAGAAGAACCCGCAGAAAAAGTATCCCGTGTTCTATCTCATCAGCGGAACCACCGACACCGAAGAGGTTTACTACAAGGTGGGCCGCGTGAACTATATCCTCGACAACCTGATTGCCGATGGGAAGGCCGAAGAGATGATTGTGGTGCTGCCCTATGGCAATCCCTATAAACTGCTGCCCCAGCCGACCGATGCCGCTTCGGTTCCCATGACGAATTTCGGGCGCGATGTGTTCAGTCTCGACCTCGTCAACGACCTGATGCCTTATGTGGAAGGCCACTACCGCACCGTCAACGATGCTGCCCATCGTGCCATCGGCGGTTTCTCAAGAGGTGGTAACCAGGCGCTGTCGAACGGACTCCATAATCTCGACAAGTTCTCCTACCTGTGCAGCTACAGTTCATTCACCTCTACCGACATCCCCGGCGTCTACGACAATGCCGCCGACACGAACAGCAAAATCCGACTGTTCTGGCTCGGCGTGGGCACCGATGACTTCCTCTACGGCAATGCCCGCGACTATATGGCTTTCCTCGACAAGAAGGGAATCCGCTCGGTGAAGGAATTCACACACGACAAATACGGACATACCTGGATGAATGCCAAGTATTTCCTCAGCAAAACCCTGCCGCTGCTCTTCCGTCCGCAGGCTGCCGAGCAGGCCATGAAAGCCGGCGCTCCCACTCCTGCCGCCACCGGCAAGGAACCGCAGTTCACGCCCGGTGTGATGGCGCGCCTCTTCCCCAAGCCCATCATCTCGCCCGAGTTCCACAACGACCGCGTGCTTTTCCGTTTCAAGGCACCCGATGCCAAACAGGTGATGCTGGCTGCCGAGGTGCTCGGACGACCGCGCCCCATGCAGTGCGACAGCGACGGCGTTTGGACGGCCGAACTGAACGAGAACCTCTACGAGGCTTTCACCTATTATTATATAGTGGACGGAACGCCGGTGGCCGACCCGCAGAACATGTATCTTGCGCCTTCGAAAGGCTTCAAGCCCAGCATCTGCTATCATCCGTCGAATCCCTACCACTATATGCGGCTGGGCGACCAACAGTTCGGAACGGTCAGTTACGACCTCAATAACGGCACGGCCACCTACCGTCCGGCAGCTGAAGGCAAGCCCATGGTAATCCGCTTGGTGCCCGGAAAGAACGACACGGCCGAGAGCTGGTTCAAGATTGGCGGCGTAGATGCGATGGCCGACAAACTGGTGGCCGAGAAGAAAATTCGTCCCGTGGTGTTCACCACTGCCGACGAGAAAGCCGACTATACCTTCCGTGCCGATGATTACGGCACTTGGCCCGAGCGCCGCCACGCCCTTGAGTCGCTGCTCGACTCGCTGATGCTGCAGTCGGCCGTGCGCGGCGAGATAGCCGTCAGCCTGCCGCTTTTCCAGACCAAGTACACCGCCGACCCTGCTCCGCTGGTGGTGGGCGACACCCTGTTCCTCTACACCTCTCACGATGCTTCGCCCGAGGATATTCCCGACCCCAACGAGAAGAGTTCGGCAGGCTTCTTCATGTACGACTGGCTGTTGTGGTCGACCACCGATATGGTGAACTGGACCGAGCACGGAGCCGTGGCTTCGCTGAAGGACATTCCATGGCGCAGCCGCGAGAACGGTGCCTGGGCCATCCAGACCGTCGAGCGCAACGGGAAATATTACCTCTATGCGCCGCTCCACGGACACGGCATCGCCGTACTATCGGCCGATTCCCCCTACGGTCCGTTCAAGGACCCGATAGGCAAGCCGCTGGTATGGGACCAGAGCAACTGGTACGACATAGACCCCTCGGTCTTCACCGACGACGATGGGCAGGCCTGGCTCTACTGGGGCAATCCCCACACCTTCTATGCCCGCCTGAACAACGACATGATTTCGCTGAAAGACAGCGTCGTGCGTCTGCCCCATATCACGCATTATCAGGAAGGTCCGTGGTTCTATAAGAGGAACGGCCACTACTATCTCGGTTTCGCCTCCACCTGCTGCCCCGAGGCGCTGGGCTATGCCATGAGCGACAAGCCCGCCGGACCGTGGGAATGGAAAGGCTATATCATGCGTCCCACGCTTCGCGACCGCGGCAACCATCCCGGCATCTGCGACTACAAAGGCCATTCGTATGTGTTCGGTCAGAGCTACGACCTGATGCACCTCGACACCTATGTGCATCACGAGCGCCGCAGCGTATCGGCTGCCGAGATTACCTACAATGAAGACGGAACCATCAATGAGGTTCCCTACTGGATTGACCAGCAGCCCCTGAAGCAATTGCAGTGGCTGAACCCCTACCGTCGCGTTGAGGCCGAGACCATGGCCTGGGGCTACGGACTGAAATCGGCCAAGATGGGCATTGCCAACACGGGCGTGGTGGCCGACATGCCCACCTCGACGGGCCGCCGCAACATGTATATCTACGACATCAACGACGGCGAGTTCATCAAGCTGCGCGGCGTGGATTTCGGCGAGGGTGCCCGTCGTTTTGCCATTACGGCTGCTGCAACGGGCTCTTGCAACATCACCCTTCGCCTTGACAGTCAGGACGGACCGGTGGTAGGCACCGTCACCGTAACGAAGACAGGCTCGGTGGAGAAATATCGTAAGTTTAATTGCAAGGTGGCCGACGCCAAGGGAGTGCACGACCTCTACCTCTGCTTCAGCCAGTCGTCGGGCGATGTCCGACTAGACTGGTGGCAGTTCCGGAAATGAAGTTTTCCCATCATTAAATAAAGTTTTAGTTTTTATGTAAATGTAAAAGTTTCTTAGATGAGTGGCGCTGATGGTTTCAGCGCCACTTTTTTAGTTGTTGTAGGCTTCGTTTTCTATGGCTTCAAACATCTTGAGGATGGCCTCGGCCTTTGCCATGTATTGCGCAAAGACGTTCTTGTAGGCTTCTTTCAGCGTTTTGCCGGCATACACCTCGGTGAACGGCAGCTTGTCGTTGGCCCGGTTTTTCGCTATCATCTTTATCAGTTTCCCCCGGCTCAGATAGAACCTCAGCTCATATTCCATGGAGTCTGGATGCCCCTCGAATTCCTCCATCGGCATGTAGACATAGATGAATGCCGGTTTGCCGTCGCTGTCGTACAGGTACTCATCGTAGTATTCCCGCGCTGCATAGTTGTATTTCGATGTGGCAAACGTCAGGTAGTGCGGTGGATAAATGGCGTCGACCTCCTTTTCACTAAAGTACATATACACATCCTCCTTGTGACCGCCCGTGCCCGGCAGGAAGTGGCGGGCCTCCATGTGGTAGTATTCGGCCCAGTCGCTGCCGTCGTTGTTGTTGCTGCCCTTGTGTTGCTCTATGTATGCCTTTGCGTCGGCATAGCGCTGCCTGATGCTCTCCACCGTGTTCTGTCCCTGGCTCAGCTGCACGCATGCCGCGAGGCAAGTCGTCAGCAGTAGTTTCTTGATGATGTTCATATCGCTGTCAGATTTAATGTTTACTGTTGCAAATATAGCTACTAATTATTAAACTTCCAAATCATTACCCGGCAAAATGAGCGCAAGGGCCGGCAACGGTCGTGAATCCATCCAAAACTCATCAGCGGGGGAGGGGGGGAGAAGGCTAATGTACTCCCCGCCCCTCAAGGGGAGGGGTTAGGGGTGGGGTCTGTAATGTTTGTCATCGGCCTCTATTTCTTCATTTAAATAGATTTATTTTCAACACAGAGATGCAGAGGTACAGTTTTTTTTCTTTGTGTCTCTTGGTCTCTCTGTGTTTTAATTCAAAGATTGGCTTCCCCCTTCGGGCCACCGATTTGGCAATTCTTCACTCTTTATTTTAAAATTACTGACCCCACCCCTGCCCCTCCCCTACAAGGGAGGGGAGTTTGGCCTACCCCCAGCCCCTCCCAGGGGAGGGGAGTTCAAGATTGGAAATCCAGTTGTCGGTTTTTTTGAAATAAATAAACGCTCGGAACTTTAGAAATTGATGCTTCCACCAATCTGTGCGAAGCCTTGGAAACCGTAACCGAGTTCTACGAAACAGCGGAAATTCTTGGAGCCAGCCTCGAAACCGACGGCAGAAACCTGATAGGCAAAGCGTGTACCCTTGTCGCTTTTGATCTGGTCGGTCAGTTCGCCAGGCGTTTTCTCCTTGGCACCGTTCTCCATTTTGGCGTTGTTGCCGGCTATGCAGACACCTGCGGCAGCCTTCGAATAGAGTCCGATATGCTCTTTCTCCATCCACATGGCCTTTACGACCGGCATCATGGTGAAATAGTCGGTGCTCGCCTTGGCTACGTCATGATAGTTTCCGCTATTGTCGGCTGCCTGCAACTTGGTGCTTGCGTGTTGATAGGAAAGGGCAGCTCCGACCTTCACTTTGGGTGCCACGCGATAGAGATATTGCAGATTGATGGCTGGGCCGATGGACTCGTCCTTCTTGGTATTGTCGGTCAGGTTCACCTGTCCCATTGTGATGAAGGCACTGATACTCTTGACGATGGCAGTTCCAAAAGCTTCGCCAAGGGCTTCGCCGATGTTCTTTTCGTTAGGTGTGCCGGCACCGGCGCTGATTGAGAATTCCGACTTTGAGCCGAGTTGTGCCATTGCAGGATTGCTCATCATCGGTAGGAGAGCCATGAGGCTCATGAATATAATCTTTTTCATTATTTCTTTTTGATTGTTATGATAAAACAATTGACGGTTCTTGAGTCCATCTTCAGAAGTGGAATCCCACTGTCGCCATGATGCTGTGCAGATGTATGCTGCCGCTGGTCTGGGGATAGCGGCGCTTGATGTCGAGCAGTCCGATGAGGCCTTCCATTCCGAAGCGGAACTTGCCCACTTCGTACATCATGCTTGGCTGAAGCTCCAACGAGAAATCCTTTATCTTGTCTTTCCCGTTGAGCGGACTGTTCGGGTCGCCATCTATGTAATAGTTGTCGTTGGACACACAGAAAGAGAACACTGGGCCGAGGCCTGCCACCCATTTGTTGTGACCGCTGCCCAGATGCAGCTGTGCAACCAAGGGAATGTCGAGAAAAGCAAAACGGTCGATGTCGGCACCGTCAACGCCATGAGCCTTGTCGCCCATCGTCCAATAGCCGACATGTTTTTTTTCTGATGCCCCTAAGGTGCTGATGGCATCACCTTCCTCAGTGCATCCCCCAAACGCCAGGCAGGCGAAGAGCATCACGCATTCAACAAACCAAAAATACTTTTTCATATCATTTACATTGTTCTACTATAATATAATTAAGGAAAAAGCAAAATCTTGCACGGAAATCGTTTTTTTTTGCTATTCTGAAAACGAACAAAAACGGAGTGGAAATAGTCGGCATGGAGAGCCGGGAAAAGAAAAAATGCAAATTGTGGGCGAAAAACTTGCAGGGTTGATTTTTTTTGCTTACTTTTGCAACCGCTTAGGCATCAATGGGGGATTAGCTCAGTTGGCTAGAGCGCTTGCATGGCATGCAAGAGGTCATCGGTTCGACCCCGATATTCTCCACAATCAGAAGGCTGCACAATGGGTGCGGCCTTCTGTGTTTATAAGGGAAGAATGTTTCTACAGTTTTTTTCCCATTTTCTGAGGAATTTGCAATGCTATCGCAGAATTTTGCGTACCTTTGCAGCGGATAATTTAACCCAAAAATTGTTTTAAAGGATGACAAAAGAAACAAACAAGGCCTTTCGGCATGTGCTGCCTTTGCAGATACGTTTCAATGACGTAGACAAGTTCGGCCATGTGAATAATACGGTCTACTTCCAGTTCTATGACACTGCAAAGACAGACTACTTTGCCAGTGTATGCACGGATGTAGACTGGGAACAGGTGGCTATCGTTGTGGTGAAGATTGAGGCCGAGTTTCTGGGGCAGGTCAAGGCTGGCTGCAACATTGCAGGCCGCACTCGTGTCACGAGAATCGGCCGCACAAGTTTCGAACTCGAACAGGAAGTCTTCGATACCGATACGCTCGAAGTGAAGAGCCGTTGCTCGTCGGTGATGGTGCTCTACGACCTCATCCGCCAGCAGTCGATGCCTTTCCCCGACGCATGGCGCCAGGCCATTTGCCAGTACGACGGTCTGGAGTGAAGACTGCCGAAACTCTTTTACTCTTTATCTGTTAGTCCACACGTCATAGCAAAAAGCTAACCAGCACCCTGTTCACCTATGGACAAAAATCCACAAAAATGTTCATTCTGCGCGGGTGAAGATGAAGGCTAAAGGGAAAGATTTGTGTCAGATTTTTGAAGATTCTTGTTTTAAGAATGGCGAGTTGCTGAGTAATTACGCCCGGAGGGCACTCCTAAATGGAAAGGTTTATCGACCTGATTTATCTGATTAAGGTGTATCCTCCCTTTCCTTTGATAAACTCGATGAGCTGCCGGAACAGTGGGTTCAGGCGGAGCAGGGCTTCGTTGCCGGTGATGAAGAGACGGCAACGGGCACGGGTGAGCGCCACGTTCAGTTTGCGGTCGATGACGTGTCCGTCTTCCACGAAGCAAGTGGCGCTGAGAAAGTCCAACTGCCACGGGCACTGTGCGGTGAACGAATATATGATGATGTCGCGCTGCGAGCCCTGATAGCGTTCCACGGTGTCGATGGTGATGTCGGCAAGCGGAGGAATGCCGAGTGCTTCTGCCTCTTGGCGTATGGCAGCTATCTGGTTGCGGTAAGGTACGATGACGCCGACGGTCTTCGCGGCATCGAAATGGTCAGCATGCTCGCGGTAGATGTCGTGTAGCAGCCGGGCCACGATGCGGGCCTCGCTGATATTCACCTTGTCGGAAATACCTGCCTGGCGGCAAGGCTCGGAGGGGATGAATATGACCCGGGGAGTCGTGGAGGCCTCCAACTGGTGGGGAAGGGGGACGATGTCTAGCTGATTATTGTAGAACATGCGGTTGGGAAACTCAGCGATGTCGGGGTGCATACGTCCCTGTTTGCGAAGCATGCCAGTGAACTGGCGGCGGCCGGCTTTGCGCTCGGTTCGTATGAGGCGTTCGAACAGACTGTGGCGGCAGTCGTCCAGTTGGATGGCGTTCAGCATGGGGTCGTCAACGCGACTTTCTTTCTCGCTTTGCTGCACCACGGCGGGCAGTTGTTTGTGGTCGCCGATAAGGATGAAGCGGGCGATAGTCTTACGAGAAAGGAGTCCTACGAGCTGCGGTTCAAGTATCTGACTGGCTTCATCGATGACGGCAAGCGAGAATTGCTTGATGCCGAAGATGTGGGGTCGCGCCTGCAGCATGCTGGTGGTGCCGACGACGATACGCGTCTGCTGAAGTTGCAGGCGGATGTCGCAGAGTTGTGGCCGGTCGCCAAGGGTTTCTTCGAGCAGATGAGAACGGTAGGCAGGTTCGCACGAGGCACGGTTGCCAATGCGCAAGAACGGGAGTGAGGCCTTCTGCAGCATGGCGCAGATTTCATCAACGGCGCGGTTGGTGTAGCTCATCAGCAGCAAGGTGCCGCCACGGGCAAGCTCTTCTTCGACAATAAAATGCAGGGCCATGCTGGTCTTGCCCGTTCCGGGAGGGCCTATCAGCAGGAAATAGTCGCGAGCCTGCATGGCGCGGAGCAGCACTTCGTCGTAGTTGGGATGCCATGGGCGGGAGAGCCTGACGGTGGGGTCGCATGCGGGTTCCCGCTGTCCGAGTAGCAGTGACTTGCGGTCGGGGTCGGCCTGAATGAACTGGTAGAGCGAGCGGATGGAAGCCGTGGACGAACTGTCGGACGAGGCGTGCTCGACGGCAAAGGTGTCGGCGGCAGAAAGATGCTGCGGCTCGTTGAGTTCCACCACGAGATGGTCGGAATGTATCTCGGTGAGGTTTCCCTTGTGGAGAATGCTGCGGCGCACGTCGGGTTCCTGGTCTTCACGGTAGGCGTAGAGGTAGATGAAGTCGCCTCGGCGGAAGTTGGGTGTTGGGTGTTGGTGAATGCTGGCAATCTTAAAACTGAAGATTGTTCCTTTTCTTTCCTCTCTGCTCTCTCCTCTTTCCTCTAAGCGGGCTCCTATAATGATGCTTCCCGTCTCGATTTTTTCCTGCAAGGGCATGTTCCAGAGGTCGCTGGTGCTGTGTGTGATGCCCTCCTGCGAACCGAGCAGGGCGACGCGCTGCTCTTGATATACAAAGGTGAGCATACGGCAGAAATAGGCGCGCTCTAATGGTGAGAGCCGATGGAGCGGGTCGCAGACGGCCTTTAGTTCCGGAAGTTTCCAACGGGTGAAGAAGGTGGAGTTGTCGTTGCGCTCGTTGACGGTGGCGGGCGTGATGAGGTCGATGACGCTCTCGAAACCGTGGTTGGCAATATGAAGGTCCCATGCAACGATGAGGTTGCGGACGCGGATGGCCTCTCGGAACAACTGTTGCAGGTAGTTCACCACGATGAGTCCATTCTTGGCCGGATACTTGGAATAGAGAAGCCGGAGGCTGACGCGGTCGAAGCCAAGGTTGAAATTGTAGCGCAGTATGCCATAGTAGAGCAGCAGCTGCACATAGTGCTCCTCCTGCATCATGCTGCCGTGCTCGCCTGGCCGCTGTATCTGGATGTTGTAGTTTTTGCCAGATTTCTGCTCTATCAGCAGACGGAAGTCGGAGGTGAGCAGGTCGAAGCGTCCGGAAATGCCAAGGCGTTCGCAGACGAACGATGGCTCAAGGATGGCCTTGTCGAGACTGAACTCACCAGCCAGGGTGCTGACGGCGTCCTGTATGTTCTGGGCCTGGGTGTAGGCATCTACGATGAAGCTGTCGCGGTTGAAGTTCTGACAGGTGCAGAACTCGATGGCTTTGTCGCGGAAATGGTTGCGGATGGTCTCGCGCACGTCGTAGTTTCCTTGTGAGTGGATGACATCGTCGAGCACACTGCCGGCAAGGTTTCCCAGCAGGATGGGCTGCGAGACGGCGCTGGGCGACAACCGGTTGATGGTATAGATGAGCGGATGGCGGCCGTACTGCTGGAAAGTGCGCGAGATGGGACTGATGTCTACGAGGAAATCAGGCTCAAGAATGATGAGGGAGGGAAAGACCCACCCCGTCCCTCCCTGTGAGGGAGGGGGGTAATTGGGTGATGGGTGTTGGGTGTTGGTGGATGCGCAGTCGATAAGGTTCAGCTGAGTTCCTTTGCCTACGATATCCTTGATGTAGCTGAGATGGGGAGCGGCAATGGAAACGGTCAGCGTTTCGGCTTGTTCGGCTGTTATGCCCTGCTCGGGAATCACAGTCAACGTGTCGCCCTCGACGCTTTCCACGATGCAGCGGATGCAGCTGAAGTCGGTGTGGGCAGCTCGCTCGAACGGCCGGTTCTCCTTGGGGATTACCCGCAATAGCGACGAGGGGATGCCCGTGGAGAAGACGGCAGAGATGAACAGGCAGAGCGCGCGGACATCGTAGAGCCGGTCTTCGCGTGAGAGCGGTTCGCTGGAGTTGCTGTGGCGGCGCATGGTCTGGATGGCAATGGTGTCGGCAACGGACACCCGACAATGCTTGCACAGATAGTCAACCTGTGCGAAAAGATTGCCGAAAGCCTGGTTGGTATCCTTGATGGCTTCGTGGCATGCCAGCACCAGCGTCTCGTGCATCATCCGGTTCAGTCCCGGTGTCTGGTCGTCGGCCGTTGCAATGGCCAAGGCCTGAGTGAACAAGTCGTCAGCCGTCATATCCAGTTATTGTCCTCCCAGCCGGGAGAAATATTCGATGATGTCTTCCCATGTCTTGAAGGTGTCGCTGCCAAACTGCAGATGGGTACTCATGAAGTCGGACTTCTCGTCGAGGTCGATGAGGTAGTCGCCATAGAGCAGCGAGGTGCGGTTGGTGAACACCAAATGACCGAAAGCCGGAACGGCCACCACGTCTTTCACCCAGTCCTGTACTTCTTTGACATAGGTGGAGTCGTAGTCGGGCGAGGGCGCCACGATGAAGATGTTGTAGGATTCGATCAGCAGGCGGAATGCCTTCATGGCCGACGAGCGCTGCTGACCGCGCTGGTCGCGAAGCGCATCGATGTGGATATAGACGATGGGGCGCTCGGTGCCGTTCTGCCGGTCGTCGATCCAGCGGATGACGGGAATCACGGCCTCGATGAACACACGGTCGTTCATGCGGTGCTCGCCGTGGAACCAGATGCCTTGGCGGTAGTGCTGCATAAAGAGCGGCTGGGTGTGTACCAGTGGGTCTTCGTCGCCGAAGAGTCCCCATACTCTCTTTTCTTCGTCCTTGTTGGGTTCTGGACAGAAGCATTGTTCCTGCACGGCGCGGTATTCCTTCACCATGGCCTTGGTCACGATGAATTCCTGCACACCGTCTTCGCGCGGGTTGAGGAAAGTCTGCTTGCCAATCATTCCGTGGGCTCCCATCGTGTCGGCAATCTGAAAGGCGGGATTCACCAGAATTCGGTCGGTGCCGCGCAGCTGCTCGGCATACATGCCTCCCATGGAAGTGCCCACGATGAGGTCGGGCTGTTCCTCTTCGTGTTTGCGGTGCAGCAAGGCGATGGCCTCGTGCGGGTCGACGGGCAGGTCGAAGGCCACCACGTTGGCATTGGGCAGCATCTCGCGCAGACGGCCTACGGTGCCGCTTCGTGCCGACGATGCGAAGCCGTGAACGTACATGATTTTCTTCCCCTCCATGAGATGGGGAAACTGTTTGATGTATTGATTTTCCATAATATTCCTATTCGCTGCAAAGATACGCATAAGCGAGCACAAATGCAAAAGAAAGCTTGCTTTTTTTGCTTTGCCGAGCGCAAGTATCTTCTCTAAAGATACGCATAAGCGAGCACAAATGCAAAAGAAAGCTTGCTTTTTTTTGCTTTGCCGAGCGCAAGTATCCAACTCCCCTCCTTAGAAAGGAGGGGCTGGGGGTGGTTGATTTACTGCCTGTAAATCAGTGTTTAGCCGAGAAAATCAACCCCTCCTGGCCTCCCCTTTCTAAGGGGAGGGATGAGTTACTTCATTCAGGCATGCCATGCTTTGCTGAGCGAGCTTCCAATGCTTTGAAAGTAATTTAGTCTAAATTACTAAGTAAATTAGTCTAAATTGAAAAGTAAATTAGTCTAAATTACCGAGCAATTTAGTCTAAATTACTTTTGGGTTTAGTCTAAATGATTTCAGAAGGTTCCAATTTCCGCACCAATAGCTGCGTCATTTGCAAAAAAATGCGGAGAGATTTTCTCTCGAGAATCTCTCCGCTGCAAACTTAAACAACCAATAAAAGAAATGGATTGCTTAAATGTCTGAATGTTTTTTATCTGATGAACAGCAGTTCGCGATACTTGGGCAGTGTCCAGAGTTCGTCGGCCACCGTCAGTTCGAGTTTGTCGATGTGGTAGCGAATCTGGTCCATCTTGGGCTCCACGGTGTCGTGGTAGGCAATGGCCTTCTCGCGCTCGGAGGTAATCTTGTTGGCCACCTTGCGGGCGTTCACCAGTTCCTCTACCATGGTCTCGATGGTCTGTGTGCGGTCGGCAATCTCCTTGATGATCTTGATGTTACGGGTGCAGAGCGCCTTGCCCTCTTCAGTGCCGTAAACTTCTATCATGGCGGCAACGTTCTTGGCCAGACGGGTCTGGTAGTGGGTGGCCACCGGAATGATGTGGTTCATAGAAAGGTCGCCTAGCACACGGGCCTCAATCTGAATCTTCTTCGTGTAGGTCTCCCATTTCACTTCGTTGCGGGCCTCGAGTTCCTTGCGGTTCATGATGTTGAGGCTCTCGAACATCTTGACGCTCTCGGCATCGAGATAACGGTCGAAGATGATGGGGCACGACTTCTCTACGTCGAGTCCGCGGCGGGTGGCTTCCTCTACCCATTCGTCGCTGTAGCCGTTACCATCGAAATGAATAGGTGCGCACTCCTTGATATCCTCGCGGATGATGTCGATGATGGCACTGGTCTGATCCTGTCCTTTGGCAATCAGTTCATCCACGCGGTTCTTGAAGTTCACCAGGGCTTCTGCCACGGCTGCATTCAGGGCAATCATCGCACTGGCACAGTTGGCCTCGCTGCCCACGGCACGGAACTCAAAGCGGTTACCGGTGAAGGCGAAGGGTGAGGTGCGGTTGCGGTCGGTGTTGTCGATGAGCAGTTCGGGAATCTCGGGGATGTCGAGTTTCATGC
>JAFWQT010000151.1 GCA_017508965.1 Prevotella sp. | reverse complement strand
TATTATATATATATAATATATAGATTTATTTTTGACTTTTTGCATAATCGTTTTTGGAACTGTAACAACTGTAACACTGTAACGCATGTTCATTTTCCTTTGAAATCGACGGCTAAGATTTGGAGGATTCAGATTTTATTTGTATCTTTGCACCATATAAGAAGCCAACCCCGAAACCGCCCCGTTAACCACTATTGGACAAAAATCTGAACCGCTCCCCCGATTTGTCCATTCCCTGCCGATTTGTCCATACAAGTTGCGAAAGAATGCAGAAAAAACTGTGAGCCCGACATTAATGTTGTGTATCTTTGCAACGTCGAACTGACCCGAGAAACGCCACAAGGGTTGGCCAGACGGTAAAAAAGATGAGACATTACAAAGCAAATAAAGACACGGGCAAGACATCGGGCAACATACTGAAAGCCCTGAAAGGACACAAGAATGTGCTCTTCATCATAGCCGCAGCACTGCTGGTGGAACTGTTCTCGGCAGCCCAGTACTACTACGCCCACGACCTGCTGGAAGAGGAACTCGACCACCGCGCCGAAAGCGAGCTCAGGATAAAGGCCATACTCATCAGAGGCATTCTGAACGTGATGGAGAAGACGGTCCACGAACATGTGTGGGACATCAACAGCCACATGAACCGACCCGACTCGATGTTCAATGTGGCCAGGAGAATCATCCAGAACACGCCGAAGGCCGAAGGCTCATGCCTGGTGTTCAGACCCGGTTACTACGAGTCGAAGGCCCGCCTGTTCGAGCCCTATGCCTTCAAGTCGGGCAACGGCATCCAAACGACAGACCTCTGTGCCAAAGGCGACCACGACTACACCCAGCACCCGGCCTACAAGAAGATGGAACGAGAGCTGGAGCCCTTCTGGAGCGACCCCTACGAAAATGTAAACGACTCGGTGAAGATGTCGCTCACCACTTATTCTTACCCGCTGAAAGACAAGCAGAACCGCCTCGTAGCCATCTGCGGACTCGACGTATCGCTCGAACAGATTGGCGACACGCTCAACGCACGCCACATCTACCCGTCGTCGTTCGACCTGCTGCTCACCGAATCGGGCGAACTCATCTCCGGACCGTCCGACCAGCATCCGAAGACACACGACATTGAGCAGGTGATCAGGCTCATCAACGACAGCACTGTGAAGCGCGAGAAAAGTCAGGGCAGCCACTCGAAGCGCATCTCGTTCAAGAGCGACTACGACCACTCGAAAGGATGCCTCTACTATTCCAACATGAAAGGCAACCCCCACTGGCAGCTGGCCGTAGTGTGCTACGACGATGAAGTATACGACGACCTCTACCTGATGCGCATAAAGATATTACTGCTGATGCTGCTCGGTATGGGCGTGCTGGGCTACGTGATCTACCGCTTCGCCACCAACGAGCGCAAGCTGAACCAAGCACGGCTGGAGCAGGAACGGCTGGGCAGCGAGCTGCGCATCGCCCAGGAGATTCAGATGGAAATGCTGCCCAAGGACATCCAGCCCTATGCCGACCGCAACGACCTGCAGATATTCGGCTCGCTGATGCCTGCAAGAGAAGTGGGCGGCGACATCTACGACTTCTTCCTTCGCGACGAGAAACTGTTCTTCTGCATCGGCGACGTCAGCGGCAAGGGTGTCCCGTCAGCCATCATCATGGCAGAAGTGCACTCCATGTTCCGCATGGCCTCGGTGCATGAGACCAACCCCGCCAACATCATGCAGACGCTGAACACCGCTTCGTGCGAAGGCAACGAGAAGAACATCTTCGTCACCTTCTTCATCGGCATACTTGACCTGCCCACCGGACTGCTCCGCTATTGCAATGCAGGTCACGACATCCCCTATATTCTCAACCAAACGGCCGACCAGCGGGTTTCTGCCCTGCCTGTGGTTTCGAACATCCCCCTCGGACTGTTCGACGACTTCAAGTTCAAGCCGCAGGAGACTGTGCTCGAGAAAGACTCCACCATATTCCTCTATACCGACGGACTGACCGAGGCCAAGAACGTGCCTCACGAGCAATTCGGCATCGCCCGCATCGAACAGGTGCTGGCCAATACAACACAGGCCGCTCCAGAAGATATCGTCGAAAAGATGAATCGCGAGGTGCGCCAGTTTATGGGCGAAGAGGAACAGAGCGACGACCTGACGATGCTTGCCATCAAATACACCCCCAAGAGAGACGAATACACCCACGAGGAAGAAATCACGCTGAAGAACGACATCAGGTGCGTGGACCAGCTGAACGACTTCGTGAAATCGGTCACCGACAAGCTGGGCATCGACTCATCGAAGGCTCACAACATCAAGCTGGCCGTTGAGGAGGCTGTGGTGAACGTGATGGAATATGCCTACCCGGCAGGCACTACGGGCGACATCGGCATCCAGGCTATGTACAACGACCGCAAGCTGAAGTTCGTCATCACCGACTCGGGCGTCGCATTCAATCCCACTAAGGCCACGCTGGCCGACACCACCCTGAGCGTTGAAGAACGGCCTGTGGGCGGACTGGGACTGCTGCTGGTGAGAGAGCTGATGGACTCTATCAACTACGAGCGCATCAACCACAAGAACACGCTCACGCTCATCACTCACTATAAGTAAATAAATATAAACTAAAAAAATAAAATCATTATGGTAGCAACAATCCAACAATTAGAAGGCCAGTATCTGGCAACGCTGAAGGGCGAGCTCAACACCGCCGCAGCTTTAGAAGTAGAAGAAGTTTTGAAACCACTGTACAAGAGCGACGGACGCGACGTGACCATCGACTGCACCGAACTGGAGTACATTGCATCAAGCGGTCTGCGCATCCTGATCAGCATACTGAAAGGTGCAAAGGCCAACGGCAGCAAGGTGGTGCTGAAAAACCTGAACGACGACATCAAGAACGTATTCAAGCTGACAGGCTTTATCAATCTCTTCGAATTCGTATGAACCGGTTCCTTCTTCACGCCAGCCTTTGTGGCATAGCCCTGATGCTTCCTGCCGGCCTGTGCGCCCAGGAAACAGACTCTCTGGGACAGCAGGTCCAGAAAGAGAACACGCTGAAGGTTGACCTGCAGATGCTCACTCACGGCGAAATCCGCAACGGAGGAATGGCAGCGACGGATGAAGACAATAAGTCGCAATTTCTAATGAACCGCGAGCGACTGGTGATTGGCTTCGAGCGCCCGGGACTCGAGACGAGGCTGAACATACAGCACAGCGGCATCTGGGGACAGTCGGGCAAAGGCGCATTCAACGTGTTCGAAGCCTGGGCTAAAATGAAGGCCCAGAACGGACTCTTCCTTCAGGTGGGACGCGTGGCGCTGGCCTACGACGATGAGCGTATCATAGGCACCAACGACTGGGCTATGGCTTCGCTCTCGCACGATGTCGTCCGCGCAGGCTACGAGGGCAAAGGCCACAAGGCTCACGTCATACTGGCCTACAACCAGAATGCCGAGTGCCTGACGCAAGGCGGCAATTACTATACCAACGGCGCCCAGCCCTACAAGTCGATGATGACCGCATGGTATCACTACGACTTCCCCAAGATTCCCCTGGGAGCATCGGTGCTGTTCATGAACACCGGCATGCAGGGCGGTGAGAAAGACGACAACCCCCACTCTGAATACCAGCAGCTTCTCGGCGGATATCTGTCGTACAAGCCCAAGCACTTGCGGATGGAGGGTTCCTACTATCACCAGCTGGGCAAGAATGAAGAAGGAATAAAGATTAATGCCTGGATGGCAAGCACAAAGGTGGACTGGAGTCCTACCGACAAATACGGAGTGGAGGCAGGTTTCGACTACATGAGCGGCGACAAATTGTTTGCCGTTCCTCCCTCAGGCTCAATTGGAGTGACACAACACAAAGAAATCAAAGGATTCAACCCCATCTATGGTTCACACCATAAGTTCTATGGGGCTATGGACTTCTTCTACGTGAGCACCTATGTAAACGGATTCACGCCCGGTCTTCAGAACGCCTTCGCCGGCATTCATATCCAGCCGATAAACCAACTGACGGTGAAAGCCGACTACCACTACCTGGCAACGGCCACAAAACTGCTCGATATGAATATGACGCTCGGTCACCAGATAGGTGTTGAAGCCCGATACGCATTCGCTAAAGACATACAGCTGTCGGCAGGCTACTCGTATATGACGGGTTCCGAGACTATGGAGAAACTGAAACGAGCAAGCGGTAACGGAAGCCTGAGATGGGCCTGGTTCTCGCTCAGCATCTCTCCCCGAATTTTTGCCATTAACTGGTAATCCATAAAACTAATAAACCACAATTACATAAAAAGTATTTTTGAAAATGAAACAAATATCTCCTTTATCAAAAGTTCAGTACGGCATCTACGTGGAATGTGCCGGCCGTATTGGAGAAATCTGCTATAACCTGCCCTACCTGTATGAGCTCGACAAGTCGCTCGACGAAGAGCGGCTGCGCACCGCCGTCATCGACACCGTAGAGGCACACCCCACCCTGTTCACCCGCATCGAGCTCACCGACGACGGCGAGCCCGTGCAGACCATCGACATGGACAACGAGCATTTCGAACTGGAAATAGAAGACACCACAGATATCGAGAAGAAGGCTGCCGAACTAGTACGGCCGTTCGACATCTACAACGACCGGCTGTTCCGCATCCACCTCTTGCGAGACGACAGCCACCTCTACCTCTTCATCGACTATCATCACCTCATCGTCGACGGCACTTCCATGAGCCTGCTGCTCCACGACATCAACGATGCCTACAACGGAAAGGCCGTCAGCGGAGAGAGCATAACGCTGGCCGATGTGTGTGCCGAGGAAGAAGCCTTGCGCCAGTCGCCGGCATTCGAAGAGGCCAAGCAGTGGTATGCCAAGAATTTTGACTGCAGCGACACTTTCACCCAGTTGCTGCCCGACCGCGAAGAACCCGAACTGAAGGAAGCCAGCCTGCTTCGCACCCTCTCCATCGACATGGACCGCGTGGAGCAGTTCTGTCGCGACAACGGCATCTTCAAGAGCACGCTGTTCACCATGGCCTACGCTTACCTGCTGGCCAAGTTCAACAACGACCAGGAAGCACTCTTCAACACTGTTTACAACGGGCGCAAGACCAAGCTGCTGGCTCACACCGTGGGCATGTTCGTCAAGACACTTCCCGTCTATGCGAAGTTCGCTGCCGATACGACAGTGCTCGACTATCTGAAAGCAGGACAGGAGCAGACGAGCGGATGCCGCGAGCACGATGTGTATTCGTT
This sequence comes from Prevotella sp., assembly GCA_017508965.1. Lineage (GTDB taxonomy): Bacteria > Bacteroidota > Bacteroidia > Bacteroidales > Bacteroidaceae > Prevotella. Next base: position 11,298 of record JAFWQT010000151.1, on the reverse strand, counting down.
TAGCGACATCATGGAAGACCTGAAGCTGCAGAGCAACTCGATGTTTGCATGGCATGGCATGCTCTTCTCCGACGACGAGATGGGCGGCAAGCCCATGAAGGCACGCCGTATCGGCAACAGCACGCTCGAGGCTTCGCTCTACCTGAAGACCTTTATCCTTAACGGCCACTATCAGGTGAAGGCCGAATATCACGCCAACGAGTATTCCGAAGAAATCATCGCCCAGTTCCTGGAGAGCTATGAGGCCATCGTCGAGGGATTCCTTTCTGCATCGTTGTTGAGTGATATCAGCATCTCTACTTCCGTACAAGTGGAAACACTCGACTCCTTCAACCAGAACGATGTCGACTACGACGACTCGCAGACCATCGTATCGCTCTTTGAGCGCCAGGCTAAGCTGACTCCCCAGAACATAGCAGTAGTCTACAAAGACCACAAATACACCTATGCCGAGGTGGATGCCATCAGCAACCGCATCGCCGCATTCGTCTTGTCAAAGGGTTTGAAGCAAGAGGATGTTGTTTCGGTGCTCATCCCCCGATGCGAGTGGATGGCTATCGTATCGCTGGGCGTGCTGAAGGCCGGTTGTGCCTATCAGCCGTTAGACCCCAGCTATCCGAAAGAACGACTCAACTTCATGATGCAAGACGCTAATGCAAAACTGCTGATAGCCGATGAGCAACTGCGCCCCATCGTGGATGAATATCAGGGCGAGGTCATGCTGACGAAAGACATCCCGCAGTTACCCCTTTCACAAATCACCAACACCCAACACCCATCACCCAACACCCTTTTCATCCTGCTCTACACCTCGGGCTCCACGGGTGTCCCCAAGGGTTGCCAGCTCACCCATGCCAATCTGGTGGCCTTCTGCAACTGGTATCAGCGTTTCTACAGCCTGAAGCCCGAGCACAAGGTGGCCGCCTATGCCAGCTATGGTTTCGACGCCTGCATGATGGACATGTATCCCGCGCTGACCTGCGGAGCATCGGTGCATATCATTCCCGAAGAAATCCGGCTCGACCTCATCGCCCTGAACGATTATTTCGAGCAGAACCATATCACCCACTCGTTCATGACCACACAGGTGGGCTATCAGTTTGCCACGAGCATCGAGAACCACTCGCTGCTTTATCTTTCCACGGGTGGCGAGAAACTGGCTTCACTCACACCGCCCACAGGCTATAAGTTCTATAATGTATATGGCCCGACGGAGTGTACTATTTTCACGACCATCTATTGCGTGGAACGCAAGATGAAGGAAATTCCCATCGGAAAGTCGCTCGACAACATGCGGCTCTATGTGGCTGACGCCCAGGGACACCGGCTGCCCATCGGTGCTGCTGGCGAGCTGTGGGTATCTGGACCGCAAGTGAGCAGGGGCTATCTGAACCGTCCCGAAAAGACGGCAGAGGTTTACATCACCAACCCCTTCACCACCGACGAGAAATACCAGCACACCTACCGCACGGGCGACATCGTGCGCTTCTTGCCCGATGGCAACATCCAGTTCGTGGGACGTCGCGACGGACAGGTGAAGATTCGCGGTTTCCGCATCGAGCTGAAAGAGGTGGAGAGCATCATCCGCGAATTCCCCGGCATCAAGGATGCCACGGTACAGGCTTTCGACGAAGATGGCGGCGGCAAGTTCATTGCAGCCTACGTGGTGAGCGACCAGCCCGTTGATATCGAGGCCCTCAATCAGTTCATCCTCGACGAGAAACCGCCCTACATGGTGCCCGCCGTAACGATGCAGATTGATGCCATTCCGCTCAACCAGAACCAGAAAGTCAATAAGCGCGCGCTGCCGAAGCCTGAGAAGAAGGCAGCCCTCGTGGAAGAGTCGAATGTGCCCATGAATGTCCTGGAAGAGGAACTCCACGAGATGATTGCCGGCATCGTCAACACCACCGACTTCAGCATCACCACCGTATTGGGCTATGCCGGACTGACTTCTATCTCGGCCATCAAACTGGCTGTGCAGGTGAACAAGCGCTATGGAGTGGCGCTCGATTCCAAGTCGCTGGTGAAGAGCGGTACGCTCCAGAGCATCGAAAACGAGATCTTAGCCGCCATGCTGAATGGACAATCCGTGGCGCAACAAAAGCCCGAAAAAGATGCTTGGCTCTCCACTCTTCACTCTTCACTTAAGAGCGTGCCCCTGTCGTATGCCCAGACGGGTGTTTACTTCGAGTGTCTGAAGAATCCCACTTCGACCATCTACAACATCCCCTATCTGCTCACCTACCCCGCCGGTACCGATGCTGACAGACTGGCCGAGTGCGTAAAGCAGGTGGTCGGCCAGCATCCCGAGCTCAGCGTTCACTTCACCACCGAGGGCGACACCATCGTGTAGACCACCGAGGGCAGCGTTCCCGTGGAGATACCCTTCAGCGTGATGAAGAAGGAAGAACTGGATGAATACAAGAACGAGTTCGTAAGACCTTTCAATTTGCAGAAGGCTCCGCTCTACCGCTTTGAAATCGTGAAGACCGACGACACCGTCCACCTGCTGATGGACATTCATCATCTGGTGTTCGACGGCGGCTCTGCCGACTTGCTGATTCGTCAGATAGGCACTGCTCTCGAAGGGAAGCCCGTTGAGAAAGAGACCTACACCTATCTCGACTTCGTATGCGACCAGCAGAAGGCTGAGGAGAGCGAGGCTTTCAAGGCTGCCCAGCAGTTCTTTGCAGAGAAGTTGCAGACCTGTGAGGGTGCCAGCGAGATTCCTGCCGACCTGCCCAACACCGACAACCAGGGATTCATCGGCGAGGCCATCTGCCCCACCGACTACGAAAAGGCCGCAGCCTTCTGCCGCCAGCAGGAAATCACGCCTGCCCATCTGTTCCTCGCTGCCACAAGTTACGTGGTATCGCGCTACACCAACAACCGCGAGGTCTATCTGAGCACTATCAGCAGCGGCCGCTCCAACCTGAAGATTGCCGATACCGTGGGTATGTTTGTCAACACGCTTGCCCTCGGCCTTAAGATAGACGATGTGACGGTGGCCGAATATCTCCATCAGGTGAGCGACACCTTCGACGAGACATTACGCCATGAGGACTATCCATTCGCTCGCATCGCCACCGACTACGGATTCCATCCCGCCATCGCCTACGCTTATCAGGTAGGTGTGCTCTCAGAATACAAGGTCAACGGAAAGCCCATCCAGCAAGAACTGCTCGAACTGAATGTGCCGAAATTCAAAATCAACATCAAGATTGAGCCACGTGGTATTCTGGTGCAATACGATGATGCCGTCTATTCTGCTGAATTGGCACAAGGTCTTGCCGATAGCATCGCAGCCACCGTCGAGCACATCATGGCCCAGCCCAATGGCAAGGTGCGCCAGTTGTCCATCGTCAGCCCTACCCAGGAAGAGCAGTTGGCTCTTATCCGTCAGACAGGAACTGGCGAGGCTCCTTTCAAGCTGTTCTATGAGAGCATCATACACCATGCACAGACTCAGCCTGAGCGCATGGCCCTCATCGCATGCGACGCCCGGTTCACCTATCAAGAGTTCGACCAGGCCACCAACCGTATTGCCAATGCCCTCCGCCAGCGTGGTGTTCGCGAGGGTGACCGTGTGGCCCTCCTGTTGCCGCGTACGAGCCGCCTCATCCTCTCCATGTTCGGTGTGCAGAAGGCAGGTGCCGCCTATATCCCTTGCGACCCTGAATATCCCGCCGATCGTGTGAAACTCATTCTCGAGGATAGTGGTGCTAAACTGATCATCACCCCTGAGGTGGCCGAGGAACTGCTCCAGACGGAAGACACCACACTGCCACAGACATCGCTCACCCCCGACGACCTCGCCTACCTCATCTATACCAGCGGCTCAACGGGCCGTCCCAAGGGTGTGATGCTGCGCCACGAGGGAATGTGCAACTACGCCACGGCACTCCCCGCCAACGTTGAGGCCTATGCCGTAGCCAACGCTGCCGAGAGCATTCTGGCTGTCACAACCATCTCGTTCGACGCCTCGCTCCATGAGATTGCCATCTCGCTGTTCAACGGCCTCACCTTAGTGTTGGCCAGTGAGGAGCAGACCAAGAACCCGCTCGACATGGCCGCTCTCATCCACGAGCACCATATCGGCTACGTGTCGGCAACACCTTCTCAGTGGCAGACATGGATATATAGCACGGAGTTCGTCGAGGCCATCCGCACCGTTCCCATCATCCGCTTCGGTGGCGAGAAACTGCCCGAGAGTCTCCTGCACCAGATGCAGCAACTTACCCCGTCTCGCATCCTGAACACTTATGGTCCCACCGAGACCACCGTGTCGTCAAACATCCAGGAACTTACCCATGCCGACCGCGTGACGGTAGGCCGTCCGCAACTCAACGTCAAGGAATTCGTCGTCGACAGCGACGGCAACGAACTGCCCGTAGGCGTCGTTGGTGAACTCTACATCGGCGGTCGTGGTGTTGCCCGCGGCTACAACAACCTGGACGACATGACGCGCGAACGCTTCATCGACTACCACGGCACCCGCATCTATAAGTCAGGCGACTATGCCAAGTGGGCACCCGACGGCGACGTGTTCATCCTCGGCCGTAAGGACCACCAGATCAAGCTCCGCGGTCTCCGCATCGAGCTCGGCGAGGTAGAGAACGTCATTGCCCGCGTTGAAGGTGTGAAGAACGTGGTCATTATGATCCGCCAACTTTCTGGCAAGGAGCACCTCTGCGCCTACTTCACCGCCGACCGTCCCATCGACATCACCGAGATGAAGGCCGAGATCAGCAAGAGTCTCACCCAGTACATGGTACCCACGGCTTACCTGCAACTCGAGAAGATGCCCATGACGCCCAATGGCAAAACCGACCTCAAGGCTCTTCCTGAGCCCCAGTTGGCCATCAGCGGCGAGTACGAGGCACCTGCCAACGACACCGAGCGTACCTTCTGCGACATCTTCGCCAAGATTTTGCAAATGGACCGCGTTGGCGCAACCGACAACTTCTTCGAACTTGGTGGCACCTCACTCGTTGTCACTCGCGTCATCATCGAGGCCGACAAGGCTGGACTCCACGTATCGTATGGCGAAGTGTTCGCCAACCCGACTCCACGCAAACTCGCCTGCCTCATTACAGGAGAATCCGAGAATACCGGACAGGTGGACGATCCTGTGGCCGCCTTCGACTACACCGCCATCAACAACCTGTTGCAACGCAACACGCTGGGCTTCTTCCGCGCAGGCGAGCGTCATCCTCTTGGCGACGTATTGATCACCGGTTCTACGGGCTATCTGGGAATCCACATCCTTCGAGAACTAATCGACAGCGATGCCCAAAACATCTACTGTATGGTACGTGGCAAGAGCCAGGAAGCCGCTGAGAGCCGCCTCCGCACCCTGCTCTACTACTACTTCTCCGAGTCCTTCAAGGAACTCTTCGGAAAGCGTCTCCACATCGTTCTCGGCGACGTCACCCAAGACATCGACGAAAGTCTGAAGGTCGATACCGTCTTCAACTGCGCTGCCGTGGTGAAGCACTTCTCTGAAGGCACAGAAATCGAGGACGTGAACATCGGCGGTGCCCAACATTGCGTTGACTTCTGCATCAAGACGGGCGCCAAACTCATCCACATCTCCACTGCTAGCACCCGTGGCATCTGGGCAGGCGAGATCAAGGACGACGTGTTCACCGAGAAGCGCTTCTACATGGGCCAGTATCTCGGCAACAAATACATCTACTCGAAGTTCATGGCCGAACGGCTCATCCTCGATGCTGTTGCCCTTCATGGACTCAATGCGAAGATCATGCGCGTGGGTAACCTTGCCGCCCGTTCTACCGACGGTGAATTCCAGGCAAACTTCTCCACCAACTCGTTCATGGGTCGCATCCGCATATACAACATGCTGGGGTGCTGTCCCTATGCCCTGCGCAACAAGCGCGTGGAATTCTCACCCATCAACGAGGTCGCCCAGGCCATCTGCCTGCTGGCAACCACACCGAAGGAGTGCACTGTGTTCCATCCCTACAACATCCACGGCCAGTTCCTTGGCGACGTACTTACCGGACTGACCTCCGTAGGACAAGGCATCCAGTTTGTAGAGCAGGAAGATTTCCAAAAGGCTATGGACGAAGCCGGACAAGACCCGCAGAAAGCCAAGCAGATGGCTGCCCTGCTGGCCTACAAGGACATGGCGCATGGTCAGAAGACCGCCGACGTCCAGCGCGACAACGACTATACCACGCAGGTGCTCTATCGCCTCGGTTTCTCCTGGTCGCCCACATCGTGGGACTATGTAGAGCGCATGCTCACAGCCATCGGCGGATTCGGATTCTTTGAATAAAAAAAAGAAAAAACACACCAAAAGACCCTACGGACCCACCCCCAGCCCCTCCCTATAGGGAGGGGAGTAATTACTAATAATAAAAAAGAAGATGAAAGAAAAAATGAAAGATAAAGAAAAAGGAAATGAAAACGATAGCCAGCAGTCAAAAGTATCTACTCCCCTCCCTCATAGGGAGGGGCAAGGGGGTGGGTCTGCAGGGTCCGTAGGGCGTGATTCTTCTGGTTCCATTTCCTCTCTTTTTTACAGCTACCTCGGTGCCTACATCCTGGTAGCGCTCTCGGGCTGCTTGGGTAATGTGGTCGACGGCATCATCGTAGGCAATCTCATCAGCGAAGACGGCGTCAGCGCCATCAACCTTTCGAAGCCCATCAACCAGTTCATCTATACCCTCCAACTGCTCATCAATGCCGGTGCAGGCATGCTCGTGGCTTACGCCCTCGGGCAGAAAGACATCGCACAGGCACGCCGTTTCTTTACACGTGCGCTCATGCTCAGCATCGGCGTCAGTCTGCTGCTGTCAATATTCGGCGGCATCCTCTTTCCCGACGAGACGGCCCGGATGCTCTGTAGCAATGAGCAGATTCTCCCGCTGGCCCGCGATTATATGCAGGTGCTCCTACTGGGCAATCCCGCCTTCATCCTCATGTGGGGACTCTCCACGATGGTGGGCGTCGACGGAAAGCCCAAACTGGTGTCGGCAGCGGTCATCATCGACAATGCGGTGAACCTCTTGCTCGACATCGTTTTCATCCAATGCTTCGGATGGGGCATCACGGGGTCCTCGGCAGCCACCGTCGTGGGCCACATCGTCGGAATAGCCATTCTCCTCAGCCATTGGTGGAATCCCGCCAACAGGAGGCTCACACCCGTGTTTAGTTTCGACGGTCTGCTGTCTTCGTGGCGGCGCATCCTCTCACAGGGCGCCCCACTGGCCATCGCCTCCATCTCACTCACCCTGCTGATGCTCTCGGCTAACACCATCGTCCTCTCCACCCTCGGACGCACGGGCATCTTCGCCTTCGCCGTCTGCATGAACCTCCTGCAAGTCTATAATCTGTTCTTGTCGGGAACGTGTCAGACGCTCCAGTCGCTGGGCGCCATCCAGGTGGGAAAGAAAAACGAAGAGGGCCTGCACACCATCTTGCGCCGTGCCTTCCGCTTTATTACCGCAGCCATGGCCGTCACCTGCATCCTCGTATGGGTATTCCCAGAGTCCATCGCCAGGCTGTTCGGTGCCGAAGAAGCAACGATGCTCGCAGAGTGCACTCATGCGCTCCGCATTTTTGCCCTAAGCTTCATACCCTTCTGCTACATCTACGTCATCATGATTGTCTACAAACTCTACGGACAGCACCGCATGGCGCTCTTCATTTCCTTTGCCCTTTCGCTCACGGTCATTCCTGTGCTTTGGCTCATGGCCCGCTGGCAACCCTCCATGCTCTGGTACAGCTATCTCATAGCCTACATCATCGAGGCCGTTGCCATCTACACGCTCCACCGAATGAACCATGTGGAACTAAAATTGAAGATTTGAAAAAAATCTTCACTCGTCACTCTTCACTCTTCACTTTTTTGTTTATCTTTGCAGCCGTAAGCAAATAATATGAGAATAGACATCATTACCGTGCTGCCAGAGATGATCGAAGGATTTGTGAGGGAAAGCATCCTGGCAAGGGCACAGAAAAAGGGACTCGCTGAGATTCATCTGCATAACCTGCGCGACTACACGCTCGATAAATGGCGCCGCGTGGACGACTATCCCTATGGCGGTTTTGCCGGGATGGTGATGCAGATAGAACCCATCGACCGCTGCATCTCAGCGCTCAAGGCCGAACGCGACTACGACGAAGTTATCTTCACCTCTCCCGACGGCGAGCAGTTCAATCAGCACGTGGCCAACGACCTCTCGCTCAAGCAGAACCTCATCATCCTCTGTGGCCACTATAAAGGTGTGGACCAGCGCGTGCGCGACCATCTCATCACCCGCGAAATCTCCGTGGGCGACTATGTGTTGACGGGCGGCGAACTCCCTGCAGCCATCATTGCCGATGCCGTGGTCCGCGTGGTTCCTGGAGTCATCGGCGACGAGCAGAGCGCACTCTCCGACTGTTTTCAGGACGATCTCCTGGCTGCCCCCATCTACACCCGCCCCGCCGAATACAAAGGCTGGAAGGTGCCCGACATCCTGCTCTCCGGCCATGAGGCCAAAATCAAGCAATGGGAAATGGACGAAGCACTTCGCAGAACACGAGAACTGCGCCCGGACTTGTTGAAAGAATAAAAAGACCCACCCCCTGCCCTCCCTATAGGGAGGGAGAGAATACCAGCAAATGCCGTCAGGTGTTCTGCGGTCGCACCGCAGAATTCATCTATAGAAAATGAATCAAGAAACATCAATAAAATTTTTAATAACATGAAAAAAATAACAGAAAACATCTACTACATCGGAGCCGACGACCGCGAACTCGACCTCTTCGAAGGACAGTACGAAACGCCGGAAGGCATTTCCTATAACTCACACGTCATCGTGGACCAGAAGATTGCCATCATCGACACGATCGACGCACGAAAGGCCGACGAATGGAAAGCCAATCTCGCCGAAGTTCTCGGCCAGCGCAAACCCGACTACCTCATCGTGAGCCACATGGAGCCCGACCACTCCTCGCTCGTCAAAGAAATGATCGATAGCTATCCCGAAATGCAGGTGGTATGCTCAGCCCAGGCCGTGAAGATGATGGCCCGCTTCTTCGGCGAAGCCGTAGCCCCCGAGCGCATCATCACCGTGAAGGACAACTCCACCCTATCGCTCGGCGAGCACACCCTCCAGTTCTTTACCGCCGGCATGGTACACTGGCCCGAAGTCATCGTGGAATACGAGCAGAAAGAGAAGATTCTGTTCTCTGCCGACGCTTTCGGCAAGTTCGGAGCCCTCAGCTTTGACGATCCCGAAGGATGGGCCTGCGAGGCACGCCGCTACTACTTCAACATCGTGGGCAAATACGGAGCACAGGTGCAGGCCCTGCTCAAGAAGCTCAGCGGCCTGGAAATCAAGAAGATCTGCCCCCTCCACGGCCCCGTGCTCGACGAGAACCTGGAATACTACCTCAACACCTACAACACCTGGAGTTCCTACGAGCCCGAGGATAAAGGCATCTTCATTGCCTACTGCTCGCTTCACGGCAACACCGAAGAGGCTGCCCAGAAACTCGCCGAGATACTCCGCCAGAAAGGCAACGTAAAGGTAAGCATTGCCGACCTGCGTCGCGACGACCTCCACGAGTGTGTGGAAGACGCCTTCCGCTATGACCGCCTGGTGCTTGCCGCCCCCACGTATGATGCCGGCGTGATGCCCATCATGGAAGACTTCATCCACCACCTCTCCATCAAGAACTACCAGAAGCGCCGCGTGGCCATCATCGAGAACGGTTCATGGGCACCCGCTGCAGGCAAAAAGATGCGCGAGGCCATGGAGGCCATGAAGCAGATCACCATCGTGGAGCCCATCGTCACCGTGGAGTCAACCGTCAAGGCCGACACCATCGAGAAGCTCCAGACGCTTGCCGATGCCCTCTTGGCAGAATAATCCCATAGCTTCCACCCATCAGAAGCATTGCTTCCAAAGTCTGGAAGCATTCTTTCCACCCATTGGAAACACTCCTTCCAATGGGTGGAAGTTTTTTCGAACAAGGAGGCAAGTACCGAAATAATTTCGGTAGTTCGCAGAGTGACTTTGACAGATTCTTGGGTGAACTGCCAATTTTAGACGAATAAAATAACTAAGATTCTATAAGTACGAATGTATCATTTGCGATGCCTAAACATATCATTTACGAGGCGTAAATGGCACATTTACGGGTGTCGCTTCTATGCGCTATGAAAGATATGACAGATAGATATATAACTTTCGTATATAGAAAAACATTTAGGTCGGGGGTAAATAATTTCCTATAGAGAAAGTTGCGTTTTCTTCTTTCATATCTTTCATAGTGGAGTGAGCCAGTACCTATATTCACACAAGTTGTGAACAGAACTAACCTTTAGAAATAGATTGTGCCGCAGAGCGAGGAGAATGCCTTATAGTTGAAGTTGTCGCGGACTTCTTCAGAATCAAAACCATTTACGGCACTAGCTTTATTACCGCAGTTACTCCAGCTATGCTGTGTCTTGACACTCAGAAGCCTGACCTCCTCACCTATTACACCAACCCTGATTGGCAGGGAGTACCAGTCATTCCCTTTTTTGTAGTATCCCCTTAGTATCACTTCCTGCATCTTGGGCCTTGCCTGCTGTTGCTGCCGATAAGGGGAACCGTAAATGGGTTCGTAAATGGTGTACGGAGTTCCATAACCATAACTTGGAACACTCGACGTTTGAGGAACTTCTACTGGCTGATACACCGTGAACTGAGCGTTGGCACTCATGGTGCCCAACAACATCATGCTTACAAACAAAATCTTCTTCATAATTCACTTTTGATTATTGGTTTATTTTTTCGTCAAGTGCAAAGTTACGAAAGAATCCGCCAGAATCAATCCCCACATAAATGCGAATGTACGAAATACCCATTTGGCTGTACGAAATGAAATGATAGAAGCGAAGTTCATCATTCTTTGAATGCTGAAGCTTTCAACGTTTAATAAGCGCAAAGAAAAGCAAATTGTGCCGCAGATTGCGACACAATTTGCAAGCATACTATGGAAAAAGGATGTCATTTCTTCTTTTTCTTCAGCTCTTTCTGGTAATCTTTCAGATAGTCCGAAAGCTTTTCTCCAAAGTTTTCAAAAACACCGATCAGACGGCCTATCTGCTTGAAACTACTATCACCTTTCAATCCCTCAAACTTTAAAACGAGCTTAACCTCATCTGTGTTGATATCTCTCACCTCAAAGACACCATCGGCCTTAGCCTCACCTCCTTTTATCCCGCCAAATCCGTATTTAACGGCAGGTCCGAAATCAATCATTGTAAGCCGGAGAATAACCTTATAGTCT
>JAFWQT010000150.1 GCA_017508965.1 Prevotella sp. | reverse complement strand
TGTGTACCTTTGTTCATGTTATTAATGTTTTGTTGCAAAAACAAAGGTAACAAAAAAGGTCGAGTTCCAAGCGAGGACTCGGCCTTAATTTGTATGTCGGTCAAAAATTATTTAGCGGACACCAATATATAACAATATAAGCAAAACGATGACAAACAAGAAAACAATCATTGCAATGATGCTCGCCCTCGTCGGAATGGCAGGGCAGGCGAAAGTTTACAAATCCATCAAGAGCCCAGAGGTGATGGTTCAGGCGGATGTGTTGACTGGTGAGTTGAAGATTGACGAAGTCATGATGACAGACACGGCCACCACCCTCCGTTTTACGATGGTATGTCCTCAAAACGAGACCTTCCGTTTCGTGAAGAACAGTTACCTCGTCGATGAGGACGGTCATCGCTATCCTTTGCGTTCTGCCGAGGGTATTGCCCTCGGCACATGGATCAAGTCGCCAGGCACTACAGAGTTTAAGGTTCATTTCGAGCCCATGCCCCCGCACGTGCAGCTCTTCGACTTCATCGAGGATGATGCTCTCTGGGCAGTGCCCATTCTCGGCATTCACGAAAGGGGGACTTCCTTCAAGGCACCGTCGATACAAGAGCTCTATGCCCGCCATCCATATACGATTCCAGCCGACTGGCTGACCACGGGCAATGTCACTATCTGCGGCCGTATTGAAGGCTACGATGCAGAGCGCATGGGATTCACCTCGATGGAAGCCTATATCTACGACGTGATGATAAGCGACCATAGCACACAACTGATAGAGATAGAGCCCGACGGCACGTTCGAAAAAACCATACGGCTCAGCTATCCCATGATATCGGCGTTCTATGTAAAAATCGACAACACCGACTCGAATGCAGACTTCACAGAAATGCCCTTTTTTGCCCGTCCTGGCGAAACCATCGACATCGCCATTCGCCAAAACGAGAACGGGCAATGGGAGTGCTGCTACCCCGTCGGCAGCAGCCACGAGGCGGAACGGCTGCTGAAGTCCGACTTGCGGCTAAAAGAGATGACCAGGCCCCTCTCGTCCTTCAAAGGCAATTTCAGCGAGGCCGGCACCGTAGCCGACCAGGTGTGGCAGAACATGCTGGCACGCATCGACCGCATCAGCCGCCGCGACCACTTCACCCCCATGGAGGTCGGCCTGGCATTAGGCGAAATGCAGTCAAACTTTGCAATGGCCCTGATGGACTGTGCCATGAACAGCGAGTTCAGGTACATGCCTATTCAACTACACGAGGACGGCAGCTTCACACAAAGCGTAACCGACAGCATAGGGATGAAAACCCTTGCCGACGCCAGCAACTACAAGGCCCTGCAACGCATTGATTTCAACAATCCTCTGCTCATGGTTGCCGACGACTATTACTTCACCCTCAACCGCATCCGGAAAGCCCCGCCCGTACGCCAGGCCAAACAGGCCTCGCCGGACACCGGCATGGCCATGCTGCAGGAACTGACGGGCAAAAACGACAATCTGACGGCACAACTCTGCATTCTTCAGGACATACTGGACAATTTCAACTCCTGGCGGCAGAACGAGGCGACGCTCCCCACAGTCATGAACCAATATCTCTCGAAGCTCACCCATCCCTACGTCCGCCAGAAAACCGAAGAGTTCTATCAGGCCAAGATGTCGCAACGCGAGCTTGCCTCTCCTTTGCCCGAAGGCCCGGGGAGCGAAATCATCCGCCATGTCATAGCCAAGTATCCCGGCCGCTACCTGGTGTTCGACTTCTGGGGCCTGGGCTGCGGAGGCTGCCGGATAGAAATTCAGAACAGCAAGGGCCTGCGTGCCGAGATAGCCAAACGCGACGATGTGAAACTCGTTTTCATTGCCGGCGAACGCACGCCCGGGGGCAGCGATGCCTATAAGAAATATGTGGCCGAATGGCTTGCCGACGAAGAGGCGGTCTGCGTCAGCCTCTCCGACTTCCGTCATCTGCAAGAGCTCTTCCTGTTCAGCGGCATCCCCTACTCTGAGACCTTCACACCCGACGGCCTCCGTCTGCGCGAAGACGTAAAAATACAAAGCCTCTTCAACATCGATATGGAGCTGAAGGCCCTGAAAGAAAAGCTAAAGAAGAAGTAGCAACATCACAATTTCACAATTTCACAATTTCACATATTGGAAGTTATCTGGAGTTATAGGAAGTTAGCGGAAGTAAGCGGACATTAGTTCTCTTTAAGGAAACTATTGTCCGATAACTTCTCGAGCCAGGCTCGTTAACTGCCATTAACTCCTGTTAACTCCCTGCAAGCGAAACTTGCGAAACTTGAGTTACTTAATTTGGCGGCAAAGATTATTGAATTACACAAATCTTTCGATGCTTTTTCGGCTGTTTGTGGCGCTTTTATTCGGTTGTTTGTGATGATTTTGTTCGGCGGTTTGTAGAGAATTTGTTCGGCCGTTTGTGATTATCCCCCAAAAATATTCGCAAAAACATCACTTTCTGGGCCCAAGAATAGCAGAAACAGGAAAAATTCTGAAACTAGTTTAAGACTTTTGCCCCCGGCAAAAGTATTTCGGGCGTGCCGGAGGCTTTTTCGTGGGTCTTTCTGTAACTTCGCAACAAAAAAATGTTTGTTATGGGGTTAGCATTTCGAACGGCTGAAGGGTATTACTTTAAAAAAGACGTGATGGAAAGACATATTATCCAAAGGCTGTTTAAACAGCACTACGCCAAGATGCTGAGGGTGGCACGCACAATTCTCTACGATGAGCAGGAGAGCAAGGATGTGGTCAGCGACATCTTTGAGAGTCTGCTCCGCGGGCAGACGGTGCTGATGCCCGACACCGAGGAACGCTACTTGCTGACGAGCGTTCGCAACCAGTGTCTGAAGCGCATCCGCCATCAGGAAACGAAACTCCGCATGGAGACTGCTTCTGCAGCGCAGCCGTCTGATGCAGAGGGTGAAAACGATCGCTTAATCGAAATCGTCGAGTTTGTCGTCAGCCATCTGACAGAACAAGAGCAGCGCATCTTCCACCTCCGTTTCACTGAAGGGTATAGCTATGAGGAGATTGCTTCTACGGAGGGCATCAGCCGCGTGGCCGTATGGAAACATCTTTCACACGCCTTGAAAGAAATCAGAAACCGTTTTAATCCGAAAGGCTTATGAAAACAAATGACCACAACAAACAGCTTTACCGCGATATGCAGGAAGAGCCCGACAAGTATTCCGACATGGAAATAGAGGCCATGATGGACGATCTTGACCAAGTGCCCGATGTAGATGAAGCATGGCAGCAGTTCACTCAGCGGTCAACTCCTAACTTTAACGATAACCCTAACGATAACCCTAACTCGAAACTCCTAACTCCTCACTCAAAACTCCTAACTCCTAACTCGAAACGCCCCATACATACGTGGCATAAGATTGCTGCCATGCTTATTGGCATATTAACGCTATCGGGTATTGCCTTTGCGGCAGTTCACATCGCGCGCCAGGCGCAGCACGAGGAACGCCCAGTAACGGCTGCAGAGAAACCCCGATCTGCAATCACCTTATCTCGAACCCACACTGCAGATACCATTGCCAGGGCTGAGCCTGTAGTGTTCGATAATGTCCCCCTTGACAGCATCGTCAAGGACATTGCCAGCTATCATCACCTTGACATAGACTTACAGAACGAAAGGCTACGGGTAGGCGCGTCAGCGGGAATGCAGGCCAGTGGGCTTCGTTTCTATTTCGTATGGAATCGAGACGATAGTCTGAAAGAGGTCATAGAAAAGTTGAACATGTTCGAGCAGGTCAATCTGTCTGTAGAGAACGGCAAACTGATTGTCAGATGATGAAACACCTTGTTATTATTCTTATCACCCTGTGCTGTTTCATCGACGTCCAGGGACAAAGGCTACAGGCAGGCGCGTCAGCGGGAATAAAGATTACACGTAACTATGATAACGTCTCAATGTCTGAGGCTTTGCGCGACCTCAACGAGTTGTCACCCGATTACACTATCAGTTTTATGTACAATGAGTTGGAAGACTTCCGCGTGACTACCAGCATCAAGCATCAATCCGTGCCCGATGCCCTACGCCAGATCATTGGTTTCTATCCCGTCCGTGTCGTGAAACGTGGGGCGCATGAGTTGTATGCTTATTGTATCCACAAGACCGACCGACATCTGACCGGTACTATCATCGACGAACAAGGTCAGCCTGTTGCATACGCCAATGTCTGCCTGCTTCATCCATCCGATTCCACTCTTATAGGTGGAGGTGTGAGCAATGAGGCTGGCCTCTTCGTCATCCCATACGATACTCCTCCCCAAATCGGGAATGGTCGGGAGGGGGCTGTTCTCGTCAGAATCTCATACGTCGGCTATAAGACTATCTACAGGTATTGTCACAGCACTCAGCTCGGAACAATACGCATGCAGCCCGTCAGCTACAAGCTGAACGGTGTAGAGGTGAAAGGCTCCCGCCCGCTGGTCAGAATAAAAGACGACGCCTTTGTTACGACTGTTGAGGGCAGCTACCTCTCGAAGATGGGTACGGGCTACGATGTGCTGACGCATATACCAGGCGTTCTGCGCAGTGGCAGTAGCATAGAGGTCGTAGGACGGGGTGCGCCGCTGGTTTATATCAATGGTCGCCTGATGCGCGATCAGGGAGAGCTCAACCAGCTGAGCAGCGACCAGATCAAGGATGTAGAAGTTGTCATGACGCCTGGCGCAAAATATGATGCTTCGGTGCGTTCGGTGGTCCGTATCAAGACCATCCGCCCCGTTGGCGAAGGTTTCAGCTTCGACAATAAGACGCTGATAGGAATCAACCATTACGTTTTCGGGCAGGAAGAGGTAAATGTTAACTATCGGGCGGGCGGGCTCGATCTCTTCGCTACGGCCGACATAGAAGACTTTAGGATGAAGGTGAAGAACACGAGCCGCCAAGACACCCGTCTCCCTAACCCTAACGATAACCCTAACGATAACGCTAACGATAACACCCAACTCCTAACTCCTAACTCACAACTCCTAACTCACAACACCCATTTCGTGCAGCAGAGCACAACCCATTATACACCTCATACGAACATCTACTATGGCAAGCTGGGATTCAACTATATGTTCAGCGACCATCACGCCATCGGCATGACTTACACTGTAGCCTCACGACCTTCACGGCAAAGAAGCAACTTTATGGCAGACATGTTCGAGAACGAGACAAACGATGACCACCTGACAGGTGACGGCCATGAGACGACCAAAAGAATTGAACATCGTGTCAATGCTTATTATTCGGGCAGCGTGGGCAAGTGGTCGATAGATGTCAATGCCGACATGGTGACTCAAAACGAAACCACCGAGGCTTTTACCCAAGAGATTGCCAAAGAAAGCGAAAGCCGAAACGTTACGACACGCAGCGAGGCCAAGAACCGGCTTTATGCAGCCAAGCTTGTGACTGGACAACCGCTGTGGAAGGGAAAACTCGAAATGGGCGCCGAGGGCAGCCATGTACGTCGTACCGATGCATTCGCCAACCCTGAGAATATCATTATGAGCAGCCATACAGAGACCCAAGAATCAAACGGGGCTGTATTCGCAGAACTAACGCAACAGCTGGGCAAATTGACCGCCAAACTAGGGTTCCGGTTCGAACATGTGGCAAGCCGGTACTTTAGTGCGACACGCAGCGATACAACCCGCACTTATAACGACATCTTCCCTTCGGCCATGCTGTCTTATCCTATAGGCAAGGTGCAGGCCCGGCTCAGCTATGCCCGCAACATCAACCGGCCTGCTTTCAGCCAGTTGACCAGCGACCTGAGTTACATCAACCGTTATCTGTACGAGAGCGGTAACCCCTACCTGCGCCCTACCTACCGCGACAACCTCTCGCTGGCTATTAACTGGAAGTGGATGATGGCGATGATTGACTATGCCCACGTTCACGACTATATCATCAACTCGTACTCGAGCTACAACGGCGACCCCACCATTGCCCTGCTCCAGAAGAACAATACCAATGGTTTCAACAATCTGCAGGCCATGCTGCATTTTTCGCCGACATTCGGCTGGTACCATCCCCAACTGATGCTTGCCCTGATGTGGCAGGACCTGGAAGTGAGCTATCTGGGTAAGACAAAGAGGATGACCGAGCCGATGCGCATCGTCCGCTTCAACAATGCCGTCAACCTGCCCAAGGACATCTGGCTGAATGCCGACCTGTCGTGGCGTTCGGCAGGCGATTCGGAGAATATCGGCATGGCTCCGTCGTGGCAGTTCGACCTGAGTCTTTACAAGGCTTTCTTCCACGACCGGCTGAGTGTAAAACTGGCCTGCAGCGACATTTTCGCCTCCATGCGCCAAAAGATAACCATCTTCAGCGACATACGCCAGTTCCGCCTGGACAAGCGAACCGACAACCGCAGCCTGAAACTCACCCTGCGCTACGCCTTTAATCCCGTACGTTCGAAATACAAGGGCACCGGTGCTGGCAACACCGAAAAGAACAGGCTATAGACAAAGTTTTAAAAGATGTGAAAACTATCAAAAAACGCGGATGACGATGCAGTCTTTTCTTCATCGCAGGACTTTATAGATAGAGACGTTATGCTGACGATGGAGAAAACACGGCTGATAGAACGGTGCAGACAGGGGGATGCTGATGCCCTCGGAGAACTGTATAAGACATACGCCCAGCAGATGAGGGGCGTATGTCGGCGTTATATCAACAACGAGCAGACGGTGGAGGACGTGCTGCACGATGCGTTTGTGATTATCTTCACTTCGTTTGACAGGCTGCGCGACAACAATAAAGCTGAAGCTTGGATGACGGCCATTACAAGGAACGTGGCATCCAAGTGCAAGGATCATTTGGAGGCATTGCCAACGGTTTCGCTTGACGAGACGAGCGAGGCTGACCTGATTGCCACTGAGGAAATCGGGGATTGCAAATCCCCTCAAACAGATTGCAAATCCCCTCAAACAGACAGCAAATCCCATCAAACAGTGAGAGGCGTGCCGCTGAGCGAGGTGGCGAGAATGATTGACCGGCTGCCTGAGGGCTACGGGCAGGTGTTCCGGTTGTCGGTGTTCGAAGGTATGTCGCACAAGGAGATTGCCGGCATGCTGGGCATTGAGCCTCATTCGTCGTCGTCGCAACTGGCACGGGCAAAAAAGATGCTGCGCAAAATGATGCGGCAGTATTGGGTTGCCGTGCTTCTGCTGCTACTTGTTCCCTTTTCGTTCGTTCTGCTCAGAAATGGTGACACAGCGGCCAAGGATGAAAAGCCGGTTGTGGCGAAAACGGGGATTGCAAATCCCCTCAAACAGAAACCGGCAAAAGAATCTCCGACAGAACGACCACTGGAACCTGTGATTATCTCATTGCCCGTGCATCGTACAACTGTTGTGGCAACAAAAGCCCTGCAATCGGGGATTGCAAATCCCCTCAAACAGATTGCAAATCCCCTCAAACAGATTGCAAATCCCCTCAAACAGACAGCAGATTCCATCACGGCTGACACCCTATCAAACATGGCAGCTCGGGAGCAGACGAATTCAAACGCTACAGGGCCAGACACGGCAAGGATTATCCGGGAGGGGGAACCGCAGCGTTACGATATGGCCGGGTTATTCCCCAACAAGCCTGCCACAGGCACCAACGACGGCAAGAAATGGTCGCTGGATCTGGCATACGCCGGGCAGACGGACGAGCAGCGCCGCTATAACCAGCCGTTCAGCTATAAGCCCGCGCCGACAGATGCACAATCTCTGCCTGGGCCGTCGCCCGGCCCGATTGTTCCGGGCAGCATCGACAACTGGACCGACTATGCTGTCTATCTGGCCAATCATCCTGATGTTGTGAGCGATGCCACCCGTAGCGCCATCATGCGCATTGCCCTTAACAATGCCAACCGTCCCGGCGAGGACAAGATTCTGCGCACGAGCCACCACCGCATGCCCGTCACATGGTCGTTGGCATTGAAGTACAGGCTGAATAACCGTTTCGGGCTGGAGTCTGGCCTGAGCTACAGCCGCCTGGCCTCTGACTTTGAGATGGGAACTGACGGCAACAGCATCCATGAACAGCAGCGCATCCACTATCTTGGCATCCCCATGAAGGGCATTTATAATATGTATGGCGGAAAACTGTGGGGTCTCTACGGCAGTCTCGGTATGACCACCGAAATACCTGTCCATTCTACCCTCCGCTCAGACTTCTTTGTGAACGGCCAGTACGAGGCCAGCGAAAAGACCTCCTTCCGCGCTCCGTGGCATTTTTCTACCACCATGGGGATCGGTCTGCAATACCATCTGACGCCCAGCATCGGTTTCTTCGTTGAGCCCAGCCTGCAGTACTATATTCCGATGAAGACCGACGTTGAGACCTACCGCACGGAACATCCGTTTACGTTCTCTGTACCCCTGGGCATCAGATTTACGTGGTAGTCGTGCAGTCTTTTCAGAGTCAGACGGACTATATAAACAGAGAGACCCAATTTATTAAACTCTAAAAAACATGAAACATTACAAACCCCTTGCTTGGATGATGGCGATAGCCATGGCCAGCACAGTGACGACTGCTTGCAGCAGTGACAGTTATGAACCCGAAAAGCCTTTCACGACGTGTCCACCAGAAAAGGTCACATTCTATGCGTGTGGCATCGGTCAGCCGGATACACGTTCGGCGAATGATGCGCAGAGTGTGCTCTTCACCGAGGATGATATTGAGTGGTTGGATGTTACCACTCGCGAAATCAAGTTCCGCGATATGGACGAACCGCTCTACAAGCGCCTGGAGCCTTTCCACGAAATCAAGTTCTGTCTTGGCGATAATGAGTTATTCGTAGTCAGCAGTTTTGTTGGCGATTGGGACAGCAGGGTGTTCACCAACCTCGTCTTGCATTACGATGTGATTTCCGACCCTGGCCAGGGCCATTATTATCTGCATGACTGCTATCCCCTCCAATTCATCGGCACCGACGAGGTGAAAGCAAACATCAAAAAGAACGCCGGCCAGTGGGAATTGTTCACTTACTATCTGGAAAGTAAGGGAAAACTGAAATAATATTTGGGAATAAAAAAGAATTGTCGTAACTTTGCGCAGGTAAAGAAAACAGGGAGTTCAAGGAGTTGCAAGGAGTTACAAGACATTAGCCTTCGCTCTGAGACACCCTTCTGTAAAATGAAAGATTAAAAATGAAAGATTAAAAATTCGAAATGGCGCTTCGCTAAATGAGAAATAGTGAAATAGTGAAATAGTGAAATAGTGAAATTGTGAAATTGTGAAATTGTATAATTATGAAGAGTTTTAAATCAATGGCGTGGCTACTGCCACAACCTGTGCTGGTTATCGGCACTTACGACAAAGATGGTATGCCCAATGCGATGAATGCCGCTTGGGGCGGACAATGGGATATGCACGAGATTATGATCTCGCTTGGCTCTCATCAGACCACCGACAATCTGGCAGCAAATCCAGAGTTTACAGTCAGCTTTGCTACCGCAGCAACAATGGTTGCCGCTGACTATGTGGGCATTGTGAGCGGCAGAAAAACTCCAGATAAGATGCAACGCACGGGCTGGACCATAGAGAAAGCCCCCCATGTGAACGCTCCTGTATTCAAGGAGTTTCCCATGACGCTGGAATGCAGGATGAAGCAGAAGTTCGACGAGAGTGATACGGGCTATTACCTGGTTGCCGAAATCGTGAACATCCTCTGTGACGAGAAGTACCTGGCAGAAGACGGGAAACCCGATGTAGAAAAGATGGAACTGATTACTTTCGACCCCATTCATCACACTTACATTCAGCTTGGAAAAACCGTGGGCAAAGCTTTCGCCGACGGGAAACAGTTGTAGAAGTTCTTTTTACCATCATCCATCACCTAACACCTAACACCTAACACCCATCACCCCCATGCTGCCGGATATGCCATCCCCGGGAGCATGGGGGTGATGGGTGTTAGGTGTTAGGTGATGGGTGTTAGGTGATGGGTGATGGCTGGCTTTCGGCTATTTGTTTCATTTTTTCTCTCGTCGGGTCTGTATTCTCAAAAAAAATGTATAATTTTGCAGCATGATTTATCCGAAGAATTTTGAGAACAAAATAGGATTTGACGAGATTCGCCAGCTTCTGAAAGAGCGCTGCCTGAGTACGCTTGGTAAGGAAAAGGTTGACTCGGTGGCTTTTTCCGACCAGGCCGACGTGGTGAATGAATGGCTTCAGCAGGTGAAAGAATTCAGGCGGCTCACTGAAGAGCACGACGATTTTCCGTTGCAGTATTTTTACGATGTAAGAGCGAGCGTGTCGCGCATCCGCGTAGAAAACACTCACCTGGAAGAGAACGAACTGTTCGACTTGCGGCGCTCGCTGGAAACTATCCACCGCATGGTGGGCTTTCTGAATCGCCACGAGGGCGAGGGCGAACAAGCCAAATACCAGTACCCAGCGCTTCACAGCCTGGCCGAATACGTGGTGACGTTTCCGGAGCTAATAAGGCGCATAGACCAGATTCTCGACAAGTTTGGCCGGGTGAAGGACTCGGCATCAACGGCCTTGGGCAACATCCGCCGCGAGCTGGCCAAAACCGAAGGCAGCATTTCTCGCACCTTATATACTATTCTACGCTCGGCCCAGAACGAGGGACTGGTGGAAAAAGATGTCACTCCCACCCTGCGCGACGGCCGACTGGTGATACCCGTGGCACCTGCACTGAAACGACGCATCAAAGGCATTGTTCACGACGAGAGTGCCTCGGGTAAAACTGTGTTTATAGAGCCCTCGGAGGTGGTGGAAGCCAACAACCGCATCCGCGAGCTGGAAGCTGAGGAGCGCCGCGAGATAATTCGCATCCTGACCGAGTTTGCCAACGAACTGCGTCCCCACGTGCGCGACATTCTGGAGAGTTACCAGTTTCTGGCTCAAATAGACCTTATTCGTGCCAAGGCCGAACTGGCCAAGTATTTCAATGCCTACGAGCCTCTCGTGGAGCAGCGCCCTCTGATTGACTGGATACGGGCCATCCACCCGTTGTTGCAACTGTCGCTCAGCCGCCAGCAGAAATCGGTGGTACCACTCGAAATCAGACTTGAGAACGTCAACGATAACGATAACGATAAAGAGAACGTCAACGAGAACCCTAACTCGAAACTCCTAACTCCTAACTCGAAACTCCTAACTCGAAAAGATAACATCGGGCGACTGCTGATTATTTCGGGTCCCAATGCGGGTGGAAAGTCGGTGTGCCTGAAAACCGTGGGACTGCTTCAATACATGTTGCAGTGCGGATTGTCTATCCCCATTGGCGAACGCTCGAAGACGGGCATCTTCGACAACATCATGATTGATATAGGAGACGAACAAAGCATCGAAAACGACCTATCGACCTACTCCAGTCATCTGCTGAACATGAAGAACATGATGCGCCACTGCAACAGCCGCACATTGTTGCTCATCGACGAGTTTGGCGGCGGCACCGAGCCCACGATTGGCGGTGCCATTGCCGAAAGTGTGCTGAAACAGTTCTGCAAGCGAAAAACTTTCGGTGTAATCACAACCCACTACCAGAATCTAAAGCATTTTGCCGACAGTCACGAGGGAGTGGTGAACGGAGCCATGCTCTACGACCGCCATGAAATGCGCGCCCTCTTCCAGTTGCAGATGGGACAGCCCGGCTCATCGTTCGCCATCGAGATTGCCCGCAAAACAGGAATTCCCGAAGAGGTGATTCATGACGCAAGCAACATTGTTGGCTCCGACTATATTCAGAGCGACAAATACCTGCAAGACATTGTGCGCGACAAACGCTATTGGGAAAACAAACGCGACACCATTCACCAGCGTGAGAAAGAGCTGGAACGCACCATTGCCCGCTATGAGGACGAAATAAGAACCCTTGAGCAACAGCGCAAGGAAATTCTGGCCAAAGCTAAGCAGGAGGCCGAGGAATTGCTGAAAGAGAGCAACAGAACCATTGAAAACACCATCCGCCAAATCAAAGAGAGCCAGGCCGAGAAAGAGGAGACGCGCAAGATTCGCCAAGAACTGAAAGCGTTCGAGAACGACCTTGCCAACAGAGAACAGCGGGGTGTGATGAGCAACGAGGACTTTGCCCGCAAACTGAAACAAATGGAAGAACGCAAGGCACGCAAAGACAAACGCCGACGTGAAAAAGAGCAGCACGACAAAGAGGCTGCCGAAAAACTCAAGGCCGCTGCACAGAACGAGAACAAAGCACCCACGTTCAAGGCGGGCGACACGGTACGCATGAAAGGACTGACCAGCGTGGGCACCATCGAGCAGACCGACGGCCGCACGGCAACTGTCATTTTCGGCGGCATGCGCTCCAAAATCCAGACCGAACGGCTAGAAGCCGCAGAGGCTCCCAAGCGCGAAGAGAAACCCGAGGGAGCCATCAGCCGTCAGACACGCGAGGCCATTGACAACCGCAGATACAACTACCGCCAGGACCTCGACGTGCGAGGCATGCGAGGCGACGAGGCCATCAATGCCGTTATGCACTTCATCGACGACACCATTCTCGTAGGCATTTCGCATGTGCGTATCCTTCACGGCAAGGGCAACGGCATTCTGCGCCAACTCATCCGCCAGTATCTTGCCACTGTGCCCAACGTCACCCACTTCCATGACGAACATGTGCAGTTTGGGGGCGCTGGTATCACTGTCGTTGAACTTTGAACGTTGAACTATATGCATTATGCATTATTGAACTTAACACTTATATATTATGAACACAAAAACAACCATCAACTGCTTGGCATTAGCAGGCACCTGCGCCCTGACGTTGAACGCCTGTTCACAACAGGCCACAACAAACAGCGAACCCACACGATTGACCACCGTAGGCAATCCCTACATGCCCCTGTGGGAGCATATCCCCGACGGCGAGCCCTACGTATTTGAAGATCCCGACCAACCGGGCAAGTACCGTGTCTATGTTTATGGTTCGCACGACGACCTCGTCACCGAATACTGCGGCCGCGACCAAGTAGTGTGGTCTGCATCGGTTGACAGCCTGAACAACTGGCGCTACGACGGCATCATCCTCGTAGTGAACAAGAACCGCAACGGCGAACCCTTCGACTCGGCTGGTACCGCTGATGTGCTCTATGCGCCCGACGTGACGCTGGTGACTGACAAGAACGGCAAGAAAACATACTATCTCTTCCCCAACGACCAGACGGGAATGCGCAACGGACTCATTTCCAAGAGCGACCGGCCCGATGGCCCCTTCGAAGTGTGCAACTGGAGCAAGGACAATCCCAACCAGGTGGACGGTGTGCTGCAGTTCGACCCCGCAGTCTTCGTCGATGACGATGGCCGGGTTTATGGCTACTGGGGCTTCGAGCGTAGCTACGCCGCAGAGTTTGACCCAACGACGATGGCTACCGTCAAGCCCGGCACTAAGATTGTGGAAGACATGATCAGCGGCCGCAATCAGCCCGGACGATTCAAGTTCTTCGAGGCCTCCAGCATCCGTAAGATCAAGGACAAGTACGTGTTCATCTACAGCCGCTTCACCGAGGAAGGTGAGTTTGGCCTGCCTTCCAGCAATTATACCCTGGCCTACTGCTATAGCGACTCGCCCTTAGGCCCTTGGACCTACGGTGGCACCATCATCGATGGCCGTGCCCGTGAAAAGGACGAACAGGGCAAAGTTATTGCCTCCGCGACGCCCGACGGCAACACCCACGGTAGCATCTGCGAGATTAACGGCCAGTGGTACGTGTTCTATCACCGTCAGACAGGAACCGACGAATATGCCCGCCAGGCCATGGTAGCTCCCATCAGCGTAAATGTAGTAGAAGGCAAGGGCGGCAAGGTGGAAATATCAGAGGGCGAGTACAACAGCCAAGGCTTTGCTCTGAACGGCCTTAACCCCTTCGAGCGTCACTCTGCAGGCCTGGCCTGCTGGCATACAGGGCCGAAGCCCTCTATCCACGAGTGGCCTAACAACAAGTTCTTCGGTTCGTACATAGAGGCCAGCTACGGCGGCACACCCGACATGACCAAAGAGCAGGCCCTCGCGTCCACCGATAAGTTCAGTGCACCTTACGACATCCGTTATAACACCAACCGCATGGTAAACAATACCGACGGCAGCATCGTGGGCTACAAGTACTTCAATTTCGATGCAGAGCGCTTGGCCACGAAGGACAATCTGATGCTCGTCTTGCGCCTGATTCCCGAGGGCATCGACGGCACCATCGAGGTCATGATGGACCGTCCTTGGGAGTCGCAGGGCGGTAAGAAGATTGGTGAGTTTGCGCTGAAGGCAGACATGCCGAAGACCGTCATGGACGCGGCTATTGGAATCTCAAAAGAAGCCCAAGAGAAGTATCTCGCTGGAAAGCATGCTATCTTCTTTCTCTTTAAGTCCGACACCAAAGAGAAGTCGCTCTGTGCTCTCGAGGACTTGGTTTTCACGTTTGCTCCAGTAAAATAAAAAGCGAATGGGTTTGGACAGAGTCCAAACCTGCTTATAAATCAAAGAAAGGAGGATTGCGCAAGCAATTCTCCTTTCTTTTGAACCAAAAGGAGGATTGCTTGCGCTATCCTCCTTTTTCTTCGAGCCTCTTGTCGGATTCGAACCAACGACCCCGAGATTACAAATCACGTGCTCTGGCCAACTGAGCTAAAGAGGCGGGTGGGCAAGCTACCCGTATCGCGCCGCTACAACCAACTACCTTTGCTACGTTCCCGTCCTGGAG
>JAFWQT010000149.1 GCA_017508965.1 Prevotella sp. | reverse complement strand
GAAACAGAAATGGAGACAGGCTCTTCCCTCCCCGTTTTCCATTCATTATGGGACGAAGAGGAATAGGCGGGAGAAAGGCGGAGCAATCCGCCTTTTCTTCGTCTTTGGTCTTAATGACCGTGTTTTTTTAATATCATTCGATAAATTCGATGAATTCGCTGTTTTGATATTGGAACACAAAGATGACTCTTATTGTTTAGCCTGAAGTTCCAGTATAATTTCGTCCACAAGATACGCATCGCTCATGTTGTGAAGATGATACATCTTGCGACTTAGATAACGGTATGTATCAGACATGTAAAACAATTCGAGCGCCCGGTCATCGCCGATGCCCAGGGTCTCAGCCAGCAGCGATATGACTCTGGCATATTTCATCTGCAGCAGCGTTTCGTTAATTAAGGGATGCTCATTCATACACTTTGGTCATCAGGGGTTATGATACTCGACTCAATGAAATGGAGATAGCCGTCTACAACCGCTTGGCTAAGAAGACAAATCTGATTGTTGGGACGCTCATATTGAAGCCTTGACAATGCTGTGTCTTGCGTAATCAGTCCTTGGCTGTACAATTCTATGGTGTTGAATACGCGGTCGTTGGCAATGCCGCCTTCTATGACGTCAAAATCCTGCCATACGGGCAGCCCTTTTCTGCTGGCCACGACAAACTCCAGCCATTCCATGTCGTAAGCCGTGAACTGCTTATAACGAAACCCATCATTCAGCACACCAGCTTTATCAAATTCGTAAACGTTCAGCAACTGTGGTCTGCCTGCATTCAGTGGGCGACTAGCCCAGGAAATGGCCTGCTCCTTCAGGTCGGTAACATAAAACCCCTTGCCAAAGTCGAGGTTTTTCCTGCCAATCCCAACCAATGGGGCGGCAACGCTGACTGTTGAACCGTGGAACACTTTCATAACGGTCTTATTTTATGTTGATAAAGTCGGGGTTGTGCCGACGGATATACGCAATGGTCTCGTCAACGATATACTCTTTGCTTTGAGTATGTAGTGCGGGATAACTTGGATAGAGGAATGTCCTGATACCATCAGTCCGCTTCAGTTCAAGAAACAACTGCTGGGCAGAAACACCAAGTTTAGCAGCAGTGTTTTCTATGCAGAATACAACGAATTCCGTAGCCTGTCTCGATGTTTTCATCATAAGCGTTTGTCTTTACTAATGCAAATATCAAATGGTTCGTTGCAAAAGTAGTTATTTTATTTCAATCCCGCAAACAATATGAAGAGAAAAACATTATGTTTCGCTTTTGCTCAAAGTATCTTTCATGGCGTGCTGTGAGTACATACGCCAGAATCCGCGTCTTTAGATAAATAGCTATTTAAAAATTAATACGTATTAGACTAAACATGAGAAAACTGTTGATGACGGTGGCCATGGCTGCCGTGTGCCTGTTGGTGCAGGCCCAGGAAACGCTCAACCGCGCTCCGGTGGCCGTGAAGACGTCGAAGGGAGTGCTGGTGTCGTGGCGCTCATTGTCGGGCGACGGAGATTTGGGCTTTAATGTGTATCGCGACGGCGTGAGACTGAATGCCGAGCCCATCACGACGAAAACGAACTATCTGGACGCCGACGGTGTGGCTGGAGCAACGTATAGGATTGAGTCGGCCTATGGCGAGACTGCCGAGACGAAAGCCTGGGACAATATGTACACCACGCTGAAAATCAACCGTCCGCCGGCTACGAAGGATGCATCGGGTGCGCTTACGGGCCGCTATCGTCCCGATGAAATCAGCATTGGCGACGTTGATGCCGACGGCGAGTTTGAGCTGATAGTAAAATGGCTGCCCGACAATCAGCGCGACTCGGGCAAGGATGGCAAGGCCTCGCCCACCTACCTGAGCTGTCATAAGATGGACGGCACGCAACTGTGGCGCATCTGTCTGGGACACAATATCCGTTCGGGAAACCACACGATGACCTTCCTGGTGTATGACTTCGACGGCGACGGCAAGGCCGAGATGATTTGCCGCACGGCTGCCGGCAGCACCGACGGCAACGGAAAATATGTGAGCGAGGCTGGCGATGCAAGCATCCAGGCCACCGACAACACGAAGACCTACCAGAATTCGAAGGGATTCGTGACCGGTGGAGAAGAGTTCCTGACGGTGTTCAACGGAGAGACGGGCGCGGCCATGCATACCATTTGGTACAGGCCTAACCGCGGATTTGGCGATTCGGGAGCAGCCTCGATAGGCAGTGAATGGGGCGACACATACGGCAACCGTTCGGAGCGTTTCAATGCCGCCGTGGCTTATCTGGACGGTTCGCGGCCTACGGCCATCCTGCAGCGTGGCTATTATACAAGATGCTATGTTTGGGCCGTCGACTGGAACGGCACGGAACTCTCTACCCGCTGGCTGCATCGCGGAACGGCAAAGGATAAATGGGACGTGGTCGACGGAACAGGAACCGTGGTTGCTTCTGGCACAGGCAAGTCGAGCTACGGCCAAGGCGTACACGGCATTTCGGTTGGCGACGTGAATGGCGACGGACTGGATGATATCTGTACGGGCAGTGCAACAATAGGCGCCGACGGACAACTGCTTTGTTCAACGGGCTATGGCCATGGCGATGCCATCCATCTGGCCGACCTGGTGCCCGACCGTCCCGGTCTGGAGATAATGATGCCCCACGAGGAATCGCCTTTCGGATACGACGTGCATGATGCCACCACCGGAGAAGTGCTGGCATACGCCACCAGTTCTAAAGACAACGGACGCGGACTGGCCTGCGACTTCGTTCCCTCGCACAAGGGCAGCGAGTTCTGGTCGAGTGCCGATAATAATATGTATGCCTGTGAAGACGGCAAGCTGATTGCAAGCAGCAAGCCCGACACCAATTTCCGTATTTACTGGACGGGCGATCCTTTCGACCAGACTTTCGACGGGCGCTACGATTCGGGCTCAGAAATGTGTTCACCCCGAATCAGGGCCTGGAACACCAGTTCGAAGGGAATAGTGACGGTGCAGGAATTTGCAGAATACGGACAGCCGCAGACCAGCAACACCACAAAGGCTACGCCCTGTCTGCAGGCCGACTTCTTAGGCGACTGGCGCGAAGAGCTGATTATGTGGCAATACGAGAGCGACTGGTCGAGTCCCACCTGCACGCTGATGATTTTCTCCACCCCGCAGGAGACGGAATACAAGGTGCCCTGCCTGCTGGAAGACCATCAGTACCGCATGGCCGTGGCATGGCAGAACGCTTCCTACAACCAGCCTCCCCACCTGAGTTATTCGCTGGCAGAGAGCCTTGGCATCGACCGTGCTACCTATAAGACCAACGTCACATCGACGGCTCCCGATGCAACGCCCGTGGAACCCGCCTCAGGCGGCGAGGAAACGGTGAAGATACCGGCAGCCGACAAGGGAACCATTGTTGGTACCTGCTATACGGCCGGCGAGAACGGAGAACTTACTGCGAGCGAGAAAGACGGCTATATCAAGATGCGCACGGGCAATAACGGCAGCACCATCACCATTACGGTGAACGAAGGCTATGTGGTGACAGGCATCTATATCGAAGGCTATAGCAACAACACCTCGACGGCTGCCGACCGCAGCATCACGATGACGGGTGTCTATGTAGACGGTTCCACGAACAGCGAGATAGCCAGCAGCGTGGTGTTCCCCGGCGGCACAGCGGGCCAGAATCCCGTGTCGGCCAACGTGACGGGCTTTGAAGCCTCGAAGAATATCGTGCTGAAGTTCGACAACTCGAACATTGTGTCGAGCGAGGAAGACAGCGCAGGCAAGAACAAGCAGCTGTTTGCCAAGATTGTGCTGACCTATAAGAAAGCTGACGCCTCGGGCATCAGCAGCGTGAAGACTTGGCAGGAAACCAGCGGACAAACGTTCGACCTGCAAGGACGCCGCGTAGAAAGAATGAGCAGGGGTATTTTTATTAAGGACGGCAGGAAGGTTCTGAAGTAACCCCCTCCCCTGCCCCTCCCCGAGGGGAGGGGTGTAGCCGGGTAGCCGGATAAACGGATAAGGATGTAGGGAAATCTCGAAATAGGGATTTCCCTATGTTCTTTTAGGGAATAAACGGTTGAAAGTGTTAAACTTTTGTCATATTTTTGCATCAGAATAATAAAACCGCAAGTATAAACAATTAAAAACCATACAACTATGAAGAAAATGATACTCACGCTGATTGCCATGGTCACAATGGCCAGCTCAGCAAAGGCAATGACGTTCGCACAGGCCCAGCAGGAAGCACTCTTCCTGTCAGACAAAATGGCCTATGAGCTGAACCTTAGCGTACAGCAGTATGAGGCTGTATATGAAATCAACCTCGACTACATGATGGCTCTTTCGGTGAACGACGATATCTTCGGTTTTTACTGGGAGCGCCGTAACGAGGACCTGAGCTATGTGCTTTCCGTATATCAGTATCGCTCGTATATGGCCCGCGAATACTTCTATCGTCCGGTGTATTGGCAGAACGGATTTGCCTTCCGCATCTACACCAACTACACCAATCGCAGCCATTTCTACTATGTACGTCCGAGCCACTATGCCACCTATAGGGGCGACCACAACTGGCACAGCAATGGCAACAAGAGCTACTATCAGGGACGTGTGTACGACCGCGACCACACCCCGAATGCCTACAACGGCGTTCGCACACGGACCGGCGTGGACCGTTACACCACCGGAAGAAATGTATACAACCGCGGGAATGCAACCGTGAACCGCAACCGGAACACGACCGTAGTTTCCCCAAACAATAACCAGCGCAGAAACTGGCATAGCAACAACAATTCTAGCAACAGACCATCAAGACGATGATGGCCGCTATAGATGAAAGAAGAATCCATTAGTTAGCAACGGAGTGCTGCCTCGTGAGAGACGGCACTCCTTTTTTTAACCCCTCCAACCGAGGGGAGAGACTCAGAATTTGTATTCCTTGATGTTTCCCTTGTTGTGCTGCTTGAAAAGATTGCGGATGCTGGCAGCAAAGGTGTTGCGGCGCTCGCGCTCACGGGCGTTGAGCATGCTGTCGGGGGTGTTGATGGAATAGATGCGGAAGTTCTTGCGGCCGCTCTCGGCAGGACGCGACACGAAGTAGAGGCAATAGCCGGCATTGTCGAGCTTTGCCTTGTTGCCTTTTTTGCTCAGTTCCATGCGCACCATCACTCCGCCGTAGGTGTTGGGACGGGCCTGGTTGCTGATATAGTTACCTAGCGAGTAGGCCACCAGCGTGTTTCCGTTGTTGCGAAGCTCTATGGGCTGCGGAACGTGTGGATGTCCGCCGATGATGTGGTCTACACCCTGTTTCAGCAGCCAGTCGGCCAGCTGTTTCTGTTCGGCAGAAGGCAGCAGCTGGTATTCTATACCCCAATGGGGGATGGCGATGATGAAGTCGGGTTTCATCTGGCGCGCCTTGGCAATGTCGGCTTTTATTTCAACGGTGTCGATATAGTTCACAATGTTTGGAGGCGTCACCTTCAGTCCGTTGGTTCCGTAGGTGAAGTTAAGCAGTACGATGCGGAATCCGTTCTTCTCGAGCAGGAAGGGATACTGCTTGCGGCGCGCGTCGGCATTGACGTAGGTGCCCAGATGCGGCACGG
This sequence comes from Prevotella sp., assembly GCA_017508965.1. GTDB lineage: Bacteria > Bacteroidota > Bacteroidia > Bacteroidales > Bacteroidaceae > Prevotella. The sequence goes on along the minus strand of JAFWQT010000149.1, from coordinate 21,500 downwards.
GCAGCTTGTCCATCAGTTCGATGGTGCGCTCCAAACCCTTCTGATAGGTATCCAGACAGTGGTTGTTGGCCGTCAGCAGGATGTCGAAACCGGCATCAACCGTTGCCTTCAGGAACTCGTCGGGGGCGCTGAACTGCGGGTAGGCCTTATAGGGTTTGCCGCCCAGGGTGACCTCAAAATTGGCGATGGCCACGTCGGCACGCTCTATTTCGGGTTTTACAAACCGGAAGCACTCCTCGTAGCTGTATGTGCCGTCGGCCTGCAATGCCCCTTTCAGCTGTCCGCCGTGCTGCATCAGGTCGCCGGCGATGAGCAGGCTCAGGTGGTGCTCCTCGGGTTCTTGTTCCGTGGTGTCAGTCTGCGGTTCGTTTCCATTCAGTTTTCCGTTGTTGCATGAGAAGGCCGTGATGACCAGCGTGCACAATGTGAGTGTTGTAATCAGCTTTTTCATAATTGATGGGTTCTGTATTCTTTTTGCGTGCAAATTTAGCAAATATATCCCTAAACGCGCCTATCTTAATCTTTAAAAAATTAAAACGGGGGCGCAAGTCAGCTCTTTCATTTCCATTCGGCTTTCAGGTAGTGGAGCATCGTTGCGCTGGCTCCTGCCGAACCGGTGTGCTGGATGCCGATGCCATTGTAGAGGGGTTCTATGGGGGCTGCAAGATTCACCTCCTTGGCCAGCGTGCTTTCGCGCTGCGGAGTGGTGGTAGAGACGTGGGCCTTCAGCAGGTTGCCTTCGCTCCATAGGCAGATGGTGCAGCCGGTCAGGAAACAGGTAGTGCTGACGGGCTCGCCGAGCAGCTCTCCCCTACCCTCGCTGAAACGCATCAGCTGCATATCTACGGCATTGGCGTATTTGGTGGTGCGGATGATGCGCAGGCCGTAGCCGGTGAGGGTTTGCGTGTCGTAATGGATATAGATATCCATATACTGGTCGGTGGCTGAAGCAAAGCCTTGGGCGGCCGTCTTGCAGGGGTCGCAGACGAGCGTGAGGGAGATTTCGGCGGTTTGACCGCTGAACACCTGACGGCCATTGATAGCAGAACAAGGCGTGTAGAGCAGGCGCGCACCCTTTTCTTTCTGCAGCAGGCCGGTGCCCTTGGCGCCGTCGATGCCCGGTCCATACATCCAGCTGTCGGTTTTGGGCTGCCAGGGCTGGGCATTGGTATCGGCGGGCTTATGCCCGTCGACGGTCCAGTAGCCGTCTTTGATGAGGGGCTGGGGTTCGGTCGGGAAATTCTGGAAATCGGTTTCGTAGGTGTAGGTTTTGCGATTCGACCGCAGAGCACCCGACGCCGATGAGGGTTTTACAAAGAGCATGGCGCGCTGCGGCTGTCCGGTCAGCGAGCGCTGGTGCTTGGGCAACACTTCGGCCATGATATAGCGGCCATAGTCGGCGGGTTGCAGGGTGTAGGTTTGCTCTGGACGGTTCAGTCGGCTCACGCTCACGGGCACCGCTCCCCTACCCTCTTTGTCGTCGCACCGATACCAGGTGATGAGGCTCTGGTCGGTTCTTTTTCCGAGATTGAGGCCGTAGCTGGCCGTCAGTACGTCATCTTTCCGCTTGATTTTCAGTTGTTTGGTAAATTCAGGCGCCGGCAATGTCTTGGGCGCATTCTCGATACTGGTGGCTGCTTCTTGTCCGTCGGGACGGGAAACCACCACTAATTGCTGGGCACTTGTTTCGGTATTGTTGGTGCCGGTGAACTGAACGGCCGGCTGCTGGCCGAGCAAGCTGTCGCCAAAGGCATAGCTGAATAAGGTTGTAGTGGCGGTTTCACCTTCTTCCACCCTGTCTTTGTCGGCATGGAGTTCCAGGTGGATGGGCAGTGACTCAAGGGCGCCGAACATCGCGCGGATGTCTCCTTTCAGGGCACTTTTGAGTTTTTCCGACAGTTTTTTACCTTCCAGGCTGACCGTTGTGCCCTCCGATTCTGGCGAGAGCGTCACGGGATTTCCGTTCTGCAGCACGTTTTCCTGATAGCAGCGCAGTCTGGGAGAGATATACGGACACCAGCCGAGGGTGGTTTTTTCGGGTGTCTGGAAACGGCAGTCGATGAGAATCACCGGACTTTCCTGCTTGCAGAGATACTGCTGACCGACGGTCTTCACGTCGAAATCGCAGTCGTAAAGGATGGCTCCCGCCCGGCTGGTGGCATAGAAGGGCTTGCTGCTGAAGAATATGAAGCGGCAGTGGCGATAGACGGCTTTGCCCTCCAGGGCGTCGTCGGTGCTCTCGAAATAGCAGTGGTTGAAGAGCGTGCGGCGGCCGCCATTCAGCGGACAGGTGTTCAGGCGGGAGATGAAACGGCAGTTGCGGGCCTCCAGATAGTCGCCGTCGGCAAAGGCCAGCTGGGCCTGACAGATGGCTTCCATGCGGCGCTTGCGGTTTTTCGAAGGGTCCAACCGGTATTCCAGGTCCACATTGCAGTAGTTGCCCAGCGTGAGATTCTCCAGCAGCAGACCATCGCCGTGGAAGAAAAACATGGTGAAATTGCCCACGGCACCCTGTGTCTGACCGCGGTTGCTGGCTAAAATCACCTCGTCGGGCTGTTCGCCAAGTCCCACCAAATGAAGCCACGGACAGCGCACATGCATCCCGATGGGCACGCGGTCGCCGTCGCGGGCTTTCCTTACCTCAGGATCGTCGGGGTCGTCAATCCAATAGACGCCCGGACGGATGAGCACCGTCATGCGGTTTTCGGCCGAAATGCCGGGCTGCAGATGCTGCATAGCCTCCTTGAAAGAGTTGAAGACAAAGGGGTTCTGGGCTGCTTCGGCATCGGTCAACGAGCCGTCCACGAGCAGGCACTGGGCGCTGAGAGCGGGGGTGGGGGAGGATTCGGCGGTACGACCGCCGAACACCTGACGGCTGGGGTGGATGGGCGATTGGGGTGCTGCGGCGGATGTTTGGATGGCGGCAGCCAGGAGCATTGAGAGCAGTAGCGACTTTATCATAAAAGGAAATAGTTTTAGGTAGTTCGTTGCAAAAGTATAAAAAAATCACGGATATTTGGCAAAGTGAGCGAAAAACCTTATCTTTGCATTTGATTTTTTAGAACTTATGGCCAAGAAAGACGGGGAACTGACCCCGATGATGAAACAGTTTTTCGACCTGAAGGCGAAGCATCCCGATGCTTTGCTGCTGTTCCGCTGCGGTGACTTCTACGAGACCTACTGCGACGATGCCGTGGATGCGGCCCGCATCCTGGGTATCACGCTGACGCGGCGAAACAACGGCAACAGCGGGAAAGGCGACGAGATGGCCGGTTTTCCGCATCACGCCCTCGACACCTATCTGCCGAAACTCATCCGGGCGGGTAGGAGAGTGGCCATCTGCGATCAGCTGGAAGACCCCAAACTGACGAAAAAACTGGTGAAGCGCGGCATCACGGAACTGGTGACGCCGGGCGTGGCCATGGGCGACAACGTGCTGAACTACAAGGAAAACAACTTCCTGGCGGCCGTGCATTTCGGCAAGGGAGCCTGCGGCGTGGCTTTCCTCGACATCTCTACGGGCGAGTTCCTGACGGGCGAGGGCACCTACGACTATGTGGAAAAACTGCTGGGCAGCTTCCAGCCTAAGGAAGTGCTCTACGACCGCACACGGAAGAAGGATTTCGAGCAGTATTTCGGCAATAAAATATTCACCTTCGAACTCGATGACTGGGTGTTCACCGAGCAGACGGCCCGCCAGAAACTGCTGAGCCATTTCGCCGTGAAAAACCTGAAAGGCTTCGGCGTGGAGCATCTGCACAACGGCATCATTGCCAGCGGAGCCATTCTGCAATACCTTGAAATCACGCAACATACGCAGATAGGACACATCACCTCGCTGGCCCGCATCGAGGAGGAAAAGTACGTGCGCCTGGATAAATTCACCGTGCGCTCGTTGGAACTGGTGTATCCGATGCAGGAAGACGGCAAGTCGCTCTGCGACGTTATCGACCGGACGGTCTCGCCGATGGGGGCCAGAATGCTGAAGCGTTGGGTGATTTTCCCGCTGAAAGAGCAGAAAACCATCAACGAGCGACTCGACATCGTGGAATATTTCTTCCGCGAACCGGAGTTCCGCGAGCTGGTCGACGACCAGTTCCACCGCGTGGGCGACCTGGAGCGCATCATCTCGAAGGTGGCCGTTGGACGTGTCACGCCGCGCGAAGTGGTGGCCCTGAAGACCGCCCTGCAGGCGCTTGCTCCGGTGAAGACGGCCTGCGAACATGCGCAGAACGATGCGCTCAGGAGGGTAGGGGAGCAGATGAACGTCTGCGGAAACCTGGCCGACCGCATAGAGCGGGTGGTGGAGAGCGATGCTCCGCAGCTGCTGAACAAGGGCGGCGTGATTCGACATGGCGTGAATGCCGAACTCGACGAGCTGCGACAGATTGCCTATTCGGGCAAGGACTACCTGCTGAAAATACAGCAGCGCGAGGTGGAGCAGACGGGCATCACATCGCTGAAAATAGGATATAACAACGTGTTCGGCTATTACCTGGAGGTGAGGAACACGTTCAAGGACAAGGTGCCGGCCGAGTGGGTGCGCAAGCAGACGCTGGCACAGGCCGAGCGCTATATCACGCAGGAACTGAAGGAATACGAGGAGAAGATTCTGGGTGCCGAGGAGAAGATACTGTCGCTCGAGGCAAGGCTCTTCAACGAACTGGTGATGGACATGCAGGAGTATATCCCCGCCATACAGACCGACGCCAACCTGACAGCCCATCTCGACTGCCTGCTGTCGTTTGCAAAGGTGGCCGAAGAGAACAAGTACGTGCGTCCGGTCATCGACGACTCGCAGGTGATAGAAATCCGTCAGGGGCGCCACGCCGTAATCGAGACACAATTGCCGCTGGGCGAACAATATGTGCCCAACGATATCTATCTGGACAACGAGAAACAGCAGATTATCATCATCACGGGCCCGAATATGGCCGGTAAGAGCGCCCTATTGCGTCAAACGGCGCTGATCGTACTACTTTCCCAGATAGGCAGTTTCGTGCCCGCAGAGAGCGCCAGAATAGGTCTGGTGGACAAAATCTTCACCCGCGTGGGAGCCTCGGATAACATTTCGCTCGGCGAATCAACGTTTATGGTGGAAATGACCGAAGCGGCCAACATCTTGAATAATGTGACGCCCCGTTCGCTGGTGCTTTTCGACGAGCTGGGCCGCGGCACCTCTACCTACGATGGCATTTCCATAGCCTGGGCCATCGTGGAATACCTGCACGAGCACCCGAAAGCACAGGCGCGCACGCTTTTTGCCACCCACTACCATGAGCTGAACGAGATGGAGAAGAACTTCAGGCGCATCAAGAACTATAACGTTTCGGTGAAGGAAGTGGATAATAAGGTGATCTTCCTGCGCAAGCTTATGCGGGGCGGCAGCGAACATTCGTTCGGTATCCATGTGGCCGAGATTGCCGGAATGCCTAAGAGCATCGTGAAGCGCGCCAATATCATCCTGAAGCAACTGGAGGCCGAGAGCAGTGGGGTAGGGGCGAAGGCAAAGCCGTCGGCCGAGGCTTTGAACCAGACCCGCGGCGGCATGCAGCTGAGTTTCTTCCAGTTAGACGACCCGGTTCTTTGTCAGGTGCGCGACGAAATCCTTGGTCTCGACGTCAATAACCTCACGCCGCTCGAAGCGCTCAACAAGCTTAACGAGATAAAGAAAATTGTGCGTGGCAAATAGCCGTTGGTGATATCACAAAAAAAATCTAGAGAAATTTCCGCAGTTCAGCCGAATTTGCAATTCGGCTGTTTTGAGTATAAGCATTTTCAATGCGATTAAGAATATAATCCCCGCATTTGTCGGATTACAAATCCTAATACTCCTTGCTGTCGAATTGCAAATTCGCCAGAACGGGTTCGCCTGAAGGAGGCATTATGCGGAGAGCTTTTTCTTTGCCCTCAGCATACAATAGGCACCGATGAGGATGAAGGGGATGGAGAGCAGCTGACCCATGTTGAAAAGCATGTCGGCCTCCCAGGCTTCCTGCACGTCCTTGGTGTATTCAATGAAGAAGCGGAAGGTGAAGATATAGGCCAGGCAGAATCCGAAATACCAGCCCGTTCCCACCTGTGGGTAATGGGTGGTGGGTGTTGGGTGTTGGGTGTTGGTGGATGGATTTTTTCTGCTTCTTTTATAAATGGCCCACATAATGAAGAACAGGATGGCGTAGGCGATGGCCTCGTAGAGCTGTCCGGGATGGCGCGGAAGGTCGTCGACGCGGAGGAAGATGAACGCCCAGGGCACGTCGGTCACCTTGCCGATAATCTCGCTGTTCATCAGATTGCCCAGGCGGATAAGGCAGGCCGTGCTGCCCGTGGCAATGGCAATATTGTCGAGCACAGTCCAGATGCCTATCTTGCTATAGCGCACATAGAGCCAAAGGGCGATGATGAGGCCGAGCGTTCCGCCGTGACTGGCCAGTCCCTCGTAGCCCGTGAATTTCCATCCGCCGTCGGCCAAGAAATGAATGGGAACGAACATCTCGAAGATATGTTTTCCGCTGCTAAGGAAATAGTCGGGCTGATAGAACAGGCAATGCCCCAGTCGGGCACCGATCAGGATGCCTAAGAAGCAATAGAAGATGAGCGGATCGAAAACATTCTCCACTTCCTTCTTGCCGTTCTTCTTAATGGTTCGTTCGGCAATCCCCTGCTCGTAGAACAAGTGGCGCACGATGAAGTAGGCGAGCGCCAGTCCGATGAGCCAGCAGAGGGAATACCAGCGGAACGGACCGAAGTTCAGCGAGGGGTTCCAGAGGATAAATAACAACCCACCCTCAATCCCTCCCGAAGGGAGGGAAGCTAAATTACTTATTGTGGATAATAATAGGTTCATTCTTATTTGTTATATTAGTTCTAAATGGTATTCTAAATCCGTCCCTTTGGGAGGGACATAGGGTGGGGTAATCCCTCCCTTCGGGAGGGGTAGGGGTGGGTTATACGTTGAACCTAAAGTGCATAATGTCACCGTCCTGCACCACATAGTCCTTGCCCTCGATGCCCATCTTGCCGGCTTCGCGAACGGCAGCCTCAGAGCCATACTGGATATAATCATCGTACTTGATGACCTCGGCGCGGATGAAACCCTTCTCGAAATCGGTGTGGATGACACCGGCGCACTGAGGTGCCTTCCAGCCTTTATGATAGGTCCATGCCTTTACTTCCATCTCTCCGGCGGTGATGAACGTCTCGAGGTTCAGCAGGGCGTAGGCTTTCTTTATCAGGCGGTTCACGCCGCTCTCTTCCAGTCCTAGTTCTTCGAGGAACATCTGCTTGTCCTCGTAGGTCTCCAACGAGGCGATATCCTCCTCGGTCTTGGCGGCAATGACCATGGCCTCGGCACCTTCTGCCTTGGCTATTTCCTCTATTTTGCGCGAGTATTCGTTGCCGTCCTTGGCCGATGCCTCGTCGACATTGCAGACGTAGAGCACGGGCTTGGCCGTCAGCAGGAAGAGGTCGTGGGCCACTTTCTGCTCGTCTTTTGTCTCGAAAGTTACCGAACGGGCGTTCTTTCCCTGTTCCAGCACCTCCTTATATGCCTGCAGCACAGCGGCTTTCACCTTCTCGTCTTTGTTGCCGGCGGCAGCGGCTTTCTGCGTCTTGGCCAGCTGTCCCTCGATGGTCTCCAGGTCTTTCAGTTGCAGTTCGGTGTCGATGATTTCCTTGTCTTCCACGGGGTTGACGGGAGCACCTCCTTCGCGCACCACATTATCGTCGTCGAAGCAGCGCAGCACATGGATGATAGCATCGGTTTCGCGGATGTTCCCGAGGAATTTATTACCGAGTCCCTCGCCCTTCGACGCACCTTTCACCAGTCCGGCAATGTCGACAATCTCGCACGTGGCGGGCACGATGCGACCGGGATGAACAATCTCGGCCAGACGGGTGAGCCGCTCGTCGGGCACGGTGATTACGCCCACGTTGGGCTCAATCGTACAGAAGGGGAAGTTAGCTGCCTGTGCCTTGGCACTCGACAGACAATTGAAAAGCGTGGATTTTCCCACATTGGGCAATCCCACGATACCACATTTTAATGCCATTTTTTGTTATAAACGTTTATATTCCGGGTGCAAAGGTACGAGTATGTGAGCATAAATGCAAATAAAACTTGTTTTATTTTGCTTTATCGAGCGTGAGTAGCTTATAAAAAGGTATAAAAAAAAGTGAAGAGTGAAGAATTTTGGAAAAATCGCGCGCGAAGCGAGAACGAAGTGGCAATTTGCTGCCGCCTGGCATTTTATACGAAAAAGAACCACCCCGCCCTACGGCAGAGACCCCACAAAAAAGACCCCTCCATTTAGGGAGGGGCCGGGGGAGGGTCTTTTTATAAGCAGGTTTGTTTTATGCTTAGAGTCCGTATTTGCTAAAGTCGCTGAAGGTTGACTTCTTGTAGTTGAACTCCCATCTGTCGTCAACCTTCTCCCACCAGTGGCCATAGAAAGAGCCAGCGCCAACAGAGAGCTCGGTGGTGTTGTATTCAGCATACATCGGATACCATTCGCTGTGGGTGATCTGTGTAATCTTGACCTGGTTGTCGCTTATTGCCCAGTGGAATTTAGATCCTTCCTTATAGTTGGTCTTGTCAGCGTCTGCGAAATAGAGTATAACGCCTTCTCCGCTGGTGGCCGTTGCCGATGAGCGGCTGAACTGGATCACGGCATACTGCTGGCTGTGCTTCGTCCAGCTGCTTCCGTCCTTGAATTCACGGCGGTGCCATCCTTCCCATGTGCAAGATGTGGCGGTTGCGCTCTGCATCATATTGTTCACGAACTTCAGGCGCTTGTCTTCGCTGTCCTTGTCGTCGTCTTTGCTGCAACTTGTCATTGTTGAAGCCAGGGTTGCAAACACGGTCATAAACATTAATGCTTTTGCTGATGCGATGATAAACTTTTTCATTTTCTTTTACTTTTTAAATTGTTGTTATTTTACTTTTTGTTACTTTGTCATTTATTTGTTTTGGCGATGCAAATACTGTGCCAACCGGATGCAAAGAAAACGGGTTTTCATTTGCTGAGGCGCAGACTGTTTTCGCGTTTCCGGATGCAAAGGTATGGCAGGATTCTGATAGCTGAAAGAAAAACAAGAAATAATTCGCAAACTACGATGGACAAACTACCCAAAAATGGACAAATCGGGGAAAATGCCCAAAAAATTGTCGCATCTACCCCGATTTTCGTGAAAAAGTTGCTCTTTTCTTGTTGGATTTGGCTGTTTCGCTTAATGTGCTTCGAGCCAGTTGTCGCCCCAGCCGGCATCGGCAACCAGCGGAACACGCAGCGCAAAGGCGCCCTGCATCTCTTCCATCACCAGCCGTTCCATGCGCTCTTTCTCTTCGGGAACGACCGAGAAATTCAGTTCATCGTGCACTTGCAGTATCATCTTGCTCTGCAAACCTTCGGCTTTCATGCGGTTATAGATGCGCACCATGGCCACCTTTATTATATCGGCGGCCGAGCCCTGAATGGGAGCGTTGATGGCATTGCGCTCGGCAAAGCCGCGCACGGTGGCGTTATGGGAGTGGATGTCGGGCAGATAGCGCCGGCGGTGGAACACGGTTTCGGCGTATCCTTTCTGTCGCACTAGTTCCTTCGACCGTTCCATGTAGTCGTGCACCTGGGGGAAGGTCTGGAAGAATCCGTCGATCAGCTGACGGGCCTCGCCCCGTTCAATCTCCAGTCGCTCGGCCAGTCCGAAGACGGTGATGCCGTAGATGATGCCGAAATTGGCGCGCTTCGACTTCGTGCGCTCGTCGCGCGATACCTCTTTTATATCTTTCTTATATATAGTGGCGGCTGTTGCGGCATGCAGGTCCTTGCCCTGGCGGAACACTTCCATCATGTGTTCGTCTTCCGAAAGATGGGCCATCACGCGCAGTTCAATCTGGGAATAGTCGGCTGAAAAAAACAGACAACCTGGCTCGGGTATGAAAGCCTTGCGGATTTCTTTTCCGTCCTCGCCTCGGATGGGAATATTTTGCAGGTTGGGATCGCTCGACGAGAGGCGCCCCGTGGCCGTGATGGTCTGGTTAAACGAGGTGTGGATATGTCCGGTGCGCTGGTTAATCAGCTTGGGCAGCGCATCCACATAGGTGCCTACGAGTTTTTTCAATCCCCTGTGTTCCAATATCTTCTCCACGATTTCGTGCTTGTGCCGAAGCGTCTGCAGCGTTTCTTCGTTGGTTACGAACTGTCCCGTCTTGGTCTTCTTCGGCTTCTCTATAATCTTGAGTTTCCCGAAAAGGATGTCGCCCACTTGTTTCGGCGAGGCGATGTTGAATTCCTCGCCAGCCAGTTCGTAGATGCGGTGCTCCAGCTGCTGCAGTCGTTGTGTGAAAAGTTCTGACGTTTCCTTCAGCGAACCGGTATCTATCAGCACACCGTTCATCTCCATCTCGGCCAGCACTCTCACCAGCGGCATCTCTATTTCATAGAACAGATGCTCTACGCCCGCCTCCTTCAGCTTGGGCTCCAGACAGTTTTTCAGCCGCAGGGTGATGTCGGCATCCTCGGCAGCATACTCGTAGACCTGGGTGGGGGAGAGGTCGCGCATCGAACCCTGCTTCTTTCCTTTCGGTCCGATTAGTTCCTCGATGTGTATCGTCTGATAGTTAAGATACACCTCGGCCATGTAGTCCATGCCGTGATGCAGCTCGGGTTGGATAAGATAGTGCGCAATCATGGTGTCCCAAAGATCACCGGCCAGGGTGACGCCATAGTTGGCCAGCACCTCAAGGTCGTATTTGATGTTCTGTCCGATTTTAAGGATTTTGGGGTTTTCGTAGAGCGGTTTAAAGATGTTAACAATTCGCAACGCTTCTTCACGATTGGCGGGAACGGCCACATACCAGGCCTCTTTTTCCTTCACCGCGAAGCTCAAACCCACCAATTCTGCATCAATTGCATTGGTTGACGTGGTTTCCGTGTCTAGACTTAAAATTTCATTTGTCAAAAGAAAATCACAAAGTTTCCTCGCATCTTCCTCTGTTTCAACGAGTTTGTAGTCGTGAGGGGTGGTTTTTAACGTCTCAAAACTCGCGAATTTTGGCTCAACCGTCCCCTCGGTCGCGAAAATTCCAAATAAATCGGGTTGTAAATCAACCTTTTTTTGCGGTTGTTTACCTTTGTTAAGAATACGGTCGGCGAACGATTTAAACTCCAAATCCATGAATAGTTTTCGGAGTTCGGCCTCGTCGGGCTCCGAAAGTTTCAGTTCGTCGAGTTTCATATCGATGGGCACATCGGTTTTGATGGTGGCCAGGAATTTCGACATTTTGATATCCTCAACCGCAGCTTCCACTTTTTCGCGCAGCTTGCCTTTTATTTGGTCGGTATGCGCCAGCATGTTCTCCACCGTTCCGAACTGCTCAATAAGTTTGGCGGCTGTCTTCTCGCCAACGCCCGGACAACCCGGGAAATTGTCGGCCGAGTCACCCATCAGCGCCAGCAGGTCAATCACCTGGTCGGTCGATGAAATGGAATATTTTTGGCAGACGGTCTCGGGCGACATGGTTTCGTAGCCGCCCCCGTGGCGCGGACGGAAGATGAACACATTCTTCCTGACCAGCTGGCCATAGTCTTTGTCGGGCGTGAGCATGTAGACAGAGATATCGGATTCGGCGCTTTCACCGGCATTTCCCGAGAGCTTCAGCGCCAACGTGCCAATCACGTCGTCGGCTTCGTAACCGTCGACTTGCAGGATGGGAATGCGATAGGCCCGCAATATATCTTTTATAATAGGTACGCTCATGCGGATGTCTTCAGGCGTCTCTTCGCGCTGCGCCTTGTAGGCAGGGTAGGCCTCGTTGCGGAACGTCGGACCGTGAGGGTCGAAGGCCACACCGATATGCGTCGGCTTCTCTTTTTCCAGCACTTCGTTCAGTGTGTTGCAGAAGCCCATGATGGCCGATGTGTTCTGGCCTTTCGAGTTGATACGCGGGTTTTTGATGAATGCGTAGTACGACCGGTAAATGAGCGCGTAGGCGTCTAAAAGAAAGAGTTTATCCATAATAATTAAAATTTTCTGTTCAAAATTACAAAAAGTTTTTCATTAATCAGAGAAAAACATTAATTTTGTAACAAATTTCAAGAATTGATGGATTATCTTTCTCTGATTAAGCAACCAATCCAGACAGAATTGAACGATTTCATCGACCTGTTCAACGATAGTCTCTCTCACTCCAACGGCCTGCTGGAGTCGGCGCTCTCGCATATCAGAAAGCGCGGCGGCAAGCGTATGCGCCCCATGCTGATGCTGCTCATGGCAAAAAACTATGGCGGCATAACGGATGCCACCAAGAAGGCTGCCGTGGGACTGGAGCTGCTGCACACGGCATCGTTGGTGCACGACGACGTGGTGGACGAGAGCGAGGAGCGCCGCGGACAGCGGTCGGTGAATGCCACCTATGATAATAAGGTGGCCGTCTTGGTGGGCGACTATATCCTTTCCACGGCGTTGCTCTACGTCAGTCTGACGCATCAGGAAACTATCGTTCGCCGGCTGGCCCGACTTGGTCAGACGCTTTCGAACGGCGAAATCCTTCAGCTCACGAACACCACTTCCGACGGACTTTCCGAGGATATCTACTACCATGTGATAGAGCAGAAGACGGCAGCACTCTTCGAGGCCTGCTGTTCGATAGGTGCCATTTCGGCAGGAAAGAGCGACGACGATGTGGAGGCGGCCGTCAGGTTCGGACAGAACGTGGGCATCATATTCCAGATTCGCGATGATATATTCGATTATTTCGACTCGAAGGAAATCGGAAAGCCCACGGGTAACGATATGGCCGAGGGCAAACTGACGCTTCCCGCCATCTATGCCATCAATTCTACCAATAACGAAGAGATGAAGGCGCTTGCACGAAAGGTCAAGGCGCGCCAGATAACCACCGATGAAATAGCCCGTTTGGTGCAATTCACGAAGGAAAACGGCGGCATTGAATACGCCGAAAAGCGCATGCTGGAGTTTCACGACGAGGCGCAGCAGTTTATCAAGAGTGAGGTGAACGACCCCGAAGTGGCCGTAGCTCTGCAGGCTTATCTCGACTTCGTAATCCAGAGAAACAATTAACAGTTTGGCGATTTCGCCTTCATCGGTTTCACCAGCCGTAAACCATTGAAATGTAAAACCTTAGGGGTGATTCCGCGGTTTCATATCGGTTTCACTTCAAATATCGGTTTTTTGCTTTCCAAAAGATAGGGTTTTGCAGAGTAATTAGGCCCTAATCACTCCGCAAAACCCTATTAATTCAACACCTTCTGATGGGCGGAAGAAGTCTTTCTAAAGTTCTATTCTAGAAGAACTTCGTTTCGCTTCCTTCTATTTCGCTCAGCAGCAGGTTGGCCAGTCTTGACGTGCCCAGGCGGAACCATTTGTTGGTAAGCCATTTTTCGCCCAGCACCTCCTTCACGATGGTGTAGTAGATCATGGCATCCATCACGGAATTGATGCCGCCGGCGGGCTTGAAACCAATCTGAATGCCGGTCTCGTCGTAGTATTCCTTGATGGCCTGGCACATCACGTAGGCGGCTTCGGGCGTGGCAGAAATCTTTTCCTTGCCCGTTGAAGTCTTGATGTAGTCGGCGCCGGCATACATCGATAGAATCGACGCTTTCTTGATGTTCGAAGCAGTCTTCAGGCAGCCCGTTTCCAAGATGACTTTCATGGCCACGTTCTCGCCGCATGTCTCCTTCAGTTCGTGGATGTCCTCGCACATGGTTTCATAGTCGCCGCTGAGGAATTTGCCCACGGGCATCACGATATCTATCTCTGTGGCGCCATCCTTCACGGCCAGTGCGGTCTCGGCTACCTTTACCTCGATAAGTGCCTGAGAGGAGGGGAAACTGCCGCTGACGCAAGCGATTTCGACGCCATCCACCTCGAGTGTGTCGTGAACTACCTTTGCAAAGCACGGATAAACACAGATGGTGGCCACGTGGGGCAGTTCGGCATACTGCTGGTCGAACTGGTTTACGCGCTCGGTGAAGGCCATCACGCTCTCGTCGGAATCGGTGGTCTTGAGGGTTGTCAACTCGATACTGCCGAAGAGGAATTTCTTCACTTCGAGCGTATCGTTCTCATGTACTTTCTCTGCGATGATTTTCTTGACGGCGTCGGCTACCTGCTGGTCGTCCAGTTCGCAGTTGTATTTAGCCAGTGCCTGCTCGTATTTGCTTAATTCTGCCATAGTATTATATGTTAAGTTTTAAGTTTCGGATTGTCAAGGTGACGGCTGCGGTCGCGGAAGGTCTTTTTCTCTATGCTCTTGCGCAACTCTTCGGTCAGGTCAACGCCCGTCTGGTTGGCCAGGCAAATCAGCACCCAAAGCACGTCGGCCATCTCTTCGCCGAGGGCGCTTTTGCCGTTGTCGAACCCTTTCGGATCGGTGGATTTCCACGACTGGTCGCCATATCGGCGGCTGATGATGCGCGCCAGCTCGCCCACTTCTTCTGTCAGGCAAGCCATATTGGTAAGTTCGGAGAAATAACGCACCCCGTATTCCTTAATCCATTGATCTACAACGACTTGCGCTTCCTTGATGGTCATACTCGGTATGTTATCAGATAGTAGATACTCCATCCTGCCCACAGGAACCAGAGGATGTTCAGCAGCAGGTCAATCTTCCTCATATTCTTCCATTTTGTAAGGTTGAATAAGGTGAGAAGAACCACTGCGGCACAGAAGACGATTCTGAGATAAGGCACCCAGATGAAATTGCCAAGCACCATGCCGACCACGGCAATGACACCTGCTGTCAGGGTTAGATTGGTTAACTGTTTCTGTTCCATAATATTACTTGTTTGTGATTTAAGTTTGTTTTTTCAGTATCTATTATTTCATCAATACTGTTTACGGCTTTTTATTCTTTGTTTTTGGTGTCCATGCAGATGGTCACCGGACCGTCGTTGAGCAGTTCTACCTTCATTTCTGCACCGAATTCGCCGGTGCCCACGGGCTTGCCAAGGGCCTCGCTCAGACGGGCGCAGAATTCTTCGTATAGGGGCACGGAAATCTCGTGACGGGCTGCCCTGTACCAGGAGGGGCGATTGCCCTTCTTGTAGCTTGCAAATAGCGTGAATTGGGAAACCACGAGTGCCTCTCCGTCAACGTCGTGAATGTCGACGTTCATTACCCCGTTTTCATCGTCGAAAACGCGCAGGGCAGAGATTTTCTTCACCAGCCATTCAGCATCTTCGCTTGTATCCTCATCGCAAATGCCAAGCAGGATAAGGAAGCCGTGGCCGATGGCCGACTTCACTTTGCCCCCGATGGTGACGCTGGCATGCTGAACGCGCTGGATGACTGCTCTCATAGTGTGACTGGGTTTTTATTTAATGAATGATTTCTGTTGCAAAGATACAATCTTTTTTCGATACTTCCAAATGTTATGGTTTACGATATTCAGATATTTTTTGCTGGCAGCGGGAAGGGCTTCAGGCAGGTTCCTGACCATCGTCTGCCGGATGGAAATGTGCATAGACGCGCTGTGCCTTTGAATTGCCTATGATAGCGGCCAGTTCCTCCAGTTTTGCCTCCCTGATTTTGCGCACGGTTTTCAGAGCTTTTACCAGTTGGTCGCGCGTCTTCGGACCGATGCCGCTGATGTCGTCGAGCTCGGAATGCAGGGCATGCTTCGAGCGTTTGTCGCGGTGGAAGGTAATGGCATAGCGGTGAACCTCGTCCTGTATCTGTGTAAGTACCTTGAAGAGCTCGCTTTTTACATCTATTCCCACGGTCTGCGCAGGCCATCCGAACAGCAGTTCGTTCGTGCGGTGACGGTCGTCTTTAGCCAGTCCTGCAATCGGAACATCCAGGTGAAGTTCGTCGACTACCACCTCTCTGACAACGTGCATCTGGCCAACGCCGCCGTCGGTGATAATCAGGTCGGGTAGGGGAGTCTCTTCTTCCATCATGCGGGTATAGCGGCGTCTCACCACTTCCTGCATCGAAGCGTAGTCGTCAGGCCCCGTAACGGTCTTGATATTGTACTTTCGGTAGTCCTTTTTCGAGGGCTTCATGGCCTTGAAAACCACGCATCCGGCAACGGCATCGGTACCCGAGATGTTCGAATTGTCGAAACATTCTATCTGATAGGGCATTTTGGGCAGTTTCAGGGCCGTCTGAAGCTCTTTCATCAGACGGGTGGAACGCTGTTCGGGATTTAGTTTCTCGGCCTGTTTCAGACGGTCGAATTTGTATTGTTTGCCGTTCTGGATAGAGAGGTCGAGCAGTTTGCGCTTGTCGCCCCGCACGGGAATTGTGATGGTTACGCCTTCCAGTTGTATGTCGAGGTCTTCGGGAAGGATGATTTCCTTGGCTTTGCTGTTGAATCTTTCGCGCATTTCCACGATGCCCAGCTGCAGCAATTCCTCGTCGCTTTCGTTGAGTTTCTTCTTGTATTCAAAGGTAAAACTCTGGTTCACCTGACCTCTTTCAACGTGGATGTAGTTGATAAATGCATTCTTTTCGTCGCTGGTAATCGAGAAAACGTCCACGTCGTTGATGGTGTGGCTCACCACTTCGCTCTTCGATGCAAAATTCTCCAGCGCCTCATAGCGTATTTTCAGTGACTGCGCATGCTCAAAACGCAGTTCTTCGGCCGCCTTCTGCATCTCTTCAAACAGCATTCGCTGCACCTCACGCGTATGTCCTTTCAGTATTTCCCGCGCCTGGTTCATGTTCTCAATATAGTCTTCGTACGACTGTTTCCCTATGCACGGAGCACCGCAATTATGGATGTAATACTCCAGACAGGGCTTGTATTTCCCCTGGGCAATACCTTCTTTCGTAATCGGTTGTCGGCAGGTTCGCGGCTTATAGATTTTGTTGATGACCTCAAGCAGGGCGTACATGCTGCCGATGTGTGAATAGGGACCGAAATACTGCCCCCATTTCTTGTTGATGGTTCGCGTCTTGAACACCCTCGGGAGATACTCTTTCGTCATGCAGATGGAAGGGTAGGTCTTGCCGTCTTTCAGCAAAACGTTGTAGCGCGGATTGTATTTCTTGATAAGGGCGTTTTCCAAAAGCAGGGCATCCTCCTCGGTGTTAACCACCGTGTAGGTGATGTCCCATATCTTTGAAACCAGCACTTTCGTCTTGAAACGGTCCACCTCTTTGTGAAAATACGACGAGACGCGCGCCTTCAGGTTCTTGGCCTTTCCTACATATATTATCGTGTGCTCTTTGTCATAATACTGATAGCTGCCCGGTTTCTCAGGCAGGTTGCTAACGATGCTTTTCAGTTTGGCCAGGCGCGCCTCGTTTTCTTCCTTCGTCATCTTTGCAAAGTCTTTAGTTAAAGACAATTAGAGAAGCTTTGTTTCACGTGAAACATTTTCTCCCTGGGTGAAACAACGGGTGGTTTAAATGGTCAGGAGCGTGGTCAGTTCCACGTCCTTGAACACCTCTCTGCCGTGCAAACCCTCGTCGGTGATTTCTATGATAAAATTAATGTAGGTCTTCTTGGGGTGGAAATGCTGGACCAGTTTGTAGGCTGCCTTAGCCGTTCCGCCTGTTGCCAGCAGGTCGTCGTGGATAAGAACCACATCGTTTTCATCGATAGAGTCGATGTGCATCTCCACGGTATCCACGCCATACTCCTTCGAGAATGATTCCTTGATGGTGGTGTAGGGGAGTTTTCCCGGTTTTCTGGCCAATACAACGCCGCAACCTAACTTTACGGCCAAGGCGGCGGCCATGATAAAACCGCGGCTTTCGATACCTACAATCTTGGTGATACCTTTGTCCTTATACAACTCGTAGAGCTCATCGGTCATGATTTTCATGCACTCCGCACTTTTGTAGAGCGTGGTAACGTCGCGGAAATTGATGCCTTTCTTTGGAAAATCCGGAATGCTGCGCAGATTATCCAACAGTACTTGATTGTTCTTTTTCATTGTGTTTATCGGTTTATAGTTGATTTTTAGTTCTTTATAAGCTGATTGTTTCACGTGAAACAAATGGTCTTTACGAGGCTTTATCGACCAAGTAGTACCAGCAACACATTGATGTCACTCGGCGAAACGCCTGGGATTCTGCTGGCCTGCGCCAGTGTTTCAGGATTAATCCGATTAAGTTTCTGACGGCATTCGATGCTTAGGCTCTGGAGTGAATCGTAGTCGAATCGCCCTTTTATCTTGATGTTTTCCAGCCGATGCATCTTCTCGGCCACCATTTGCTCGCGCTCGATATATCCTTTATATTTCATCTTCACCTCGGCGGCTTCGATGATTTCGTCTTTTCTGCTGCGCAGGGTTTCACTTTCTTCGCCATTGGCATTGCGACAGTCTTCCATGACAGCCCTCAGTCCGGGCACCAGTTCCGAGAGATTCTGCAGGTTTATTTGCGGCCGGCCAATCAGGTCGATGGCCTTACATCCGGCACGGAGTGGGGTAGTGCCAAGCGCTTCCAGCGCACCGTTGATGTCGTTCATCTTTACAGGTGTGTTTTCGCAGAAACGGATGATTCTGTCGATGGCTTCTTTCTTTTCCATCCAAAGATCGTAGCGGTCGCGTCTGGCCAGACCGAGTTCATAGCATTTTTCAGTCAGGCGCGCGTCGGCATCGTCTTGTCTGAGCAGAATTCTGTATTCGGCGCGCGAGGTGAACATACGGTAAGGCTCGTCAACTCCCTTGGTAACCAAATCATCGATGAGAACGCCGATATATGCTTCGTCGCGATGTAGGATAAACGCTTTGTTGTCTGTTGCTGTACCATGGCAACCTGCAGAACCGGCATAGAGGGCTGCGTTGATGCCTGCCACGGTGCCCTGCCCGCCGGCCTCTTCGTATCCGGTGGTGCCGTTTACCTGTCCGGCGAAGAACAATCCGCTGATAATTTTCGATTCCAGCGAGTGTTTCAGTTGGGTGGGGTCGAAGAAATCGTACTCTATGGCATAGCCCGGACGATAGACTTTCAGGTCGCGCAGTGCCGGAATTTTCTTCAATGCCTCAATCTGAACGTCCATCGGCATGCTTGAGGAGAAGCCGTTCAGATACATCTCGTTGGTATCAATGCCTTCGGGTTCGAGGAACAGCGGATGGCTGTCGCGTTCAGGAAAGGTCATCAGTTTTGTCTCAACCGACGGACAATAGCGTGGTCCGATGGATTGTATTTGTCCGTTGTATAGAGGTGAATCGGCAATGCCGCTCATCAAAACCTCGTGGCATTCCCTGTTGGTATTGAATGTCCAGCAGGGCAGTTGGGGCAGGGGGCGAGGCTTGCCCATATACGAGAAACGGTGGTAGTCGTTCTCGCCTGGCTGAATTTCGGTGTCTTCGAAGTGCACGCTGCGCTTGTCGATACGCACAGGCGTGCCGGTTTTCATGCGTGCCGTGGTGATGCCGTGGCGGGTGATACTCTCGGTGAAATGGAGCACTGCGGGTTCGGCAATGCGGCCGCCGGACACCATTTTACGTCCGATGTGCAGGAGTCCGTTGAGGAAGGTGCCTGCGGTGATGATGACGGCCTTGGCGCGGAGTTCGCATCCCCAGATGGTGCGGACGCCGACAACGGTTTTTTCTGCCGTGCCACGGCAACATGCTGGACCACAGGGCTCTACCAACAGCTCTTCGGCCTGGTCCTGCCAGATATCGAGATTGTCGGTTTCATCGATTCTTTTCCGCCATTCCCAGATGAATTTTCCACGGTCGCACTGGGCGCGTGGACTCCACATGGCGGGTCCTTTCGACCGGTTGAGCATACGGAACTGGATGGCCGTGGCGTCAGAGACGAGTGCCATCTGTCCGCCCATGGCGTCGATCTCGCGGACAATCTGCCCTTTGGCGATTCCACCGATGGCCGGATTGCACGACATCTGCGCAATCTTGTTCATGTCCATCGTCACCAGACACGTCTTGGCGCCCATGTTGGCAGCTGCGCAAGCCGCCTCGCAGCCAGCGTGTCCGCCTCCTATCACCAGCACATCGTAGTTAAGTATCATTTTCTAAGAGCCAGGTTGTAATTGTAGTATTCCATGTCGCCCGTGATATCCTTGATGACTTTCAGGAAGGGCGGGAACTTCACGTCTTCGTGGTTGGCAATGCCTTTGGTTTCCAGAATGACCAGTCCTTCGAGATGACCATGGTAGGTGTCGAGTTCAAAGAACTGT
Source organism: Prevotella sp. (assembly GCA_017508965.1). Lineage (GTDB taxonomy): Bacteria > Bacteroidota > Bacteroidia > Bacteroidales > Bacteroidaceae > Prevotella. Next base: position 1,378 of record JAFWQT010000149.1, on the reverse strand, counting down.
CCTTTCCAGATAAAGCTCTTGCGCAATTTGCGGATGGTCTGCCGGTAGGGGTCGGCCTGCTGCAGCAGTGATTCGTAGAGTGCGTTGCTGACCTGCCGTTCGGTGACGATCTCTTCCGAGCCCGACACCTTCTTCTTGTTGGTGTGCACGTTTACGTATTTTCCGTCCCATCCGCGCCGTCTCAACCTTACTTCGCTTCCCGGCTCAGCCACCAGGTAGGTCTGGGTGATTTCGCTCTCGATGCTGTCGGGCATCTCACCGACCAGTTCAACGATGTATTTGCGCTCTTCCTCGATGGGCTGCGGCAGTTCCAGCACGTTGGAAATCTCCTTGAGCACGCGGTTCAGCTTGCGGTCGAAATCCACATTGTTGTTGATAACGCGCAGATGCGGATGGCCCGTCCAGGCCTCGATGACCTTCTTGTCAAGCATGCGGGCAATGCGCAGTCCCTCCTCGTCGGCGCTCTCGTTGCGCGAGGCATTGTTGGAAGTGGTGTAGAACTGTTCTGCTCCGTCGGCAGCACTCACCAGATGCAGTACGGCGTCGTAGCGTCCGCGAAGCTGGGGCGTCGAGGTGCCCACGGCCTTCGTGATTTCCTGCCAAGTGTCCGGCTTCATGTAGGCAGAGATGTCCATCGTGCCGCGGTCGCATACGATGACGGCCGGCGCCTTGCAGGCTTGTGCCATTTTCATGAACTTATCCTCGAGCGCCAGCTGGATTTCCAGCGTGGCTTTCTCTCCTTCGTAGAAGAAGTCAGGATTGTCGGTCAGATAGTTCATTCCGGCCTGGGTGAACATGGTGGGAACTTCGGGTATGGTAAACACCTTGTAGCCCAGTCCCGAGAAGTGCTCGATGACTCTTACCAGGGCGGTTGTTTTTCCGGCGCAAGGGCCTCCCGTGAGAACAATTCTTTTAATTTCTTTCATAATCAAATTGCTTAATCAGAGCGAATACGTCCGCAAAGGTATGGAATTTTTTGTTTTTTTTATTCATTTCGATGCGATTTTTAGCCGAAAAACTTTGATTTCTCATTTATTAATGGTATATTTGCACCCTAAAACACTGCGAAAAATACCTATTTCAAGGTATTGCAGCGTTGGAAAAAGGCTTATGGTTCGGCTATTCCTAATATGGAAAACTAACAATTACAAACAATTAAATAATTTAAAATCAACAATTTATGTGGTTAATCAATTCACCGATTGGTAGAAAAGTGGTAATGTCGGTCACCGGCATTTGCCTCATTCTCTTCCTGACGTTCCATGCGTGCATGAACGTCGTAGCCCTTTTCTCAGGAAAGGCCTACAACATGATTTGTGAACTGCTGGGTGCCAACTGGTATGCCGTAGTGGCAACATTGGGTTTGGCTTTCCTGGCT
>JAFWQT010000148.1 GCA_017508965.1 Prevotella sp. | reverse complement strand
ATAGAATGCCGAGCTGCCGATGCTGTTCACCCGATAGTCCTTACCGTCGATGCTGACCGTTGCGGGGATGCTGACCTCTGTAAACTCCTGATAGCTGTCGTCCTGAATGACAGTGGCCTTGCCGTTGCCCGTGCAGTAGGAGTAGCGCAACCCGCCGACAGTTGTCTCCAGCAGTTCACCCACCTCGATGCCGGCAAACCACTTCCAGCCCGCCAGTGCCTCATACTGCGCCTTGGTGCCGACAGGTACGTAGAGCGTGGCAGGCGAAGGAGTAAGGTCATATTGTTGTGCTTGCTCATTCCATCTACTCGTGGTAAACGTGTAGTCGCTGACAGCATAAGGATTGGTGATATGTGAAACCACAGCCTCCAATCTCGAGCATCCTTGAATCACTCGATCCCCAATCTCCTTCAATGAGTTTGGCAGTTCGAGTTTTGTCAGTCCATACATATAGGCGAAAGCATAATTGCCGATGGTCGTTACTCCCTCTGGAATGGTCAAGGTCTTGATACTGCTACTGTAACTAAAAGCTTGTTCGCCGATGGCCTTCAGTGTGGATGGTAAGATCAGCTCGGTAATATTCAAACTCGAAAGAGCCCGATCACCAATACTCTCAAGTCCTTCTGATAGCGTCAGCGATTGCAGCTGCCAGCAGTTGTCGAACGCCGAGCTACCGATTGCAATCACTCGATAGCTTTTGCCGTCGATGCTGACTGTTGCGGGGATGCTGACCTCTGTGAGTTCCTGATAGCTGTCGTCCTGTATGACGGTGGCCTTGCCGTTGCCAGTGCTGTAATAGTAGCGGAGCCCGCCGACAGTTGCCTCCAGCAGCTCACCCTCCTCGATGCCGGCAAACCACTTCCAACCCGACTGTGCCTCATACTGCGCCTTGGTGCCGACAGGTACATAGAGTATGGCAGGACAGGGAGTCGGGTCATATTGTTGTGTTTGTCCGTTCCATTTTCTTGTTGTAAATGCGTTGTCGCTGACTGCAGGAGGGTTCTGGATATAAGAGCATACTGCCGAGAGATGACTGCAATCCCAGAAGACACTCTCACCAAATCGGGTGACGGTAGACGGCAGCACTACTTTATTGAGATTGGAGCAATAGGCGAAGGCATTGTTTTCGATGGACGTCACCCCTTCAGGAATAGTCACCGATATGATTTGATACCAATCTTCGAATGCTCTGTAGCCAATGCTGGTGACCTGGCAGTCTACACCGCTGGCGGTTACCTTTTGAAGGATTGTCACGTCTCCGCTTATGTCATGATTATTCTTTCCATCATTGATAACGGCAGCCTTCCGATAGTCGGGTATGCATCGATAGGTTATTCCGTCGATGACAATCTGCTCAAAAGTAGCCACTTTCACAGTAGCCGTTGCAAGGGCTTCCTCTGAACTGCCCATGGTAATCTTCAGCTGATATACTCCTGCTATGTCAGGAACGAACGACGTGGTTACATCAGCTCTCTTGTTCGGATCAACATAATAGGAGGTCTTAGAAATGTTTGTCCATTGTTCATCACCTGGTTTCTGAATCCACAAGCTGACAATTTCCTCTTTCGACTCTCCCGTATTGGTGATGTTGACATTCACGCTGACAGTTTCGGTTGCGATAGGCTCGTCGGACGTGGTGAGGGAGTTCACAGTAAACGACATGTTATCGGGATTGGGCACGAACACCTTCAGCGTATTGCCCTTTATCTCAGCCCAAAACTTATTACCATCAAGATGACAGGGCTCCCACTCCGTATCGTTGGAAAAGCGATAGACATGCGACAGTTCATACAAGCCGTCAGCCAAACCCGCACCAAACGACGCGGTTGCATTGTATTCATAATAGTTACCCCACCGGGAAGAGGCTTCGAAAGTCATGGTCTTGCTATCAAGCAACTGAAGCATTCTATCGTCCTGAAACAGCCCCCAGCCCATCTCTACATCGATCGAAGAGGTTGGCTCAAGCGTATACCGAGTAAATACCTGACCATTAAGTGAAACGCTGGTAAAGTTGTCAGCCGATGCCGATCGGCTATAGGTGGCAGCAGGCACATTATTATTGATCCAACTATACATAAAAGGCATCATCACCTCACCGTTCTCGGCAGGCTTTACACCTATTATAGCTCCCTGTCCATAATGAAAACCGTTTCCATCCCCATAGGGGTCGGCCAACGATAGCACACCGTAGCAGTCTAAACCACCACCCCATCCCCAGTTGAAGTGGAAGAGACCGGCACCATCGTAGCCGTCGACAATAAACTGATGTGCACCACTATTGCTACCTCCATCATACAAAACTGGTCGTCGGTTGGCCAATTCCTCGTAGATGATGGACTCCCAACGACTGACGGAATAGTTATCGCGAAATAGATCATGGCTGTTAGGGCTATATTGGAATATGGATGCCATGACGTTAGCAGAAACGGCTGCTCCAGAGCCAGAAGGACTGTACCCCATATGTACTGCCTGACCGCAATAGCGTAACAGTTCTGCCACAGCGTTGGCCGATGCCCCCGTCTCTTCCCAGCCATAGGAATCCTTCATCTTGTCCCACTTGAAGGTGGTGGCAGGCAGTCCCTTGAGGGTTTTGCCCGTGCTAACTTCGTAGGCGTCCAGGGAAGGACACGTCTTTGGCCACTTCCAATAGTACATGATTTGCGCCATGGCGGTTGCCACGCAGCCAGTGACGCAGCGGTTCTCGGTATTGTAGCCAGACTCGTCGTAGTCCACATGGTTGCCGTCAGGGCACATGTAATTATAGGGGGCATGTTGGCTCCACTTTGACTTGATGAGAGGTGCGATGGCTGCCGAGGGAGCCCGATGGGGAGCAGCTTTCAGATACATGCCCAACGACTCTATCTGGCGGGCGAGTTCATCGAGCCACCATTTCATGTTATCGGGCGTCTTATCGACATCGAGATTACCATGCTCTGAATAGCACAAAATCTCCTCCGTGCGGTCGTCGCCTGACACGATGACGAAACCACCGTTGTCCTTCGCGTTAAACACATAGTAAGCATCGTTCTTTTGCGGAGCTTTCGCGCGCGCCTTGGCCGGTGCCTTTCCCATCGTGAAATCCTTACCGGGCATGAACTTCTGCGCCTTCAGCAAGGCAGCATTGCGGTCGATGCCTTCAGCCATGACGGCCATTGTCAGCATTATACTTGCAAGAATGAAAAAGAGTCGTCTCATTGTCAGCAGATTGTGGGTTGTAAAATAACAATACTATGCAAATATACAAATTATTTGCTTCTTCCACAAATATTTTTTCTAAGAAAGTTTAAATTGGCTAAAAATAGCTTTTTTTTCGTACACTTTGCAGCGTTTTTTCTTGTTTTCGTGTGAACCATCCAATATCAGGTTGTTCAATTGCTTGACAATTTTTTAGTCCCACAAATAGCTGTATGTTCTTACTGATTACTATAGGTTGGATGATAGTATTTTCATCTACTTAGTATCTTCAATTTGTTAATGCTGTTGTTTATAATATTCGCTTTGGTTCTCTATTAAAAAAAATAAGGCTCTCGATTGAGAGCCTTATTTTTTGGTTTTACTTGTCATACGCATGCACCGGATAGTCGGTGGTGAAGTGCAGTCCGCGGCACTCCTTGCGCTCTATGGCCCAGCGGGTGATGAGATAGCCCACGTTGATCATGTTGCGCAGTTCGCAGATGTCCTTCGAGGCCTTCACGCGCTTGAACAGGTTCTCAGTCTCTTCGTAGAGCATGTCCAGACGGTCCCAGGCGCGCTTCAGTCGGAGGTCTGATCGCACGATGCCCACATAGTTCGACATAATCTGGTTCACCTCCCTGATGCTCTGGGTGATCAGCACCTTCTCCTCGTTGGTCATCGTGCCCTCGTCGTTCCATTCGGGCACCTTCTCGTTGAAGTCGTATTCATCCACATGAGCCAGCGAGTGCTTGGCAGCCGCGTCGGCATACACCACGGCTTCGATGAGCGAGTTCGAGGCCAGACGGTTGCCGCCATGCAGACCTGTGCACGAACATTCGCCGAGGGCATACAGGCGGTCGATGGATGAGCATCCGTTCAGGTCCACCTTGATGCCGCCGCACATATAGTGGGCTGCGGGGCGCACGGGGATGTAGTCGGTGGTGATGTCCAGACCTATTGAAAGGCACTTCTGGTAGATGTTCGGGAAGTGGTGGCGCGTCTCGGCGGGGTCTTTGTGGGTGACGTCCAGGCACACATGGTCAATGCCGTGAATCTTCATCTCCTTGTCTATGGCACGTGCCACGATGTCGCGCGGAGCCAGCGAGAGTCGCTCGTCGTATTTCTCCATGAAGCTTTCGCCCGTGGGCAGACGCAGGATGCCTCCGTAGCCGCGCATGGCCTCGGTGATGAGGTAGGCGGGATGCGTCTCGTTGGGATTATGCAGCACCGTGGGATGGAACTGCACGAACTCCATGTCGGCCACCGTTCCCTTGGCACGATAGACCATGGCGATACCGTCGCCCGTAGCGATGACGGGGTTCGAAGTGGTCAGGTACACGGCTCCGCAACCTCCCGTACACATCACGGTGACCTTCGAGAGATAGGTGTCCACCTTTTGCGTGTCGGGGTTCAGCACGTAGGCCCCGTAGCAGTTGATGTAGGGCGTGCGGCGTGTGACGCGTGCTCCCAGGTGGTGCTGGGTGATGATTTCCACGGCGAAGTGGTTTTCCTTCACGTCGATGTCGGGATTCTTGCGCACGGCTTCCATCAGTCCGCGTTGTATCTCGGCACCCGTATCATCGGCATGGTGCAGGATTCGGAACTCCGAGTGTCCTCCCTCACGGTGAAGGTCGAACGAGCCGTCTTCCTTGCGGTCGAAGTTCACGCCCCAGTTGACGAGTTCCTGAATCTGGGCAGGCGCGTTTCTCACCACCTGCTCCACGGCGGCGCGGTCAGAGATATAGTCGCCTGCCACCATCGTGTCCTCGATGTGCTTGTCGAAGTTATCGAGCTCAAGGTTGGTTACCGAGGCTACACCTCCCTGTGCAAACGATGTGTTGGCCTCTTCAAGGCTGGTCTTGCAAATCATGCAAATCTTGCCTTTTTTCTCTCTTGCCACTTTCAGGGCATAGCTCATACCGGCCACTCCTGCACCGATAATGAGGAAATCGTATTTGTGTACCATATTTTTGTTTTCAGGTTTATTGGTGCAAAGATAGTGCAATTCGAAGACAATACAAAATAAATTCATTTATTTTTATTGTTGAGATGCAACCTATCTTGACGGCTCGAAGAGACGTAAAGATACGATTTAGCGAGGACAAAACAAAAGATTTAATTATATCCCTGCTTTAGAGCCGCCCCTTGTTAAGGGGCTCAAAATGTTTAGTGAGTGCTATGCTGCTTGCATCGGTGGCCGAGCGCCAAAATAAACGGCGCAAAGCGTCAATGTTTTTAGCATTCGGAAAAAATCCAAATAAATTTGGTTTTTACGCTCATTTCGTATATCTTTGCACGCAATTAGTATATATTTTTCATTAATGAACATAAAACTACATACCCCTAAGAGTATGAAGATGGGGAGCGGAATGGGTACCTTGAAGCAGTTTCTGCTGTCTATCCTGGCCACCACGGTATCTATCGCGCTCACCTTCGGCACGTCGGCCATCATCGACAATAACAAGAAGCAGCGCGAGAAGCGCGAGATAGTGATGATGGTGGTGTACGACATGTCGAACTCGTTGAAGCAGTTCGAACGGGCCGACTCCATGCTCCAGGAGTCGGTGAAGCTCCAGCTGAAGATTGCCGAGGATACATCGCAATTCCAGAAGCTGAAGTTCAACTTCGGGGGTATGCTGCCCATGGTTAACTACACGGAGACCACCGAGCGCATTTTCTCGACAAGCATCGAAACCATCAACACGGTAGGGAACGTGCTCTTTACGGAGAATGTGGCCCAATTCTATCTGAACCGAAAGAATTACGAGACGATGATATGCGACACGCTACGCAACCGGTTCTCGGTGGTCTTCCCGTTCGCTAATGTGAAGAACCTGCTCGATTTCGACTATGCCTTCAATGCTGCTATAAGCCATGGCATGGTGGCTGATATGCGGCACCTGATTGCTCAATGCCAGGAGATGATGGGCATCAGCGACGAGGATTTGGAAAACTACAGGCGGAAAAGGGAGGAAATGGAAAAAAAGACGTTCGACAAAGAGGCGGTTGACGCTGAGGTTTTGGACAACGCGATGGAGTGGGAGAAAAAAATAATGAATGCAAAGAAAAAGTTGAATTTAGAATAAACGTATGAAAAAAGTATTATTGATGGCCGCCCTGGCGGTGGCTGTGCCCTCTATGGCACAACAGGTTAACTACTCTGTCAGCGGCACCTACACTGGCGAAGGCAAGAAAATCTATCTCATGGACCAGCTGACGGAAAAAGCCCTCGACAGCATGGTCGTAGCCGGTGGCAAGTTCTCATTCAAAGGCACAGCTCCGAAAGATGCCTTAATGGCTGTCAGGGCTGAGGGCAAGTCCTGGCAGACACCGTTCTTCAATGACGGCACCCCCGTGGCCATCAATGTCAACGACAGTACGCTGACGGGTTCTCCGTTGAATGAGCGTCTGACGAGGTACGACATAGAGTCAAGCATCCCCAGCCGTGCTTTCTATGAGAAGGTTTCCAAGATGACCGAAGAGCAACTGCAGGCCCATCTGGAGGAACTCTCTGAGGAGAACAACAAGGTGATGACCGCACAGATTGCCTTTGCCAACAAAATATTCAAGGAGGAACGCCAGACGCTCATCCCACTGGCTTTCGCCCAGTTGTATTTCTTCGACAACGGTTTGGAGGCCTACGATGAACTTGTGAAGGAGAAAGTGCCCTTTGCCAGCCACCCTTATCTGAAGAAAGCAAAAGACGATATAGCTGAGATGATGAAGCAAGATGGCAGCCCGAAGATGGATTTCATAGGCCAACAGTTCACCGACCTGGAGATGGCCGACCCCGACGGCAAGATGCATAAGATCAGCGAGTTGGTAGGTTCGGGCAAGTGGGTGCTTGTAGATTTCTGGGCTTCGTGGTGCGGACCGTGCCGTGCAGAGATGCCCAACGTGCTCGAGGCCTACAACAAATACCACGCCAAGGGATTCGAGGTGATTGGTGTCTCGTTCGACCAGAAAAAAGCGGCCTGGGTGAAAGCCATCCAACAGCTGCAGATGCCGTGGCTGCAAATCTCCGACCTGAAGGGCTGGAATTGTGCGGCTGCCCCGATCTACAAGATTGATGCCATCCCCGACAATATCCTCATCGACCCGCAGGGCAAGATTGTTGGCCGAGGGCTGCGAGGAAACGTCTTGCAGAAGAAGCTGCAGAAAATCTTCGGAGAATGAACTCCACGACAACCGCTATTGGGAACGCCCGATAGCGGTCGTTTTTTGAAAAATCTTCAACGTTCATTCTTCATTGCTTTATTTTTTTATTACCTTTGCACGCATTATGGAGAGATTGCTTTTGATATGCTCAATGCTTTTCATGTCCGTCTCTGTGGCTTTTGCACAGGAGGTGAACATGAATATCGCAGTGGATCAGGCGGCAATGAATGTCGTGGAGGACTCGCTGACCGAAGACACCGTCGCCATGGACACCATAGCCGAGCCCGTGGCGCTGCCCTGGCCCCAGAACATGCAGGCACGGCTGGATGCCATTCTGCTGAGCCGGCAGTTCCAGACCACGCAGATAGGACTGCAGGTGTACGACCTGACGGCAGACTCCGTGATCTACCAGTATAACGAGCGCCAGCAGATGCGTCCTGCATCCACGATGAAGATGATCAATGCGGTGGCCTCGCTCGACAAGCTGGGCGGCAGCTATCAGTTCAGGACGCGCCTATACTATACGGGCAAGGTAGACTCGTGTGTGTTGCGTGGCAATCTGTATTGCAAGGGCGGCATGGACCCTGCGTTCAACATCGACGACCTGAACGCCTTCGTGGAGAGCGTGAAGCGGCTGGGGGTGGACACCATACGCGGCAACATTTGTGCCGACCTGTCGATGAAGGACGGCGACCGCTGGGGCGAAGGATGGTGCTGGGACGACGACAACCCCTCGCTCTCGCCCCTGCTGGTGGGTAAGAAAGACCGTTTCATGAGCCGTTTCTTGCAGGAGCTTCGCAATGCCCGCATCGTGCTGATAGGCGATACCCTGCGCGGCACGACGCCCACAGGAGCCCGTGAGATATGCACCCGTGCGCACACCATCGACCAGATACTGGACCGCATGATGAAGAATTCGGACAACCTTTATGCCGAGTCGATGTTCTACCAGCTGGCAGCATCGGCTGGCGGAAAGGCCACGGCAAAGACCGGGCGGGCAATGGTGAACCGGCTGATACAGAAGATGGGCATGAATCCAGGCAACTATTATATTGCCGACGGTTCGGGCCTCTCGCTATATAACTATGTGTCGGCAGAGCTGGAGGTGGCCTTCCTGCGCTATGCCTACCGCAATACGAACATCTACAACCATCTGCTCCCCTCGATGCCCATAGCGGGTGTGGACGGCACGCTCGAGAACCGCATGCGCACAGGGTTTGCCCACGGCAACGTGAAGGCGAAGACGGGCACCGTGACGGGAGTTTCGGCCCTGGCGGGATACCTGACGGCCGCCAACGGTCATCGCCTTTGCTTCTCCATCATCAACCAGGGTCAGCGCAAGGCCAAGACCATCCGTCCCTATCAAGACCGTATCTGCGAGGCGCTGTGCAAGCCGTAGAAAGTGAAGAGTGAAGAATGACGTCCGGTGTTCTGCGGTCGCACCGCAGAAAAAATAACCCCTAACTGTTATGGAATCAATAAAAATCTATGTTGAAGACCTGCTCTCGATGGCGGGAGTCACCACATCGCTGATTCCCCTGTTGAGGCATATCGCAATGGTGGTGTTCACCATCCTGCTGGCATGGCTGAGCGACTGGCTTTGCCGCCGGCTGCTGGTGCCCCTGGTGACCAAACTCACGGCCAAGACCGAAGTGGAGTGGGACGACCAGCTGTTCAACCGCCAGGTGCTCATCTCGGCCTGCCATATCGTGCCTGCCATCGTTGTCTGGCAACTGCTGCCGTGGGTTTTCTATCAGTATCCTGTGGTGTTCGACATCCTGAAGCGCCTCACGGCCATCTACATCACCGTGATGACCACGCGCACCGTGGTGTGCCTCATCAATGCCTTCCAGGGCTACGAGAGCGAAGGGCGCCGGAGTAACATGCAACAGTATGCCCGCTCGTTCTCGAGTGTGCTGAAAATCATCCTGATGCTGCTGGCCACAATTGTGGTGGTGGCCATCATCCTCGACCGTAGTCCGCTGACGCTCTTTGCCGGACTGGGTGCCACGTCGGCTGTACTGATGCTCGTATTCCAGGATACCATCACAGGACTCGTGGCGGGTATTCATCTCACCTCGAACAATATGCTTCGCAAGGGCGACTGGATTACGGTGGAAAAGGCCGGGGTGAACGGCGTGGTGGAGGATATGACGCTCACCACCGTGAAGGTGCGCAACTTCGACAACACCATCGTCACCATCTCGCCGAAAACGCTTATCAACGAGTCGTTCCAGAACTGGAAGGGCATGCAGGAGAGCGGTGGCCGCAGGGTTCGCCGGAGCGTCTCCTATGATGTACATTCGGTAAGCATGATTGACGATGAGATGCGCCGCAAACTGATTGATAAAGGTTATTTCAAAGAGTCGGAGTTGCAAGGTCCGCAGGTGAACCTGACGCTCTTCCGCCGTTATATGGAACGCGCTATTACGGCACGCGACGACGTGAACGAGAAGATGACCCACTTCGTCACCGAGAAAGAGGCCGGCACCAACGGCATCCCCGTAGAGTTCTATTTCTTCCTGAAGCAAAAGAAATGGGAGGACTACGAGCACCACATGAGCGAGATTATGGATATCATCTATGCCATCTCTAACGAGTTCGGCCTTACCGTGCATCAGTATTTCCCGAAAAAGTGAAGAGTGAAAAGTGAAGAGTGAAGAATATTAGGACGAAAATCTTCAAACATCTGACATAAATCATTGAAGCAATATTTTTGTGGGATTTGCGTAGATTTTTGTTGATTCATTAACTCCCAAACTCCTAAAATTATCCTCTGTATCTTTGTATCTCTGTGTTGAAATAATAAAGTCTGATGAAAGGAACTTTCGCCCATTTGCTCTTGGAATGGTATCGCCAGAATGGGCGGCAGCTGCCCTGGCGCGAAACCACAGACCCCTATGCCATCTGGCTTTCGGAGATTATACTCCAGCAGACGCGCATAGAGCAGGGCCGTCCCTATTGGGAACGGTTCATGAGGCGATGGCCGCGGGTGGAAGACTTGGCGGCAGCTTCCGAGGACGAGGTGTTGCGCGAATGGCAGGGACTGGGCTATTATAGTCGTGCGCGAAACCTGCTCTTTGCCGCCCGTCAGGTGGTGGCCATGGGGCATTTCCCCGATACTTTCGAGGAGATTAGGAAACTGAAGGGAGTGGGCGACTATACGGCGGCTGCCATCGCCTCGTTTGCCTTTGGCATTAGTGCCGTGGTGGTGGACGGCAATGTCTATCGGGTGCTGGCGCGCTATTTCGGTATCGATACTCCCATCAATACCACCGAGGGCAAGAAGGTGTTCACCACTATGGCCAACGAAGTGGCTGCCGAACCCCTTTCGGTCTACAACCAGGCCATCATGGACTTCGGAGCCCTGCAATGTACGCCCCAGTCGCCCCATTGCCTCGATTGTCCGCTGATGGAGAGTTGCGAGGCTTCGCGTTCAGGCCGTGTAGGGCAGTTGCCCGTGAAACTTCGCAAGCTGAAGGTCCGCGAACGTCGGCTTACGTACCTATATATCAGATACAAGGATGCCACCGGCCAGACTTTCATAGCCATTCATCGGCGTTCAGCTGCCGATATTTGGAAGGGATTGTGGGAACCCGTGTTGCTCGAAGACGATGGCACAGAGCTGTTCCCCCACGACACCATTAGCCTGTTCAAACAACGTTCGGTGAAACTTTATGGCGAAGTAAAGCACGTACTCACCCATCGTGTTATCCTGGCCGATTTCTATCTGATGGAAACCAACGAGCGTCCGTCGCTTCCTCCCGACTATCAATGGATTGCGGAGCAGGATTTCGAAGACTACGGCAAGCCAAGGCTAATTGAAACACACCTCCCAGCCAAAAACATGTGAATATATGTTTCTTACGCCACCACCAATGATTACCTTGGTCAGGGTCCTGCAGTTCTCGTTTTCAGCCAAGAAAACAAAATTTCAAGGAAAAAACATTGCCATTTAAAAGAAAAACAGTATCTTTGCGGTCGGAAATATTTGCAATCATTCCGACCAAAATCAAACCAATATCTATATGCAAGACGCTGTAGTTAACAAGATTAGGAGCAAAATTGCCCATGGCAAGTTTGGAGAGGTTTACTTCGTGTCATCCTTTCCCCAATATGATGTGGAGTATGTCACGAAACTATTAGCAATCTTTGAGAAGGAAGGTATTATCAGCCGTATAGCAAAGGGGGTCTATGTCAAGGCACGAAAGACTCGCTTCGGTGTCTTATACCCTTCTGCCTTTGAACTGGTGACAGAGATTGCCAAAAGAGACAAGGCAGTAATCATTCCTACGGGAGCCACTGCCGCAAATCGTCTCGGATTCTCTACCCAGGTTCCCATGAATACAAGTTTCCTGACTACCGGCTCTGGTAGAAAACTGAGTCTTGGAAATAGGACTGTTACCTTAAAACATGGGGCACCAAGGAATTTTGCCTTTAGAGGGAAGTTAATGCAAGAACTGGTACAGGCATTGCGTAGCATCGGCGAAAAAAACATCACACAAGAAGATGAATGGCAGATTGCAAAGTTGCTGGCCGAAACACCCGAAAAGGACACT
>JAFWQT010000147.1 GCA_017508965.1 Prevotella sp. | reverse complement strand
GTGGATTTCCTGTATTTCATGGGAGGAGGCACATTATGATTGACTTTACAGAAGAACAGATACAGCGCTACTCGCGGCACATCCTCCTGCAGGATGTTGGTGTGGAGGGCCAGGAGAAAATCATGAACGCCCGTGTACTCGTAGTGGGTGCCGGCGGATTGGGTGCTCCCGTGTCTCTCTACCTCGCTGCAGCGGGCATTGGTACGATTGGCATCGTGGATGCTGATGTCGTTGACTTGAGCAATCTCCAACGCCAGGTCATTCACTTCACGAAAGACGTGGGAGTGCCGAAAGTACAGAGTGCAAAGGAGAAGATCAAGGCCATCAACCCTGACGTGAAAGTGGATACCTACTATGAGTTCCTCGACTCGACAAACGCGCTCGACATCATCAAGCAATATGACTTCATCGTTGACGGCACCGACAACTTCCCCGTGAAGTTCCTCATCAACGACGCTTGTGTGATGGCGGGCAAGCCGTTCTCGCATGGCGGCATCCTGCGTTTCAACGGACAAACCTTCACCCATCTGCCTGGCACAGCCTGCTACCGTTGCATGTTCAAGGAGCCGCCTCCCGCAGGAGCCGTGCCCACTTGCTCGCAGGCAGGTGTCCTCGGTGCCATCGCCGGCATGCTGGGCACCATCCAAGCCGCCGAAACGCTGAAGTACTTCACGGGCATCGGCCAACTACTCACCAATCGTCTGCTCACTTTCGACGCCAAGACCATGCAGTTCCGCACCATCCCTGTGCGCCAGCGCCCCTCATGTGCCATCTGTGGTAACAACCCCACCGTCACGGAACTCATCGACTACGAGCAGGCAGCCTGCGACCTGCACAAATAACACACATCACCTAACACCCACCACCATGTACATACCAGAGACTATTATCCAAGAGCTGATAGAGCAAGCCTTACGGGATGCGCCCAACGAGTCGTGCGGCTATCTGCTGGGCACTCCCTCCATCTCCCCACTTCTCGCACCTGACTGTGAGGCAGGTGGTGGCACTGTCGTCGAGAACTACCCGATGGAGAATACTGACCACTCGCCCGAGCACTTCTCCTTCGCCCCGAAGGAACAGTTTGCCGCCCTGAAATACGCTCGCAGCAAGGGCCTGAAGATTCTCGCCAACTGGCACTCGCATCCCGCCTCGCCCTCTCGACCCTCGCAGGAAGATTTGCGCTTAGCCAACGACCCCACCATCCGCTACGCCATCCTCTCGCTGCTCAATGGCGAGCCCCGCCTGAACTCCTTCAAGATACTGAATGGTGAGGTGGTGGAAAAAGAGAGTCACCTTTGACTGCCAGTGTCATCGGCACCGCCCTTTTTGCAATAATTGCAAAAATGCTTCGTGCATTTCGGAAAAAAGCCGTACCTTTGCACCCGTGAAAACAACACTGACACTACTGGCACTTCTGACTTCCACCTCGCTCTGTGCGCAGGTGGCAGACTCGCTGAGGGCAGACAGCCTCGTGGGGCAGGAGCTTAGGGAAGTGACAGTGACGGCCAACGGCGTTAACCGGGTAAGAGCTTCGGCTGTCGGCAACACCGAAATCATCAGTTCGAAGGAACTGCTGCGTGCTGCCTGCTGCAATCTTGGCGAAAGCTTCACCACCAACCCGTCGGTGGATGTGAACTATGCCGATGCAGCCACCGGCGCACGGCAGATAAGGCTGTTAGGACTGAGTGGCACGTATGTGCAGATGCTGACGGAAAACATTCCTAACTATCGGGGACTGGCAACCCCCTTTGCATTGGGCTATATTCCTGGACCATGGATGCAAAGCATACAGGTGTCGAAGGGTGCATCGTCGGTGAAGAATGGCCACGAGAGCATCACCGGACAGATTAACGTGGAGTTCAAGAAACCGCAGGCAACGCCCTTTGCCGATGCGAACCTCTATTATAACACGAAGGGAAAACTTGAGGCTAACCTCGGTGGAAACCTCCAGCTGTCGAAGCGGTGGAGCACCGCCTTGTTGGGGCACTACGAGATGCCCGGCAAGGCGCATGATGCCAACGGTGACGGTTTCGCAGACATGCCCAAAATAAAGCAAGGCTTACTGCAGAGCCGATGGGCATGGATGGGCGATTACTACATTTTCCAGGCCTCGGTGAAAGGACTAAAGGAGCACAGGGAAGGCGGACAGCTGGCTCACCATTCACCCCTTACCACTCACCCCTATCTCATCGACATCACCAACGAGCGCTATGAGGCCTTTGTCAAGAATGCCTATATATTCAACGAGGAACACGCATCGAACGTGGCGCTCATTCTCTCAGGTTCGCTCCACCACGCTGATGCGGAATATGGACAAAAAAGCTATCATGCAGACCAGCGCAATGGCTATGCCTCGCTGATGTTTGAGACTGACTTCAGCGAACACCACAGCCTATCCACGGGCGTCAGCCTGAACTACGACTATTTAAGCGAATTTCCTTCCGAAACCACCCCAGGCCTCTACGCCCAATATACCTACAAGCTGGGAGAAAGGCTCGTTGTGATGGGTGGTCTGCGGTGGGACCACAGCAGCATCTACGGCGGATTCCTCACTCCGAGAATGCATCTGAAATATTCGCCCAACGGCTTTCTGACCCTCCGGGGTTCCATAGGTAAAGGCTGGCGCACTGTTCACCCACTGGCAGAGAACCACTATTTGCTGGCCAGCGGTCGGCATGTGGTAGTCGACCCTGACCTGGACCAGGAAGAGGCTTGGAACTACGGGCTTAGTGCCGCCCTCAGCATTCCTGTGGGAGAAAAGAAACTGGAGCTGAATGCGGAGTATTATTACACCACCTTCCTCCATCAGGCCGTCATCGATTTCGATGCTGACCCGCATACCGTACGTTTCTCCAATCTTGACGGCGAAAGCTATTCTCATACCTGGCAGGCAGAAGCGTCATATCCCTTATTCGAGGGCTTCACTCTGACTGCCACCTATCGGCGGTCAAACGTAAAATCGACCTATGGCGGTGTGCTCAACGAAAAGCCGTTGACAAATAAATACAAGGGACTTGTCACCGCCTCCTATGCCCCCGGCCTCGGCAAATGGCAGTTCGATGTCACCCTCCAGCTGAACGGCGGCGGTCGTATGCCAACGCCCTACGCCACGGCCGACGGTTTCCCCTCATGGCCAGCCCGCTATAAGGGCTATGAACAACTCAGCGCTCAGATTACCCGCTTCTTCCGTTTCTGGAGCATCTACGTGGGAGGAGAGAACATCACAAATTTCAAGCAGAAAAATCCTGTCATAGGAGCCGACGACCCTTGGGGGCCGAACTTCGACTCTACCTTGATTTGGGGCCCCGTGCATGGAACAATCGGCTATATTGGCATTAGACTGAATTGGAACAAGATTTGATTCATTTAAATATTCGAGTTATGAAGCGTTTATCATTTATCATTTTTGCCTTATCATTTAGCGTAGCATTATTAGCCAAGGACATCAAGACCGTAGTCTTGACAACCCAGCCAGAGATGCATTGCCAGAATTGCGAGAAGAAAATCAAAAACAACATCCGCTTTGAAAAAGGCATCAAGACCATCAAGACCAATCTTGAGAAAAAAACGGTCACCATAAAGTATGATGCCGACAAAACCAATGTGCAGAACATCATTGCCGGGTTTGAGAAAATAAAATATAAAGCCACTGAGGTGAAAGAGGAAAAGAAATAGCTATTGTCCTCGGCCTGCGAACCACACATCAGGAGGTTGGGCATCGCTGGCAGAAAATTATTCTGTTAGCAATGCTCATGTTTGGAAATATCGGAAAGAAAATCTGCTTTAATGCGAATTAAAGCGGATTTTTCTTATTTTCGGCCTTAATTTGGAGGTTTCGTCTAAAACCTGTATCTTTGCACCGAAAAATGTTCATATTGGTAAAATGAATTTTGTATTTATATCTCCTCATTTCCCGCATACTTACTGGCAGTTCTGCCAGCGGCTCAGCCAGAACGGCGTGACTGTGCTGGCCATTGCCGACGTGCCCTACGAGCACTTGCAGCCTGAGCTTAAGCAGTCGCTGACGGAGTACTACCGCGTGGGCTCGCTGGAGAACTACGAAGAGGTGTACCGCGGCGTGGCCTACTTCGCCTACCGCCACGGACGCATCGACTGGATAGAATCAAACAACGAATACTGGCTGGAGCAGGACGCGCGGCTGCGGACGGACTTTAACGTCGCGACGGGTATACAGAGCAGCAGCATCAGCAGCATCAAGGAGAAGAAGGAGATGAAAAAGCACTATCTGGAAAGCGGCATCCCGACGGCACGGCAGACATTGGCTTCGAATGGTATCGAGGCCGTCAGCAAGTTTGCCGCCGAGGTGGGCTATCCCATCATAGCCAAGCCCGACGTGGGCGTGGGGGCCAGCGGTACTTACAAGATTAACAGTAGGGCCGAGTTGGCCGATTTCTATGTTAAGGAACCGCGCGCCAACCAATACGTGGTCGAAGAGTTCATCACGGGTGAGATATGCTCATACGATGCTGTCATCGACAGCAAGGGCGAGCCGTTGTTTGAAGCAATGACCGTCTGGCCGCCGTCCATCATGGACATCGTAAACCTGAAGCTCGATCTGTCATACTACGTCGATAAGGAGATGCCGGAACCCCTGCGACAGCTGGGCCGCCGCACGGTGAAGGCCTTCGGGGTGGTGAGCCGGTTCGTGCACTTAGAGTTCTTCCGACTCGACAGCGAGCGTCCTGGGCTTGGCGACATCGGCGACTTCGTGGCTCTTGAAGTGAATATGCGCCCGGCGGGAGGCTACACGCCCGACATGATCAACTATGCCCACTCGGCAGATGTTTATAAGGTATGGGCCGATATGGTGGCCTTCGACGAATTGCGCACCGAGGAAGGAAAGCCTTATTACTGCGCCTTCGCCAGCCGACGCGACATCTATCGCTACCGCCACAGCCACAACGAGGTGAGAAACCGCTACAGCGGACAACTGATGATGTGTGAGCGCATGCCGGAGCTGTTCTCGGCGGCCATGGGGCAGCAGATGTATACCGTACGACTCAACACAATGGACGAGGTGCAGGAGTTTATCTATTATGTACACGCAAAGCAATGAACATCAACTACGTAAAGAAATACAGCAATGCCCTCAGTCGTGACATGGAATACAAGACCTACGGCACCGAGGGGCATCCCGTGCTGGTCTTCCCGTCGCAGGACGGACGTTTCTACGACTATCAGGACTTCGACATGGTTGGCGTGCTCTCTGGCTACATCGACCACGGACTCATCCGGCTCATCTGCGTCGACAGCATCGACCGCGAGACGTGGAGCGACATGCAGGGCGACCATCACCGACGAATAGCACTACACGAACAGTGGTTTCACTACATCACCGACGAACTCATCCCCGAAGTACGCCGCCGCCCCGACGAGACATTCATTGTGACGGGCTGCAGCATGGGCGGTTTCCATGCCGGAAACTTCTTCTTCCGCCGCCCCGATTTGTTTGATACGCTGTTGGCGCTGAGCGGTCTCTACTATGCGGGCTATTTCTTCCCCAACTACAGCGACCCGCTCATCTACGACAATTCGCCCTACGACTTCCTGCGCTCGATGCCCGCCGATCATCCTTATTGGGACATCTACCGCCACCGCCGCATTGTGATGTGCGTGGGACAGGGTGCTTGGGAGAATGACCTCTTGGAGAGCACCCGACAGATGGATGCCCTGCTGCGCGAAAAGAACGTCGCCGCATGGATTGACTACTGGGGACACGATGTAGCCCACGACTGGGCATGGTGGCGCAAGCAGATTGTTTATTTCATGCAGCACATGCTGACCAGCGAGGGCGTGGAGTACGTGATATGAATCATCAAGCAAAGTTCATGACATCCTGAAGGACCAACCCTGCCAGCGTGAAGCCGAAGATGGCGGTGACATGAGCCATCGTGCCATTGATCTGAGCCTTTGACGAGCACCACTCGTGGTTGAGCAGCGAGGGGTCTCCGGGTCCCATCTTGGCCTTGGGGCACATACACTGCTCTGTGCCGCAGGTGGCGTTGTGGCCGCGGTTGGTCAGCAGTTCGTCGCTATATACGCACTGGAATTTGCGCTTCGGGAACAGTCCTTGGCTCTTGAATTTCTTGCGGAGCGCACGTGCCAGAGGGTCGCCCTTCACCTTCCAGAACTCCGTCACCTGAATGCGCGTGGGCGACATCTTCAAAGCGGCGCCCATCGACGAGAAGAGCCTGGCCTTCGTCTGGCACGCCATGAGGATAAGCAGCGCCTTGTCCTTCAGCGAGTCGATGGCATCGATGATGTAGTCGTAGCTGTCGATGCCGAACGATGCCGACGTCTCCTGGGTGAAAATCTTCTGCAAAGCCGTAATCTCCGCCTGCGGGTTGATGGTGAGCAGACGCTCTCTGAGGGCTTCCACCTTCACCTGCCCCACCGTCTTGGTGGTCGCCATCAACTGCCGGTTGATGTTGGTAATACACACGCGGTCGCTGTCTACAATCGTCAACCGCCTGATGCCGCTGCGAATAAGACTCTCAGCGCACCACGACCCTACGCCGCCCACGCCAAAGATGATCACCCGCGTCTGGGCTATCCGCTCCATCGCCTCGCTGCCCAGAAGCAGCTCCGAGCGCCTGAATATTGCATCTTCTATTGCCATCGTCATTCAAATTTTCACCGCAAAGGTACAAAGTATTTCCCAATAAACTACACATCACAGGCGAAATCTTTATCTTTAAGCATTTTCTTCGCAAAAATGCAGCAAACCATTCAAGCAACGAAGGCAATCATGAGTAATGAGGAAATGACGTGATGTAGTTTTGTCGCTTTTGTCGCCGGAAGGTAGCCTTTTCGCAAGCGAATGAACACTGCAGCCCACGTAACTCTCAGTTTACCACGCTGGCCCCAACGAGCGAAACCTAAATTACATGTTTGTAATATAGGAGCACCCCCTGGTGCATGAGTAGTTACATGATTATCCGATGTACCCGATAGGTGGCCTGTGCTCGACCTCTGGTCGCTACCGAAGGGACGCAAGAAAGGTCAACAAGCCCTTAGCCCTGGGCTTAGAGCTCATTACCCTTTCGGGGTGCTATTGGATGATTGCGGATAATCAATTTCGATTATTCCTCGACAGCAGTCAGCACGACGGCTAACGAGCACTGATTATCAGTACATTACAGTGAACCGGGGAAACATTTGGGAAACATTATGAGCATGAACTGCACATCCTGCACCCGATTTCCTCAAAATATCCGACCATTTTTGCCACTTCGACTACTTTTAGATATTTTAAAACTATTGCCCCAGGAACTCTGATGCCATACGGTTAATTTCATCAATGTCCATCGGTTCAAGCACGATTTCTTCTGGTTGCAAGTTCAGCAGGAACTGCATATAGCTGGGGAGAGTTAACAAATGCCCTTCCCTGCCTATATTGTAATCACCGAACTTTATAATCTGTTTGACATGATACTTCTCTGGGTGGTTC
>JAFWQT010000146.1 GCA_017508965.1 Prevotella sp. | reverse complement strand
TATATTTATAAATATATATATAAATATAAATCTTTTTTCTCGGTTTTTGTGAATTGCAATGACTATAAAAGTGAAAATGTGAATGTGAAAATGTGATTTTTTGTACAACCCCGATGTGAATTTTACCATAGGGTGCCCAAAACGTTCACCCCTTCCGCGTCAAGGGGGGGGGGCCAAAACGGTATCCCCTTTGCTACTGCCTATGAAACGATAACACGGAGTAACGAATCGATACCCCATCACTCACTACCTGCCTGAACAAACCGTTCTGTCAGATATCCCGTTTCTGCCGCCTGAAGAAATGCCGACGGTGAACGAAACGGTCACCGTCAGAATGCCATTTGATTATAGTGAAAAAAGATTGCGCCGTAATGCCCTAACACACAGGAAGAAGCGGGAAAACCGCCTTTTCGGGGCTAAAAATACCGGCTGGAAAATTTGCAGAAACCGCCGAATTTTCGTAACTTTGTAGCAAAGAAAACCCCACTAACAGCCCCTGAACACGCGTCTATGAGAAAGTACATCATGACAGCCCTGGCCGCCCTGTCGCTGAGCATCGCGGCACAAAACATAACCGGGAACTACAGCATCCCGAAGACGCCCGAATGGGCACGCAATGCCGTGTTCTACCAGATATATCCGCAGACCTTCTGCGACTCCGACGGCGACGGCATCGGCGACCTGCAGGGCATCATCAGCAAGCTCGACTACGTGAAGAGTCTTGGCGTAGATGCCATCTGGCTGAACCCCTTCTTCGACTCGCCCTTCATGGATGCCGGCTACGACATTCGCGACTACTACAAGATAGCCCCGCGATACGGCACCAACGACGATGCACGCCGACTGTTCGACGAAGCCCACAAACGCGGCATGCACGTCATCTTCGACTATGTGGTGAGCTACACGTCGATTGACAATCCGTGGTTCGTGGAGTCGCAGAAGCAGAAGCCCAACAAGTACTCCAACTACTACATCTGGACGGAGACCAACTGGGTGGACCCGCCACGAGAGTTTGCCGGACAGTTCATCAAGGGCTACGGACAGCGCAACGGCCAGTTCATGCGCAACTTCTACTGGTGCCAGCCGGCGCTGAACTTCGGGTTTGCCAACCCCGACCCCGAACAGCCCTGGCAGCTGCCCACGAACCACCCCGACGTGATGGCCATGCGCGAGGACCTGAAGAAGGTGCTGCGCTTCTGGATGGACATGGGTGCCGACGGATTCCGTGCCGACATGGCCGGAGCACTAGTGAAGACGCGCCGCGTGAGGGGCAACGAGCAGTTCTTCAACACCAACGAGAACGAGACGAAGCTCTTCTGGCGCGAGATACGCCAGCTGCTCGAGAAAGAGTATCCCGAGGGATTCATGGTGGCCGAGTGGTCGTACCCCGCCGATGCGCTCGACAACTGCTTCCACGTGGATTTCTTCCACTGGTTCAACGGCTACAACGACCTGTTCCAGAAGGAGAGCTGGCGCATACTGAACGGCGTGAGCGAGGGCCACAGCTACTTCGACGCCGAGGGTAAGGGCGACATCACGGCCTTCCTGAAGAGCTACATGGACCAGTACACCAAGACCGTGGGCAAGGGCTACATCAGCCTGCCGCTGGGCAACCACGACAATGCCCGACTGGGCAACCGACGCACCGACAAGGAACTGGAAATCATCTATGCCTTCGGGTTCACCATGCCCGGCGTGCCATTCCTCTACTACGGCAACGAAATCGGCATGCGACAGCAGCCCAACGACTGGCCTCAGGTGGAGGGTGCCTACCAGCCCCGCAACGGCGCACGAACCCCGATGCAATGGAGCGGAGGCAAGAACCTGGGATTCTCTGACGCTCAGCCCGAGCAGCTCTACCTGCCCGTTGACCCCTCGGCCGATGCACCCAACGTGGCTGCACAGGAGAAGAACCCCAACTCGCTGCTGAACAAGACGCGCCGGCTGATTGCCCTGCACCACAGCGAGCCCGCACTGGCCAACTATGCCGAGTTTGTGCCCATCCATCCGGCAGCCGATGCCACCGTTTCAGCCTATCCCTTCGTCTATGCCCGTGCAGCCGGAAAAGACGTGGTGCTGGTGATGCTCAACCCGAGGGCCGCAGCCTCCGAGGCCACGTTCCCCGTCAACATTAAGTTCAGGAAATTCAAGACGCTCTGCGGCGACTCCTTCCCCATCAGCCGCAACAAGAAGACGGGCGAGGTGACGGTCAAGATGCCGCCCACATCGTATGCCATCGTGAAACTGATGTGATGGGGTAACAATACTCCCCGCCCAATCTGTCCGTAAGTCGTAATAATACTCCCCGCCCCTCAAGGGGAGGGGTTAGGGGTGGGGTCTGTAATCCTTGATAGCCGCCTATTTCATCAGCTGATATTTCTGAATACTGACCCCACCCCTTGCCCCTCCCCTACGATGGGAGGGGAGTTCTAAATCATTTGAAAGTCAATCACTTTCTTCAATCCGCTCAATATAAAAGCTAACGGGACGGAAGCCATCGTTGCAGCTAATCATGGCACTCATCGGGTTCTTCATCCAACCATCGTAGAAGTTACCTTCGCCGCGGGCCAGCGACTCCACGAACTCGCGCATCGACGACCATGCCGACGGGCACATTCCTTCGGGGCAACGACCGTCTACCGACACCCATTGCTGCCCCATGCTGACATCGCAGGCGTGGCTGATAGGATTCTCGTACTGGGCCATCAAGTCAGTATAAACCGTCTGACGGACGGCCGTGATTCTCACTTTGCTCATCTTTCCAATATTTCTTTGGTTGCAAAGTTACGATTAAATGAGTGAAATACAAAAGGAAAGCTTGCTTTTCTTTTTATTTCCGAATGCAAGTAACTTCACGGAGGAACGACGTAAAGTTACGATTAAGCGAGAACAAAACCCAAAAAAAGCCTAGCTTTATTTTGCTTTGTCGAGCGCAAGTAACTTCACGGAGGAACGACGTAAAGTTACGATTAAGCGAGAACAAAACCAAATAAAATCACCCTTCATG
Source organism: Prevotella sp. (assembly GCA_017508965.1). Lineage (GTDB taxonomy): Bacteria > Bacteroidota > Bacteroidia > Bacteroidales > Bacteroidaceae > Prevotella. The sequence continues at coordinate 19,455 of JAFWQT010000146.1, read as the reverse complement.
CATCATTGTTCATAAATTTGAGTAACTTTGCACTCAAGTTAGCAATGAAAATACGTCTGTCCATATTCCTTCTACTGCTCACGGCAGGGCTTATCGTGCCCGCCCGCAGCTATTCAGCCGTCAACGAGGCGACTGAGGCCGACTCCATTAGGCACTGGGGAGCATCGCTGACCGTGATGCCGGGGCGCGCCATCGCCGTTGACGAGTGGCAAAAGAAATGGCAGAAGGGCACACGGAACTGGGCTGCCGACCTGAAACTGACACGGGCCACGCTGCCCACCGACAGCGACGCCTATGCCAGCGACTACGGCTACCCCACCCTCTCGGCCGGACTGCGCTGGAGCTTCAACCACGGCATCACCACCCACAAGGGCATCGAGTTCTGGGGCGAGGACGAAAACGCGCTGAAGGAAGTAGGCTACGACTCGCGCATGGGAAACATCCTTAGCCTCTATGGCGAGTTTGCCCGGCCGCTGGTGCGCCGCCGCCATTGGGAATTGGACTACACGTTAGACATGGGCTTCGGCTACAGTCCCTATATATATAATAAGGTCGACGCTATCGACAACGAACTGATAGGCTCGCACCTGCTCATCTTCTTCGGAGCCGGCGTGCATGCCACCTACCACTTTGCCCACGACTGGGGACTGCGCCTTGGGCTCGACTTCTATCATCACAGCAACGGAGCCGTAGACCGCCCCAACAAGGGAGCCAACATCGTGGCGCCATCGCTGGGCATCGTCTATCAGCCCTACTATGAGGCATCGGTTGCGGAACAACCCAAACGTAGCGAGCCGTTCGCCCGCTACTGGTACCTGAACCTCTCGGCATCGGCCGGTGTGAGGTCGCTCATCGAAGAATGGCAGCTGACGCAGTTCTACACCAATCCCGATGACGAAGACTACCGCACGGGCGACTTCAAGCACTACATGGCCTACTCGGCTTCGGCCGACGTGATGTGGCGCTATGCCCGCCGATGGGCCACCGGACTGGGCGTCGACGTGTTCTATGGCGACTACGACAAGCGCGTCAAGGAAATCAGCCTCCAGCGCGGCTACGACGAGACCGTGAGCCCCTGGTCGGTAGGCATCGCCGCCAAGCACGAGGCTTTCTACCACCAGCTGTCGCTCAACGTGTCGCTCGGATTCTATCTCTACCGCAAGATGGGAACATGGGCGCGTGAACTGGAAGCGCCCTACTACGAACGCATCGGACTGAACTATTGTTTCCCCCGTCTGGGCGGACTGAAAATCGGCGTCAATGTGAAGGCTCATAAGACCAAAGCCGACCTCACAGAACTGCTAATTTCCTATCCTGCAACAATTTTCGCAAAGAAAAATCGAAAAAAACATCAATAAATTTTCGTATCTTCACAAAAATCAGTATCTTTGCAACCCGAAATTATAAAATCGTAATAGAAATAACAAATAAGAAATGACAAAAGCAGAGATTATTGAGGATATCGTTCAGAAGACAGGTATCGCTCGCAAGGACGTTGCCATGACCGTAGAGGCGTTCATGGATTCTGTCAAGAACAGTATGCTCGAGAAGAAAGAGAATGTGTATTTGCGTGGTTTCGGCACCTTCGTTGTGAAACATCGCGCCGAGAAGACCGCACGCAACATTTCAAAGAACACCACCATCGTAATCGGTGCCCACGACTTCCCCAGCTTCAAGCCCGCCAAGAGCTTCGTGGCCAGAATGAAGGGCGAAGAGGTGAAGACCGACGATTAAGAAATTTATTCTTTAACATCATAAATAATTAAAGTTATGCCAAACGGAAAAAAGAAAAAGGGCCACAAGATGGCTACGCACAAGCGTAAGAAGAGACTTAGAAAGAATCGTCATAAGAGCAAGTAATCACTTGCTCTTATGCTTAAACCACTTCAAGAGCAGAAGAAATGACCAGCGAACTAGTAATTGACGTCCAACAGAAAGAGATCTCAATTGCATTGCTGGAAGACAAGAATCTGGTGGAATACCAGACCGAACCCCGCTCTGCATCGTTCTCCGTTGGAAACATCTACGTGGCCAAAGTGAAAAAGCTGATGGCCGGACTAAACGCCAGTTTTGTGAACGTAGGATACGAACGCGACGCCTTTCTTCACTATCTTGACCTGGGAAACCAATTCAACTCTTACGCAAAGTACATCAAACAGGTAGAAAGCGACAGAAAAAAACTCTATCCCTTCCAGAAAGCAACACACCTGCCCGACCTGCCAAAAGACGGCAGCATCGCCACCACGTTGACGAAAGACCAGGAGGTGCTGGTGCAAATCGTAAAAGAACCCATTTCTACCAAAGGGCCACGACTGACAGGCGAACTGTCGTTTGCAGGCCGTTATCTGGTACTGATTCCATTCGGGGACAAGGTTTCTGTCTCTTCTAAAATCAAAAGCGGCGAAGAGCGCGCCCGACTCAAGCAACTCATCCAGAGCATCAAGCCCCGCAATTGCGGAGTTATCGTAAGAACTGTGGCTGAGGGAAAAAGGGTGGCCGAGCTCGACTCCGAACTGAAAGTCCTCTTCAAGCGTTGGGAGGACGCCGTTACCAAGGTGCAGAAAAGCACACAGCGGCCACAGCTCGTCTACGAGGAAGGAAGCCGCGTCGTTGCCATGTTGCGCGACCTCTTCAATCCTTCCTACGAGAACATCTATGTGAACGACGAGCAAGTGTTCCAGGAAGTGAAAGACTACGTGACACTTATCGCCCCTGAAAAGGCGGCCATCGTGAAACTCTACACCGGTAAGGTACCTATCTTTGACAATTTCAACATCACCAAGCAGATCAAGTCGAGCTTCGGCAAGACCGTCAACTACAAGCATGGGGCTTATCTCATCATCGAGCACACAGAAGCCATGCACGTGGTAGACGTGAACAGCGGCAACCGCACAAGAGCGGAAAAAGGACAGGAGGGCAACGCGCTCGAAGTGAACCTGGGGGCCGCCGACGAACTGGCAAGGCAGCTGCGACTGCGCGACATGGGTGGCATCATCATCGTAGACTTTATCGACATGAACCTGGCCGAAGACCGGCAGATGCTCTACGAACGGATGTGCAAGAACATGCAGAAAGACCGCGCAAGGCACAACATCCTGCCCCTATCGAAGTTCGGACTCATGCAAATCACGCGACAGCGTGTAAGACCTGCAATGGATGTAAACGTTGATGAGGATTGCCCGACGTGCTGCGGCACCGGAAAAATCAAGTCGAGCATTCTTTTCACCGACCAGTTAGAACGTAAGATTGACACCCTGGTCAACAAGATTGGCGTGAAAAAGTTCTATCTGCACGTCCACCCGTATGTGGCTGCCTACATCAATCAGGGCCTTGTTTCCCTGAAGCGCAAGTGGCAGATGAAGTACGGCTTTGGCGTGCGCATCATCCCCTCTCAGAAACTCGGTTTCTTGCAATACGAGTTTTATGACAGCAAGAAACAGCAAATTGACATGAGAGAGGAGCAAGAGACAAAATGAAAAAAGCGGAATTACCCCAACGGTAGTTCCGCTTTTTTGTTATTGCCAACACAACTTATCACTTCTCACTCATCACTTCTCACTCATCACTCAATTAATCTGATTCCCGGTATAGAGCTGATAGTATTTGCCCTTCTGGGCGAGCAGTTCGCTGTGGGTGCCGCGCTCGATGATTCGGCCATGGTCCATCACGATAATCATGTCGGCATTGCGGATGGTGCTCAGGCGGTGGGCAATGACAAAGGTGGAGCGCCCCTTCATGATGCTGTCCATGCCGCGCTGCACCATCTGTTCGGTGCGGGTGTCGATGCTCGAGGTGGCCTCGTCGAGAATGAGTGCGGGGGGATTGGCCACGGCTGCCCGGGCAATGGCCAGCAGCTGGCGCTCACCCTGCGAGAGGTTGCCGCCGTCGCTGGTAAGCACGGTCTGATAGCCGTTGGCAAGACGGCGGATGAAGTCGTCGGCATTGACCAGCTTTGCGGCCTCGATGCATTCTTCGTCGGTGGCGTCGAGCCGTCCGTAGCGTATGTTTTCCATGACGGTCCCGGTGAAGAGGTGCGTCTCCTGCAGCACAATGCCGAGCGAGCGGCGAAGGTCGGCCTTGCAGATACGGCGTATGGGCAGTTGGTCGTAGTTGATCACTCCGTTCTGGATGTCGTAGAATCGGTTGATAAGGTTGATGATGGTGGTCTTTCCTGCACCCGTTCCTCCCACGATGGCAATCTTCTGACCAGCCTCGGTGTCGAGCGTGATGTCGAAAAGCACCTGTTTGGGTGGCTGCTTGCTGTCGAGGGCTGGCGGGTAGGCAAAGTCCACGCCGAAGAAGTCAACCTCGCCCTGCTGACGGGTATAGTTTCCCTTGCTGTCTTTCCAAGCCCAGATGTTGGTCTTCTCCTTCGACTCGGTGATGACGCCGTCCTTCAGCTGTGCGCTGACCAGCCGGATGTCGGCATCATCGTCGTCCTTCTCTTCCGGAGCATCAAGGATGGCGAACACGCGGTCGGCACCTGCCACGGCATTGATGACGCTGTTGATTTGGTTGGAAATCTCGCTGACGGGCCGCGTGAAATTCTTGATGAGGGTGAGGAAACTGACCAGGGTGCCGATGGTGATGCTGACGGCAAGCCCCTGGGTTGTGGCCGGCGAGAAGTAGTTGAGGGCGAGCATGGCTCCGAAGATGGCGGCCATGACGTAGATGAGGTTCGAAAGGTTGCCGTTGACGGGCATCACTATATTGGCCACGCGGTTGGCATTGCAGGCACTGTCGCGCAGTTGGTCGTTGAGTCGGCTGAACTGCTCGATGGCGCTTTCCTCATGGCAGAAGGTCTTCACCACTTTCTGTCCGGTGAGCATCTCCTCCACGAATCCGTTCAGCTCGCCAAGGCTCTGCTGCTGACGGCGGAAGTGACTGGCCGAGATGTTGCCGAGCTTGCGCGTGGTGTACATCATGATGACCGACATAATGACGGTGAGCAGCGTGAGCGGCCACGAAAGCACAATCATCGAGGCAAAGGTGATGACGATGGTGACCACCGACGAGAAGATGTTGGGCAGCGTAGAAATCATCTGCCGAAGGGTGTCGATGTCGTTGGTATAGACCGACATGATGTCGCCGTGGGCATGCTGGTCGAAATAGTTGACGGGCAGCTGCTGCATGTGGCTGAACGTGTCGCGGCGCAGTCGGAGCAGGGTTCCCTGGCTCACGTTGATCATCAGCCGGCTCTGCAGGTAGGCACACAGGGCACCGGCCGTGAGTATGACGGCAAGCTTGCCGATGGCCATTGCCAGCGGTGTGTAGTCGGGCTGGGCGGCCTGCGTCAGCGGGATGATGTAGTCGTCGATAAGCGTCTTGGTGAAGAGTGTCGACGACAGCGTGGCTACGGGTGTGATGAAGGTGCAAGCCACGACCACCAGCAGACTCCACTTGTAGTCTTTTACGACCATGCGTATGAGCCTTAGGATGGTTTGCCTTCCTTCTTTCGAGAGGTGTTTGATTCCTCCGGTATGGCGTGGACCCCGCGGTCCTCTGGTTGGATTCATTGATGGGGGCATGAGTGTTCTCTTTTAGGGTGTTTGCGGTTGATTATTTTTCGTCGAAGTCGCCGGTATCCTGCGTCTGCAGACGGTAGATTTCCTGATAGATGGCGTTGTTCTTGAGCAGGTTCTCGTGGGTGTCGAAGCCCACCACGCGGCCGTTGTCCATCACTACGATGCGGTCGGTGTGCTCCATGCTCATCACGCGCTGGGCAATGATGATCTTGGTGGTGCCTGGAATGGCACGGCTGAAGGCTTGGCGGATGCGGGCATCGGTAGCGGTGTCGCAAGCGCTGGTGGAGTCGTCGAGTATCAGTATCTTCGGCTTCTTCAGCAATGCCCGAGCAATACATAGGCGCTGTTTCTGACCGCCCGAGACATTCGAACCGTTCTGCTCGATGCGTGTCTCATACTTCAGGGGCATCTGCTCGATGAACTCGTCGGCGCAGGCCATGCGGCAGGCTTCCTGGCATTCCTCGAGTGTAGCATCCTCCTTGCCCCAGCGCAGGTTGTCGAGAATGGTTCCCGAGAAGAGCACATTGTTCTGAAGCACCATCGAAACATTGTTGCGCAGGGTTTCGAGGTCGTAGCGGCGAACGTCTACTCCGCCCACACGGACGTAGCCCTCGGTGGCGTCGTAGAGGCGCGAGATGAGTGTGGCCAACGTGGATTTTCCGCAGCCTGTTCCACCGATGATGCCTATGGTCTCGCCTGAGTTGAAGTGCAGCGTGACGTTGTTGATAGCATATTCGTGGGAACCATTTCCCTCTGCCGGTTTCTTGCCGATGTTATAGCTGAAACTGACGTTCTCGAAGTCGATGCAGCCGTCTTTTACAACGTGCAGGGCATTTACTGGCGAGGTGATGTCGGCACGCTCGTCGATGACCTCGGCCACTCTCCTGCCGCTGGCGGCACTCATGGTGAGGTTGACGAAAATCATGGAGAGCATCATCAGCGACGAGAGGATGGTCATCACGTAGGTGAAGAGCGACGTCAGCTGTCCGGTGGTGAGTTCTCCCACTACGATGAAATGGGCACCGAACCATGAGAGTGCCATGATGCACCCATAGACCACGAGCATCATGATGGGATGGTTGATGGCCTGTAGCGTTTCGGTCTTGACGAAAAGGCGGTAAAGTGCCTCGGCGGCCTTGCGGAATTTCGTGTTCTCGAAATCCTCGCGAACAAAGGCCTTCACCACACGGATGGCCGCGATGTTCTCCTGCACGGTGCCGTTCAGGTCGTCGTATTTCTGGAACACCTGGGTGAAGAGCTTCATGGTCTTCGAAAGGATGAAGAAGAGCGCGACACCGAGGATGACGAGCGCAACGAGGAAAATGAGGCTCATCTTAAAATTGATGAAGACGCACATCAGCACCGATAGAATCATGTTGAACGGTGCCCTCACGGAAATGCGCATCAGCATCTGGAAGGCGTTCTGCAGGTTCGAGACATCGGTGGTAAGGCGGGTGATGAGTCCCGAGGTGGAGAACTTGTCGATGTTGGAGAACGAGAAGGTCTGAACGTTCTGGAACATGGCATTACGAAGGTTGTAGGCAAATCCGGTGGATGCCTTGGCCGAGCAGCGCCCCGAAAGGATGCCGAACAACAGCGAGAATGCAGCCAGCACAATCATCAGTCCGCCATAGAGACAGACGTTGCGAAGATTGCCGGCGGCAATGCCTCGGTCGATAATCCATGACGTGACATAGGGAATGAGGACGCCCATGACGACTTCAAGTCCCGTGAAGAAGGGAGTGAGAATGGCTGCCGTTCGGAAAGAGCCGACTTGTTTGAGTAAGGTTTTTAGCATAACTGTCTGCAAAAATACGAAAAAAAATGACTTGCAGAACAAAATTTGTTTACTTTTTTGCCAATAAACGGAAAAAAGGTGTCAGGTGTTCCGCGGTCGCACTGCAGAAAAAAAGAAAGAACTCTGCCGGCGCTTACGAAAAGCATTCCTCAGAGTTCTTCCTGGAGGTGCGTAGCAGAGTCGAACTGCTCTATACGGTTTTGCAGACCGCCACATAACCGCTTTGTTAACGCACCATTTGGTTTTAGCGGTTGCAAAGGTAAGCAAAAGAAATGGAACTGCCAAATTTTTCTCTTACTTTTTCTCGCAGCACGGGGGAATTTCGGTCTTCGACGACTTCGCCCGACGCTTCCCGTCGCAGCAGCCGCAATTGCAGCATGGGTCGTCGGAAGAACTGAATACTTTATAGATGTGCCAAGCCGCATAAGCCACGGCAGCGGCAATCACGATGGCGATAATCAGGTATTGTGTGTCCATATCGGCTGCGAAATTACATAATAAATCTGAAATAAGGCAACTTTTGCGCCTCAGATTTTGAAGAATGGATGAAAATCAGTACTTTTGTACACATGAAAAGGTTTCTATTTATTATTCTTGCCATTTCACTCTGCCATACCTCAATGATGGCACAGGCTAAAAAACGTGAGTTCAGAGGTGCCTGGATACAGGCTGTTAACGGACAATGGACAGGCGTGGGGCGCGATCAGATGCAGCGCACGCTGACCTATCAGCTCGACGAGCTGCAGAAAGACGGCGTGAATGCCATCTTCTTTCAGGTTCGCCCGGAATGCGATGCACTCTACCAGAGCAGCATCGAACCTTGGAGCCGATTCCTGACCGCACAGCAGGGACTTGCACCACGCCCCTACTGGGACCCGCTGCAATGGATGATTGAGCAATGCCATAAACGCGGCATGGAGCTGCACGCTTGGATTAACCCCTATCGTGCCAAGACAAAGACCACCAACGAACTGGCACAGAACCATGTGGCCGTGAGGCATCCCGAGAGAGTGTTCTCCTACGACGGGCAGTTCATTCTGAACCCGGCACTCCCCGAAAACCGCGAACTCATCTGCCATGTATGCGGCGACATCATGCGGCGCTACGACATCGACGGCCTGCACTACGACGACTACTTCTACCCCTACCCCGTTGCCGGCCAGCCGATACCCGACCAAAACGACTTCGCACGCAACCCGCGCGGCTTCAAGAATATCGGCGACTGGAGAAGAGACAACGTGAACCTGTTCGTGAAACAGCTGCACGATACGGTGAGAGCCGTAAAGCCCTGGGTGAAGGTGGGCGTCTCGCCATTCGGAATCTACCGCAACATGCGCAGTTCGGAAATAGGCAGCAACACCAACGGTCTGCAGAACTACGACGACCTCTATGCCGACATCCTGCTGTGGGTTGACAAAGGATGGGTGGACTACTGCGTTCCTCAGATTTACTGGGAAATAGGAAACAAGGCGGCCGACTACGAGACGCTGATAAAATGGTGGAACCAGTATTGCAGCAAACGCCCACTGTTTATCGGCGAAGACGTGGAGCGCACGGTGAAATTTGCCGACAAAAACAACCCGCAGAGCCATCAGATGAATGCCAAATACAACCTGCATGCCCAACTGCCCAACGTTCAGGGCACCGTGCTCTGGTATGCCAAGGCAGCCGTCGACAATGTGGGCAACTACGGCACCATGCTGCGCCAGGTGTATTGGAAGACGCCTGCCCTGCAGCCGCTGATGCCTTGGATTGACAAGAAAGCACCCAAGAAGGTGAAGGGACTTAAAATGGTGGACTTCGGCAAAGGACCGATGCTGATGTGGCAGGCACCGAAGGGCAAGACGTGGAAAGACAAGGCCGAGAGATACGTGGTCTATCGCTTCCCAAAGGGAGTACGCGTCGACCTGAACGATGCCTCACGCATTGTGGCCATCACCTCAGAGACTTTCTACGAACTGCCGACCGCCACGAAAGACAAGACCACATGGGCAGTAACCTCGCTCGACCGCGTCAGCAACGAGAGCAAGGCAAAGAAGAAGAAATACTAAAGAATCAGTATTGGCGCAGGGCCGAGAGCAATTCGTTGTTCTCGGTCTTGTTGCCTATAGTGATACGAAGGCAGTTCTCGCAAAGACTGATGCGCGAACGGTTTCTCACGATTATACCCTTCTCCACCAGATAGTCGTAGATTTTCTTCGCATCGGTCATCTTGGCCAGGAAGAAGTTGGCATCCGTCGGATAGACTTTCAGGCAGGTGGGAAGCTGAATGAAAGCCTGCATCATGCGTGAGCGCTCCTGAATGAGCAGTTTCACCCATTTATCCACCTCGTAGGGGTCTTTCAATGCCTCCAAAGCCTGTTGCTGCGTGAGAAGGTTTACGTTGTAAGGGTATTTCACCTTATTATATATAGAAATGATTTCCTCGCTTGCAAAAGCCATTCCCAGACGGATGGCCGCACACCCCCATGCCTTCGAGAAGGTGTTAAGCACTATCAGGTTGGGGAATTCATTGATGGCCAGCCTGAGCGGCTTCTCGCTTGAGAAATCGCTATAGGCCTCGTCAACGATGACCAGTCCTTCGAACTGACGGATGACCTTCAGAATCTCCTCGCGGCTGATGCTGTTGCCCGTGGGATTGTTGGGCGAGCAAATCCAGATAATCTTGGTATTGTCGTCGCAGGCCGAAAGCAGTTTCTCAGCCTTAATCTGATAATGCTCGTCGAGCAGCACCGGGCGATATTCCACGTCGTTGATGTCGGCACAAACCTTATACATGCCATAGGTAGGTTCTATCGCCACGACGTTGTCGATGCCGGGCCGGGTGAAGCAACGGTAAGGCAGGTCGATGGCCTCATCGCTTCCGTTGCCCAGAAAAATCTGCTGCGGCTTCACACCCTTCACCTTGGCCAAACGCTCTTTCAGCTCCAGCTGCAAGGGATCGGGATATCGGTTGAAGGGCTGGTTGTAAGGGTTCTCGTTAGCATCGAGGAAAACGTGTGCCACATGGCCGCTGTATTCGTTTCGTGCGCTGCTATAGGGAGCCAGTGTCCAGATGTTCGGTCGCGTCAGTTCTTCTAAACTCTTCATTCTTCGGCTTTTATTTTAAACTGTTTAATCTTACGGTCATCGCATTCTTGTGGGCATCGAGCTGCTCGTTCTCTGCCATCAGTTCCACGGCACGGCCAATGGAGCGCACACCTTCCTCGGTAAGGTGCTGGAAGGTAATCTTGCGCATATAACTGTCGAGGTTCACACCATTGTAAGCCACCGCATAACCGTGGGTGGGCAACGTGTGGTTGGTGCCGCTGGCATAGTCGCCGGCACTCTCGCAGGCATAGTGACCAAGGAAAACACTGCCGGCATTGACAACCTTCTCAGCCAGCTGTGCATAGTCGTCGGTAGAGATGACAAGATGTTCCGGAGCGTAGGTGTTACTGAGGTCCATGGCCTCCTGCTTGTCGTGCACAAGAACGAGAATCGAATTGTCCAGCGACTTGGCAGCTATCTCCTTGCGGGGAAGACGCTCGAGCTGCTGTTGTATCTCTTGCTGTACCTCGTCGAGCATCTTTTCTGATGTAGTGATGAGGAACACCTGAGAGTCAACGCCATGCTCGGCCTGCGACAAAAGGTCGGCAGCGACAAAAGCCGGACGACTGGTCTCGTCGGCAATGACACACACTTCGCTGGGACCGGCAGGCATGTCGATGGCCACGTCGTGAAGGCTGACCTGTTGCTTGGCAGCCATCACATACTGATTGCCCGGACCGAATATTTTGTAAACCTTCGGCACGGATTCCGTTCCGTAGGCCATTGCGCCGATTGCCTGAATTCCGCCAATCTTAAAGATGGCACTCACCCCGGCAATGTGGGCTGCGGCCAGAATAGCGGGATTCACCTTTCCCTCGCGGTTCGGCGGCGTGCAAAGCACAATCTCACCGCATCCTGCAATCTTGGCAGGCGTTGCCAGCATGAGAACAGTGGAAAAGAGAGGGGCCGTGCCACCGGGCACATAAAGCCCAACTTTTTCGATGGGAACGCTGCGCTGACAACATTTCACCCCGGGACAGGTTTCGACTTCGATGCCGGCGAACTGCTGGGCCTGGTGGAAGGCGGCAATGTTACGATGGGCAAGACGCAGAGCATCCTTCAGCTCATCGCTGACCAATGATAATGCCTCGGCAATCTCGTCGTCAGTAACGCGCAGCGAAGCAAGCAGTGCATGGTCGAACTTCTCTTCGTAGGCCTTCACGGCACGGTCGCCGTTGTCACGCACATCCTTGAGCACTCCCTCCACAATGGCATTCAACTGCGAAACGTCCAGATGAGGACGCTCCACAATCGTTTTCCAGTCTTTTCTGTCAGGATATCTGATTATATTCATAAACTACAAAATCATTTTCTCGATAGGAGTCACCAGAATGCCCTGAGCTCCCAGTTCTTTCAGTTTGCCGATGATTTCCCAGAACCGCTTCTGGTCGAGCACGGCATGAACAGAGCACCATTCCTCGTCGGCCAGGGGAATCACGGTGGGACTCTTCAGTCCGGGCAGCACCTCGATGATTTCCTGCAGGCGGGCCTTCGGGGCATTCATGCGTACATATTTCTTATCCTCAGCCTGACGAACGGCATTGAAGCGGAACAGCATCTCGGCCAGGATAGACTTCTTCTCTGCCGTCATCTGGCGGTTACCGATGAGCAGGGCTTCGCTGTTCATCACCACCTCCACTTCGCGCAAGTTGTTGCTCACCAGCGTTGAACCGCTGGAAACAATGTCGAAGATGCCGTCGGCAAGTCCGATGCCCGGCGAAATCTCCACCGAACCGGTAATCACATGGATGTCGGCAGAGATGTGATGCTCCGACATGAACTTGCGGAGAATGAAAGGATAGGAAGTGGCAATCTTTTTGCCATTGAACCATTCCAGTCCGGGATACTCGATGGCCTTGGGGATGGCCAGCGACAGGCGGCACTTAGAAAAGCCCAGGCGGTCGATGACGTCAGCATTCTCGTCGCGCTCCACAAACTCGTTCTCGCCCACGATACCGATATCGGCAACGCCGCCGGCAACACTCTGCGGAATGTCATCATCGCGCAGGTAAAGCACTTCGAGTGGGAAATTCGACGACTGCACAAGCAGGGTTCGCTTACTGTTGCTAATCTTGATGTCGGCTTCAGCAAGCAGGTTCATGGTGTCTTCGTAAAGACGACCTTTCGACTGTACGGCTATTCTAAGCATCTTAAACTAAATTACTGTATGATAATTATTCTTTTTCTAAAAAATCGCGGCAAAATTACGCTTTTTTGCTCATATTTGCAAATAAAGTTGTAATTTTGTGCCCGATTGTGCAAAAGATATTCATATATATTGTATTAATATTGATTTTGCTTTCTTCGTGCAAACAAAAGAAGCAAGAAAGGGTGATAACGCCTTGGGGCGAGGTGACCGACACGATACCTGCCGACGGGGCCTTCTCGCTGAACGACATCGTTATCAACGGAGAAATCATTTTCCTTACAATCACCGGACCTGAGACCTACTACGACTATCACGGGCGCGGACTCGGAACGCAGTATCTGGTTGCCGAGAAGTTTGCCCAGCACCTGGGTGTTTCACTGCGTGTGGAGGTTTGCAAAGATTCAGCCGAAATAGCCAAGAAACTGGACGACGGACGAGGCGACATTGCCGCGCTGGCAGCACCCGACTCGCTGCATGCCAAGGAGAACACACTATCGCAGGCGCTGCGCCTGTGGTATAAACCCCAGTTTATTGAAGAAGCCCGCAAGCAAGAGCGCTTCCTGCTTTCCAACCGCAGCGTGAAGCGCCGTGTCTATTCACCGTTCCTGAACCGTTCAAAGGGAACGATTTCCAAGTACGACCACCTGTTCCAGAAATATGCTCCGCTGCCCCGATGGGACTGGAGGCTGATGGCGGCACAATGCTATCAGGAAAGCTGTTTCGACCCCTATGCCCGCTCGTGGGCTGGCGCATGCGGTCTGATGCAGATCATGCCCAAGACGGCAGCCCACTTAGGACTGTCAATGGCACAGATCAACGAGCCTGAGCCAAACATCTCGGCTGCAGCCCGACTGCTGCAGGAACTGATGCAGTCGTTCAGCGACATCCGTAGCGTGACCGAACGGCAGAACTTCGTGCTGGCTGCCTACAACTGCGGTCCGGGACATGTGCGCGATGCAATAGCACTGGCCAGGAAGCACGGAGCCGACACCCAGACATGGGGAAGCGTCTCGCGCTATCTCGGAATGCTGAACAACCCGCACTACTACACAGACCCAGTGGTGAAATATGGCTACATGCGGTCTTCTGAAACACTTGATTACGTGGAAAGAATCCGTGCGCGCTACCTGCAGTACGGAGGAGTTCCCGGAGGCAGAATTCCCTCAGGTTCCTCCTCTCCGCTGGTACCGCGCAAGGCTAAGAAGAAGTACAAATACCACGTCTGACCAAACCGTCAGAGCATTCCCTTTGTACTTGGCAGTTCAAATTTGTAGATGTCGCGCTTGACGGCCATCTTCAGCGCGCGTGCCAAGGCTTTAAAAATTCCTTCAATCTTATGGTGCTCATTCTGCCCTTCAGCCTTGATGTTCAGATTCATGCGGGAAGCATCTGAGAGGCTTTTGAAGAAATGCAGGAACATCTCGGTAGGCATTTCGCCCACTTTCTCGCGATGGAACTCAGCGTCCCACACCAGCCAGGGGCGCCCGCCGAAGTCGAGTGCCACCTGACAGAGGCAGTCGTCCATAGGCAGGCAATAGCCATAGCGCTCAATTCCACGCTTGTCGCCCAGCGCCTTCAGGATACATTCTCCCAGGGCGATGGCCGTGTCTTCAATCGTGTGGTGCTCGTCGACATGCAGGTCGCCACGGGTATGTATGTAGAGGTCCATCATGCCGTGCTTTCCTATCTGCTCGAGCATGTGGTCGAAGAAACCAAGTCCTGTTTCAATGTCGCATTTGCCCGTACCGTCAAGGTTCAGTCTGACGTCGATGTCGGTTTCCTTCGTGGTGCGCTTCACCTGTGCCGTGCGTTCACCGGCAAACAGCAGCTCTGCGATTTTCTCCCACGTCAGTCCGTCCTCGCCAAGAATCAGGGCCTTGCAACCCAGGTTTTCAGCCAGCTGCCGGTCGCTCTCACGGTCGCCTATAACGTAGCTTCCCTCAATATCATACGCCGGATTGTTTAAATATTCTGTTAGCATTCCCGTTCCCGGCTTGCGGTTGGGATGATTGTCCTCGGGGAAATGAGGGTCTATTTTCTGGTCGTCGAAGGTGATGCCCTCGCCCTCAAGCGTCTGAAGGATGAAGTTATGCACGGGCCAGAATGTCTCTTCAGGGAAGGAAGGAGTGCCCAGGCCGTCCTGATTGCTGACCATTACAAAGCGGAAATCCAAATTCTGCCTGATGAAAGAGAGGTTCTTGAAAACCCCTTTCACGAATTTCAGTTTTCCGAAAGAATCAATCTGTTCGTCTTCGGGTTCCTCGATGAGTGTGCCGTCGCGGTCGATGAAAAGTATCTTCTGTGGTTTCATTCTTAATAAATCTTTTACTTGATTCAGGTTGCAAAAGTAGCTAAAAAAATCGAGATAATCGGTCTGAAGTGTAAAAAAAGACGCAAATTACGGGGAAAAGCGTATTTCCGACCATCGGAAACGATGCTTCCAATCATCGGAAGCAATGCATCCGACCAACGGAAGCAACGCTTCTGACCGATGGAAAGAAAGCAGGCCTACAATCGGAAAAAACAAAAATAAATTTTGTTATTTCGCTCATTTGAACTACCTTTGCACACCAAAATGATTTTAAAGGACATACACATGAACAAAATGGAAACTCCCGTCCTGCTGCTTACGGGCTACTTAGGCAGTGGTAAGACTACGTTGCTGAACCGGATCCTCGAGAACAAAAAGGGCATTAAATTTGCGGTCATCGTGAACGATATCGGTGAGGTGAACATCGATGCCAGCCTCATCGAGAAAGGCGGTATCGTGAACGAACAGGACGAATCATTGGTGGCCCTGCAAAACGGATGCATCTGCTGCACGCTGAAAATGGACCTGGTGAAACAGTTGCAGGACATTATCGGCCAGCACCGCTTCGACTATATTGTCATCGAAGCCAGCGGCATCTGCGAGCCCGCGCCCATTGCCCAGACCATCTGCTCCATCCCGCAGATGGCTCCCGAGGTGACGGCCGAAGGCTATCCCAGACTCGATAGTATTGTAACAGTGGTCGATGCCCTGCGACTGAAAGACGATTTCGGCACCGGCAACGACCTGCTGAAACAGAATCATGAAGAAGACGACATCGAGAACCTCGTCATCCAGCAAATAGAATTCTGCAACATTGTGCTGCTGAACAAGGCCTCAGACGTGGAGCCGAAGGAGCTAGGCCGCATCCGCGAGATTATCCGCACGCTGCAGCCCAAGGCCGAAATCATTGAATGCAACTATTGCGACGTTGACCTCGATAAAATCATCAACACCAATCTCTTTGATTTTAACAAGGTGGCCACCTCGGCTGCCTGGATAGCCGAAATAGAAGGAACGGTTGACGATGATGATGATGAGCACGAACATCATCACGAGCATGAGCATCACGAATATGAGCATGAACATCACGAACATGAGCATGAGCATGAACATCATCATCACCACCACCATCATCACGACGGAGGTGAAGTAGAGGAATATGGCATCGGAACCTATGTGTATTATCGCCGCCCGGCTTTCGACCTTGGGCGCTTCGATGAGTTCGTAGCCCGCAAATGGCCCAAGAGCATCATCCGCGCGAAAGGCATCTGCTATTTCGACGACGAGAAGCAAACCTGCTATGTGTTTGAACAGGCTGGCAAGCAGGTGTCGCTGCGCAATGCCGGACAATGGTATGCCACCATGCCCAAGGACCAGCTGGAACAATTCCTCAAGCAGAACCCAGGCGTGATGCGCGACTGGGACGACCAATACGGCGACCGCATGCAGAAACTGGTGTTCATCGGCCAGCATCTCGACAAGAAAGAAATTGCCCGTCTGCTCGACGAATGCTTAGCGTAGACCATAACAAGAAATTGACAAATTGATTTATCCGGAATCGTTTGAACAGAAGATAGGATTTCATGAAGTGAAGGCGCAGCTTCGTGAACATTGCCTGAGCCCACTGGGAAAAGAACTGGTGGAAGGCATCGCCATGAGCGTCGACGCCGACCAGATTAACGAATGGCTGGAGCAAGTGAGGGAATTCCGACGCATACAGGAAAGCAACGAAGAATTCCCGCTCGACAACTTTTTCGACATTCGCGAAAGTGTTACCCGCATCCGGTTGGAAGGCACCCACATGGAAGAGAACGAGCTGCACGACCTGCGCCGCTCGCTGGAAACCATCCACAACATCATTCGCTTCCTGAATCCTGCCAACGGCGACGTGCCCTACCCTGCCCTGCAGCGACTCACCGAGAACGTGAGAATATTTCCTCACCTGGTGAACGGCATCAACCGCATACTCGACAAATTCGGAAAAATCAAGGACTCAGCCTCTCCCGAGCTTGGCAACATCCGCCGCGAACTGGCCCATACCGAGGGAAGCATCTCGCGAACGCTGAACGGTATCCTGCATGCTGCCCAAAGCGAAGGACTGGTTGATAAGGATGTGGCGCCTGCCATACGCGACGGCCGGTTGGTCATCCCTGTGGCTCCTGCCCTGAAGCGCAGAATCCGCGGTATCATCCACGACGAGAGTGCATCGGGAAAGACAGTCTTTATCGAGCCAACCGAGGTGGTGGAGGCCAACAACCGTATTCGCGAACTGGAGGCCGACGAGCGCAGGGAAATCATCCGCATTCTGACCGACTTCTCGAAAGAGGTGCGCCCCTACGTGAGAGACATTCTCTCTTCGTGCCGCTTCCTAGCCGCCATAGATTTCGTACAGGCGAAGGCTGCATTGGCCAATAATTTCGAAGCCTACGAACCGAAGGTGGAGAGTGAGCCGCTCATTGACTGGATAAGAGCCATTCACCCGCTGCTGAGAAAAGCACTGGCAGCACAAGACAAGCAAGTGGTGCCGCTCGACATCATGCTCACCAGCGAGAAACGCATTCTCATCATCTCGGGTCCCAATGCCGGCGGAAAATCGGTTTGTCTGAAAACCACCGGACTGCTGCAGTACATGCTGCAATGCGGACTCAGCATTCCCGTGGGCGACCGTTCCCATTGTGGCATCTTCCACAACATTCTTATCGATATCGGCGACGAGCAAAGCATCGAAAACGACCTCTCCACCTACTCCAGCCACCTGCTCAACATGAAGAACATGATGAAGGCGGCCAACGAGCGCACGCTCATCTTGATTGATGAATTCGGAACTGGCACAGAACCGCAAATCGGCGGGGCTATTGCTGAGAGTGTGCTCGGACAGTTCTGCAAGAAACAGGCTTGGGGCGTCATTACCACCCACTATCAGAACCTGAAGCATTTTGCCGATTCCCACCAAGGTATTGTCAATGGAGCGATGCTCTACGACCGTCATGAGATGAGGGCATTGTTCCAGCTTCAGATTGGTCAGCCCGGTTCTTCTTTCGCCATCGAGATAGCTCGAAAGATTGGCTTGCCCGAGGAAGTGATAAGTGAAGCAAGCGATATCGTTGGACGCGATTACATTCAGAGCGACAAGTATTTACAGGATATCGTTAGAGACAAGCGTTATTGGGAGTCGAAGCGTCAGGGCATCCACCAGCAGGAGAAGAACATGCAGCAAACCATCGAGCGGTACGAGAGTCAGGTGGAGGAAGTGGAGCGCGAGCGCAAGGCCATTCTGAAACGTGCCAAGCAGCAGGCCGATGAGTTGCTTCGCGAGAGCAACAAGAAGATTGAGAACGCCATTCGGGAAATCAGGGAGACGCAGGCAGAAAAGGAATCTGCGCGCCGCATTCGTGAGGAACTGAATGCCTTCAAGGAGGAAATCGACGAGGTGGACACCACGCTCAACGATGAACTAATTGCCCGCAAGATAAAGCAGATTCAAGACCGTAAAGCGCGGAAAGAGAAGCGCAAGGCGGAAAAACGGGAAAAACAGCAGAGGAACAACGAACAGTCAGCTGCCACTCAGGCTGCATCCGACACCAAACAGCAAACGCCCGGCCTGAAGGTTGGCGACACCGTACGTATCAAAGGACTCACAACGATTGGCAAGATAGAGTCTATCGACGGCAAGATGGCCACCGTCATCTTTGGCGACATGCGCACCAAGATGCGAGCCGAGCGGTTGGAACCCGCTGAGGAGCAGAAGAAAGAAGAGCCAAAGAGTGCCTATACGGCATCGAGCAGAATGACGCGTGAGACCATCGACAGCCGACGCCAGCAGTTCCATCAGGACATCGACGTGAGAGGCATGCGCGGCGACGAAGCACTTAATGCCGTGATGTATTTCATCGACGATGCCATTCTGGTCGGCATCAGTCGTGTGCGCATTCTTCACGGAACGGGCGGCGGTATCCTTCGCACGCTGATTCGCGACTATCTGGCAACAGTCCCCAACGTTTCAGGTTTCCGCGATGAGCACGTACAGTTTGGCGGAGCCGGCATCACCGTTGTTGATTTGGACTAAAGCCGGCGCCCGTTCTACTGTTCCACTTTTCCACTTTGTTTCTATTCTACCCTTATACTTTTTATTTTTATCTGCCTATTTTTTAAAAGTAAAGTGGAACAGTGGAACATAACAAGAATCATCAATATATAGTATTGTTAATCAGTATTTTACGAGTGTTCCACTTTTGTTCCACTTTTGTTCCACTGTTCCACTTTTTATAGAAGAACAATCGGAAAACGAATCAGACTTTAATTGAACTCCAATTAGACATTAAATGAACGCCAATTAGACTTTAATTGGAAGCCGTTCAGACTTTAATTAGGAAACGAATAAACTTCAGCTGAAATCTCGGTAAATAATGGGATACAAAAAAGACCGCAATAGAGCGGTCTGTTCTTCTTGAGCCTCTTGTCGGATTCGAACCAACGACCCCGAGATTACAAATCACGTGCTCTGGCCAACTGAGCTAAAGAGGCGGGTGGGCAGCTACTTACATCGCGCCGCTACAACCAACTACCTTTGCTACGTTCCCGT
>JAFWQT010000145.1 GCA_017508965.1 Prevotella sp. | reverse complement strand
GACCTTCCTTGGGGAATCCCCCGGGGAAGGTCGTTTTGTTTCATGGAATCATTCGGCGGGCGAAAAATCCTCCTTGCCGACACCGCATAGCGGACAGACGAAATCGTCGGGAAGGTCCTCGAATGCCGTTCCGGGCTCGATGCCGTTTTCAGGATCGCCTACTTCGGGATCATACTCCCATCCACATGTGTCGCATACATACTTTTTCATAATGTCTTTGTTTTTTTAGTTAATATTATAGTTTCCACCTTTTTAATTATTAAATCAGGCGATATATTGTTCAGACAGGCCCAGTCGCCACGCTGGCAGGGTTTGTTGCCAAAGATGCTGCACGGACGGCAGGGCAAGTCGAGCTGCACGGCATTCTCGGGTTTCTGGTTGTAGCCCATGAAACCGGCATAGGGATGGGTGGCACCCCACACGCTTACCACGGGCAGTCCGACCAGCGAGGCCAGGTGCATGTTGGCCGAATCCATCGAAACCATCACGTCGAGCCTGCTCATCAGGGCCAGTTCCTGCTGCAGTCCCTTCAGATGGTCGCCCACAATCACACAGTTGGGATATTTGGCTGCCCACTCGCGGAAGACGGCCATCTCCTTGTCGCCGCCGCCAAAGAGGAAGAGCCGCATGTCTTCGTGACGGTCGCTCAGTCCGCGCATGACGGCCTCGGTCAGCCGCAGAGGATAGATTTTCCCCTCGTGGGCGGCAAAGGGGGCAATGCCGATGTTGAGCGACGGACGGTGGTTGACAGGGATGAGCTGCAGCACCTCGCGCGGAGGCGTCGGCGAGAGCGACGTGAAGTCCAGCTTCACGGGATAGCCCAGCTTCTCGAACACCTGTACATAGTTCTCGAAACTGGTGGGCTGCTGCCGTAACACCTTGTTGCGCGACGACACCAGCTGGCGCTTGCCCTGACGGTGCTTGTTGATATGGGCCACCCGATAGCGGGCCAAGTTGAAGCGCGTGCGCAGATATTTTGAGCGCAGCACGTCGTGCAGGTCGGCTATGGCAGTGAACCGCTTGGCCACAAGCCGGCGATAGAGCGAGTTGAGTCCCCTGATACCATGATACTCGCGCGTCAGGTCGGCCTCCATGAAACTCACGTTGGGTGCCAGTCCTTCGAACAGCGGACGGGCAAACGAGCGGCTCAGCATGGTGATGCGCACATCGGGATACTGGCGGGCCAGAGAGCTGATGACAGGAACCACCATGGCCACATCGCCCAGGGCAGAGAACCGGATGACAAGTATATGCTCGGTCTTCATGAAGATTACTTCTTGTAGAGCACAGGATTAGTGGCCGGGTCGTTGTACATCTTCATCTGGCGATACACCTTCATGTACTTGCGGCCGGCTTCGATATCGTCGAGCAGCTGGTCGATGGCCGTGGAGAGGTCAACCTGCTGTTCGAGCAGCACCTTCAGCTTGGCCTCGCATTTCTGGCGATGCTCTTCTGAGGCATCGGTGCGCTCGGCCTGCTCGCGCATGTGATAGATTTTCAGGGCCAGGATGCTGAGCCGGTCGACGGCCCATGCAGGACTCTCGGTGTTGATGCGGGCATCGGGAAGCACCTTCACGCCAGAGTATTTCTGACGGAAATAGCTGTCAATCTGCTCCACCAGGTCGGTACGGTCCTGATTGGAACGGTCGATGCGGCGCTTCAGTTCGAGCGCCTCCACCGGGTCGATATGGGGGTCGCGTATGATGTCCTCGAAGTGCCACTGCACGGTATCAATCCAGCACTTCAGGTATAAACGGTTCTCTATGGACTCGCGGTTATAAGGGTTATTGATAGGGGTATCAATATTGTCCTTTACATGATAATCGGCTATCGCCTGATTGAAAATCACGTTGCATTGTTGTGTAAACGTCATTGGCATTTGTTTTATAATTGCTGCAAATATAATATTTTATTTTAAATTGTACAAGTAATTGTAGAAAAACACCTAAAATTTTGCACACTTGGGGGGTATCTGTGCAAAAGAATGTGCTTTTTTTCCAAAAATATTTGCACAATTAAATAAAAGTTTGTTCCTTTGCACCCGAATTTTGAATTTAGGAAACATTATTAACAATTTAAAGAAAGAAAATTATGTCAGAAATTGAAAGCAAAGTAAAGGCTATTATCGTTGATAAACTGGGTGTTGACGAAGCTGAGGTTAAGCCCGAAGCAAGTTTCACTAACGATCTGGGTGCAGATTCACTCGATACTGTTGAGCTGATCATGGAATTCGAGAAGGAGTTCAACATTTCTATTCCCGACGATAAGGCTGAGACCATTGCTACCGTTGGCGACGCTATCTCTTACATTGAGGAGAACGCAAAATAAAACACTTAGGTGACAGGTGATAGGTGTTGGGTGTTGGTTGATTTCAACCAGGATTCAACACCTATTCAGTAATAACAGACACCTGTCACCCAACACATAACAACCGATAAATATGGAATTAAAAAGAGTTGTTGTAACAGGTCTTGGTGCCGTTACTCCTGTTGGACTGAATCCCGAAGAAAGCTGGGAAAACCTGGTGGCCGGCAAGAGTGGTGCTGCACCTATCACACTGTTCGACGCTTCGAAATGCAAGACTCATTTCGCTTGCGAAGTGAAAGGTTTGGATGTCAACGAATGGATTGACCGTAAAGAGGCTCGCAAGATGGACCGCTACACGCAGCTGGCCATCATCGCTGCCAAGCAGGCCGTCACCGACAGCGGCATGGACCTGGAGACAGAAGACAAGAACCGCATCGGCGTAGTCTATGGCGTGGGTATCGGCGGTATCAAGACCTTCGAGGACGAAGTGAAATACTACGGGGCACACGAGGAAGACGGACCTAAGTTCAATCCTTTCTTCATCCCCAAGATGATTGCCGACATTGCCGCTGGACAGATTTCCATCATGTACGGCTTCCATGGTCCCAACTATATCACGGCTTCTGCCTGTGCTTCTTCTTCGAATGCGCTGGCCGACGCCTTCAACCTGATTCGCCTGGGCAAGGCCAACGCCATCCTGGCTGGCGGCGCCGAGGCTGCCATCTGCGCCACCGGCGTGGGCGGTTTCAACGCCATGAAGGCCCTTTCCACCCGCAACGACGAGCCTGAGAAGGCCAGCCGTCCGTTCAGCGCAAGCCGCGACGGCTTCATCATGGCCGAAGGTGCCGGTTGCCTGATTCTTGAGGAATTGGAGCATGCCAAGGCCCGCGGCGCTAAGATCTACGCCGAGATGGTGGGTGCCGGCATGAGTGCCGATGCCTATCACATCACTGCCTCGCATCCCGAAGGACTGGGTGCCAAGCTCGTGATGCAGAACGCACTCGAAGATGCCAACCTGAAGCCCGAGGATATCGACTACATCAATGTTCACGGCACTTCAACCCACGTGGGCGACATCTCTGAGGCCAAGGCCATCAAGGAGGTTTTCGGCGAGGCTGCCTACAAACTGAACATCTCTTCTACGAAGAGCATGACGGGCCATCTGCTCGGTGCCGCAGGTGCCGTGGAGGCCATGGTTTCAGTGCTGGCCGTGAAGAACGACATTGTTCCGCCGACCATCAACCACGAGGAAGACGACAAAGACGAGGAAATCGACTATAACCTGAACTTCACCTTCAATAAGGCACAGAAGCGTGAAGTGCGTGCTGCACTGAGCAACACGTTCGGCTTTGGCGGTCATAACGCCTGTGTGGTTTTCAAAAAATACGCTGAGTAACTTTTTTAATTTGTAATTAGTAATGGGCGGAAGTCTGCCCATTACTAATTAATATCCTAAAGAATGAGCATAAAAAACATTCTTAACGGGCTGCGTCTTCCCTTCCGGAAAGACAAGGAACTCTACGTCACACTGCACAACATCACCGGATTCTATCCCAACAACATTCAGTATTACAGGCAGGCACTGATGCACAGCAGCATCGGAAAGAGAGAAAAAGGCAAGCCTGTGAACAACGAGCGGCTGGAATTTCTGGGCGATGCCATTCTGGATGCCGTCGTGGGACACATTGTCTACCGTCATTTCCCGGGCAAACGCGAGGGATTCCTCACCAACACCCGCTCGAAACTGGTTTCACGCAACACGCTGGGAAGACTGGCCAAGGAGATGGGCATTATCGAAATGGTGCAGAACGACAACCGCAACCACAGCCATAACTCGTATATGGGGGGAAATGCGTTCGAGGCACTTGTGGGGGCCATCTATCTCGACCTGGGCTACGATGCCTGCATGCAATTCATGGAAAAGAAGATTCTCAAGGAAATCATCAACATCGACAAGGTGGCCTACAAGGAAGTGAACTTCAAGTCGAAACTGATTGAATGGGGACAGAAAAACCGCGTGCAGGTGGAATTCGTGCTGCTGAAAATGGAAAAGGAGGACAACGGCTCGCCGAAGTTTGCCTATCAGATTAGCATCGAAGGAATAAAAGGCGAGAAGGGAGAAGGCTATTCGAAAAAGGAAGCCCAGCAACAGGCTGCCAAACTGACGCTGCAGCGGCTGCGCAAAGAACCTCAGTTCACCAACCAGGTGTTTGAGGCAAAGACCAAGCGTACGAAAATGGAAGAAGAACCCGTCAGCGTGGTTCCCAACCTGGAAGAACAGCCCGAGGACTTCATCATTGAACAACCCGTGAAAAAACAGCCCGAAAACCGGGAAGAGAAAACAGAAGACAGCGTTTCTCTGACGACTGACATGGAAAACGACGACTATTCGCTCGACGACATCACGGTCACTCCCAAGGAGAAAAGCCGCGAGGAAATCATCGCTGCAGCCGAGGAAGCTGCATTTGCCGAATAGCATTAAAAATAACTAATTTTTTTTGTAGTCTCTCAGTTTCTCCGTACCTTTGTACCCTCTTATATGCATTAGCGACTAATGAGTCTAACTAGAATTGTACGAAAGGTATTCCATTCCCGCGCAAAGGAATTGGAGAAACATATCAATCATGGGGCAGCTCTCCAAGAAGAAGTGCTGGAGAGCCTCATCCATGAGGCCAAGGACACAGAGTACGGCAACAAATACATGTTCTCTGCCATAAAAAACTATGAGGACTTTGCCCACAATGTGCCCGTCAACACCTACGAGGAGCTGAAAGGATATATCGACCGGATGCGTCATGGCGAGCACGACGTGCTCTGGCCAGGACAGGTGAAGTGGTACGCCAAGTCGAGCGGCACCACCAACGACAAGTCGAAGTTCATACCCGTCACCCACGACGGACTGAAGCATATCCACTATGCCGGTTCCTTCGACTGCGTCGCACTCTATCTGCGCAACAACCCCAAAAGCAGGATTTTCGACGGACGCTCGCTGATTCTCGGCGGCTCACATTCGCCCAACTACACGCTGCGCAACTCGCTGGTAGGCGACCTTTCGGCCATCCTTATCGAAAACATCAATCCGTTGGCCAACCTGGTGCGTGTGCCGAAGAAACAGACAGCACTGCTCTCCGATTTCGAAGTGAAGCGCGAGCGCATCGCATTGGAAACCATGAACAAGAACGTGACCACGCTGAGCGGCGTGCCCTCGTGGATGCTCTCGGTGCTGACGAGAATGATGGAAATATCGGGCAAGAAGCACCTTGAAGAGGTGTGGCCCAACATCGAGGTGTTCTTCCACGGAGGTGTCTCGTTCGCACCCTACCGCAAACAATACGAGGAACTCATCACGTCGCCGAACATGCACTACATGGAGACGTATAATGCCTCGGAAGGTTTCTTCGGACTGCAGGACGATCCCAACGACCAGAGTCTGATGCTCATGCTCGACTACGACATCTTCTACGAGTTCATTCCCACCGATGAAATGGAGAAAGAACATCCCACCGTCGTCCCGCTTGAGGGCGTTGAAACCGGGAAAAACTATGCCATGCTCATCAGCACCTCGTGCGGACTATGGCGCTATCTCATTGGCGACACCGTGATATTCACCTCAAAGAATCCCTATAAATTCATCATTTCCGGACGCACCAAGCATTTCATCAATGCCTTCGGCGAAGAACTGATTGTGGACAATGCCGAAAAGGGACTCCAGTATGCCTGTCAGGAGACGGGTGCCGAGGTGCTCGAATACACGGCTGCCCCGGTATTCATGGACGGCAAGGCCAAATGCTACCACCAGTGGGTCATTGAATTTGCACGCGAACCGGCTGACTTACAGCAGTTTGCCACACTGCTCGACCAGCATCTGCAAGAGGTGAACTCCGACTACGAGGCCAAGCGTTTCAAGGATATCACCCTGCAGAGACTTCAAATTGTGAAAGCCCGCGAAGGACTGTTCAACGACTGGCTGAAGCAACGGGGAAAACTGGGCGGACAGCACAAGGTGCCGCGACTGAGCAACTCCCGGCAGCATATCGAACAACTCCTGAAACTGAATAATGCGTAAACAAACAGAATGCACTGACCAAATGACGAACGGCAACAACAGCGGCAGAAACCTGCGGCGAATGTTCGTAAGCATAGTCGGCATAGTTGGCCTGATTAGTGCTTTCTGTGGGTGTGCCCGCATGGGACAGCCCGACGGCGGATGGTACGATGAGACTCCCCCGAGAGTAGTAGGCTCAACGCCCGACGACAAGGGAACCAACGTGACCAACAGCAAGATAACCATCCATTTCAATGAATTCATCAAGATAGACAATCCCACGGAGAACGTGGTGGTGTCGCCTCCCCAGCTGGAAGTTCCCGAAATCAAGGCCACCGGCAAGAAGATTGTCGTGGAGCTGATTGACTCGCTGAAACCCAACACGACCTACACCATCGACTTCTCGGATGCCATCAGCGACAACAACGAGGGTAATCCGCTGGGCAACTACACATATTCCTTCTCTACCGGCGAGCAGATCGACACGATGGAGGTGTCGGGATATGTCATCGAGGCTAAGACGCTCGAACCCGTGAAAGGCATCATGGTGGGACTCTATCCTGCCAACGGTAGCGAATACCTCGATGAAAACAGCGATTCGCAGTGGAACGACAGCATCTTCCGCACCCGTCCTTTCCTCCGTGTGTCCCGCACCGACTCTCGCGGCCATTTTGTCATCAAGGGTATTGCCAACGGCTCCTACCGCATCTTCGCCCTGAAAGATGTTGACGGCAATTACTGCTACACGCAGAAGAACGAGATGGTGGCTTTCAACCACGACATCATCGTGCCGTCGTCGAAACCTGACGTGAGGCACGACACCATCTGGACCGACACGCTCCACATCCGGAGCATCACACCCGTGAACTACACTCATTTCCTGCCCGACGACATTGTGCTCAAGGGTTTCGAACAGGAACTGACCGACCGCTTTTTCCTGAAGGCAGAACGCAAGACAGCACCTTTCTTCCAGCTGTTCTTTACCTATGGACACGATTCCCTGCCCGAAATCAGGGGACTCAACTTCAACGAAAAAGATGCGTTCATCGTTGAACCTTCGCAGAAAAAAGACACCATCACCTATTGGTTGCGCGACTCCTCGCTGGTCAATCAGGATACGCTCTACATGGAACTCAAGTATTACATCACCGACAGTCTTGGGGCGTTGGTACTCACTACCGACTCCCAGGAGATTCTGTCGAAAGATCCATACGAGAAGCGCATGAAAAAGATTGCCGACGAGGAAAAGGAACTGAAAAAGAAACTGGAAAAAGCGCTGAAAAAAGGAGAAGAAGTTGACTCTTCCCAGTATGCGGTAAAGAAAAAACCGTTGGAACCCAAGTGGGCTATACCGGGTAAGATGACGCCCGAAAACAACCTCTTGGTTACTTTCGATACGCCAATCCTGGAACCCGACACCTCGACCATCCACCTGTATTCGATGATTGACTCCGTGTGGTATAAGTCGCCGTATAAATTCTTCAAGCGAGAAGACATCCCGCGAACCTACGAGCTGCGCGGCGAATGGAAGCCCGGACTGGAATATAGTCTGGAAACCGACAGCCTGGCATTTACCAATATCTACGGACTGCAGTCCAATCCCTTCAAGCAGGGATTCAAGGTAGGAAGCATGGACGAGTTCAGTTCCCTGATTTTCACCTTCGAAGGCATGACCGACAAAGACATAGTGGCTATGTTGGTGGATAAAGGAGACAACGTGGTGAAGAAAGTGAAGGCCGACAAGGGTGTGGCCGAGTTCTACTATCTCAATGCGGGAACCTACTACATCCGCATGTTTATTGACGAAAACCATAACGGCATGTGGGATACCGGCGATTACGACTTAGACCTGCAGCCGGAAAAGGTCTACTATTACCCCAAGGAAATAGAATGTAAGGAGAAATGGGACCTTTCCCTTTCCTGGAATCCGGAGTCAACGCCCACGATGAACCAGAAGCCCGGTGTACTCGTCAAGCAAAAGGGCGAGAAGAAGAAAGCAACGATCAAGAGCCGTAATGTCGACCGCGCCCGCGAAAAGGGTATCGAGTATATCGAGGGCGTGACGGGGGTTAAACTTTAATCCTGACATAACGTCAAATGTTCGTCAAACAATTAAAACGTGAACACAATGAATACAAATAAAATGTCTATCAAAACTGTAAAAGGCTTCAAGAGCATCCTGCTCATCGGCCTGTTTACCTTGCTGCCTGTCGCTTCCCAGGCACAGTGCACCTTCCGCAACACTGCATTCAAAGGCGGCGAATTCCTGTCTTACAACCTGTATTATAACTGGAAATTCGTTTGGGTAAAGGCCGGAACTGCCTCCATGTACACCGTTCAGAGCAAATATAAGGGAGTCGATGCCTATCGTGCTTCGCTCACCACCCGAGGCAACAAGGATGTCGACCAGATGTTCGTACTGCGCGACACGCTGCTGTGCTACTCTTCCACCGAACTGGCTCCCCTCTATTTCCGTAAAGGTGCACGCGAGGGAAAGCGCTACACCGTGGATGAGGTATGGTACACCTACGAAGGTGGAAAGACCAATCTACGCCAGCACCGCATCAACCACGAGGGAAAGCACCAATGGTATAAAAGGCAGTTCAATGAATGTGTATACGACATGATGAACATCTTCCTCCGTGCACGCAGTTTCGATCCTGAGGGATGGAAGAAGGGACATGTCGTCAATTTCCCGATTGCCGACGGCAACAGCATCGAGAAAGGTCAGCTTCGCTACCGTGGCAAAAGCACCATCAAGGCCGACAATGGCAAGAAATACCGCTGCCTGGAACTTTCCTATATGGAATACGACACCGACGATGCCAAGTATCGCGAGATTGTGCGGTTCTATGTCACCGACGACACCAACCACATTCCCATCCGTCTTGACATGTTCCTGAAATTCGGTTCTGCCAAGGCGTTCCTCACGAACATGAAAGGTGCCCGCAGCCCCATCACGAGTATTGTAAAATAAACTTATTATGAAAATTGCAGTAGCAGGAACAGGCTATGTAGGCCTGTCTATCGCCACTTTGTTGGCACAGCATCATGAAGTAACGGCCGTTGATGTCATCCCCGAAAAGGTAGAGATGATCAACAACCGGAAGTCTCCTATACAAGACGACTACATCGAAAAGTATTTGGGAGACCCTACGCTTATCCCGTCTGTTGGAACTCCCTCCCTAGACAGGGAGGGCCGGGGTGGGTCTCTTTATGCAACACTCGATGGGAAAGCAGCTTATCGCGATGCCGACTTTGTTGTCATTGCCGTTCCCACCAACTACGACCCGGTAAAGAACTTCTTCGACACCCATCTCATCGAGGATGTCATCGACTTGGTGCTGTCGGTCAACCCCGATGCCTTCATGGTCATCAAGAGTACCATACCCGTGGGCTATTGTCGTACCCTTTACGTGCGTTACGCCCTGAAGTTTGCCAGCACACCAGCGTTGCGCGACAAGAAGTTCAACCTGCTCTTCTCCCCAGAGTTCCTGCGCGAGAGCAAGGCACTTTACGATAACCTCTATCCCAGTCGCATCATCGTGGGCTATCCCAAGATCATCGACAACCAGGAGTTTACCGAGGAGAATGCCGCCATCAATGCCTTTGGCAACCCCAAGGCCGAGGAATATGCCCACACCTTCGCCTCCCTGCTGGTAGAAGGTGCCATAGGAAACGGGAACCCTAACGATAACGATAACGTTAACTCTAACGTGACTCCCTCCCTAAACAGGGAGGGCTGGGGTGGGTCTCCTGTTAGTAGGTCTCCTGTTGGTGGGTCTCCCAAAGGCATCCCCTGCCTTTTCATGGGCATGAAAGAGGCTGAAGCCGTAAAACTCTTCGCCAACACGTATCTTGCCCTGCGCGTAAGCTATTTCAACGAACTCGACACCTATGCCGAGGTGAAAGGACTCGACAGCAAGGCCATCATCCAGGGTATCGGTCTCGACCCGCGCATCGGCACACATTATAATAATCCTTCTTTCGGTTACGGTGGCTACTGTCTGCCTAAAGACACCAAACAGCTGCTGGCCAACTACCAGAACGTGCCGCAAAACATGATGACTGCCATTGTGGAAAGCAACCGCACCCGCAAGGATTTCATCGCTGACCAGGTGCTCAGGAAAGCCGGCTACTACGCCTATAGTGCCAACAACCAATACGCACCTGTTATGGAACCAAACGCAGCTCCCTCCCTAAACAGGGAGGGCTGGGGTGGGTCTCCAGTTATCGGCATCTACCGTCTGACCATGAAGGCCAACTCCGACAATTTCCGCCAGTCCTCAATCCAGGGTGTGATGAAGCGTATCAAGGCTAAGGGTGCCACGGTCATCATCTACGAGCCCACCCTTCCCGACGGTGCCACCTTCTTTGGCAGCCGTGTCGTCAACGACCTTGCGCAGTTCAAGGCTCAGTCACATGCCATCATTGCCAACCGCTATGATGCCGTCCTCGATGACGTAGAGGAAAAAGTCTACACCCGCGACCTCTTCCGCAGAGACTAATTACCCACCCTCACCCCCTCCCGAAAGGAGGGGGAAAACAGCAGTGCCGTCAGGTGCTGATATGACTTATTTCGGATTCACCAACAAACTCCGCGAAGGCCTCCGCCGTTTCGCCCAGTGGTATGCTGAGTATTACAAATAAATGAAGAAAAACGAGTTCACGATGGTCATCCGACCCTACCAGCGACTCTGGAGTGTTGACTTCAGGGAAATTTGGCGATATCGTGATCTCATTGCGCTTTTCGTGAAGAGGAACATCGTGGTGCAGTACAAGCAGACGGTCCTGGGACCTCTGTGGTATATTATCCAACCTGTTCTCACAGTCATTATGAACATGGTGGTCTTCGGCGGCATCGCAAAAATGAGCACCGACGGCACTCCTCAGGCCCTTTTCTATATGGCGGGCAACATCTGCTGGTTCTATTTCTCCGATTGCCTGAACAAGACGTCCTCTACCTTTACAGCCAATCAGCACATGTTCGGGAAAGTCTATTTCCCACGCCTGGTCGTGCCCATCGCCACCGTTCTTTCCAACCTGTTGAGATTCGGCATACAGTTAGCGCTCTTCCTGGCCATCTATCTGTATTTCATCATCCATGGCACCAATGTGGCACCCAACGGCTACCTGCTGCTCCTGCCGCTCTTCATCATAATGCTCGCCGGACTTGGACTGGGATTCGGCATCCTCGTGTCGTCACTCACCACCAAGTATCGCGACCTGAGCATCCTCTTCACCTTCATCCTGCAACTCTGGATGTATGGCACCCCCATCGTCTATCCCCTCAGCATGGTGACAGACGAAACCTTGCGCCTCTGCATCATGGCCAACCCGATGACCTCCATCATCGAGGCTTTCAAGTTTGCCACACTCGGGCAGGGCTATTTCTCCTGGTTTGCCTTAGGCTACAGTTTTATTTTCATGTCTGTTCTCCTCATCATGGGTGTCGTAGTCTTCAACAAGGTGCAACGCTCATTTATGGATACTGTTTAATTTGGAAAGTTATGAACGCTGTAGAATTCGAGAACGTAGGCAAACAATATCGGCTGGGACTGGTCTCCACAGGCACCATCAGCCACGACCTTAACCGCTGGTGGGCCATGAACGTCCTCCACCGCGAAGACCCGTACCTGAAAGTCGGAGAGACCAACGACCGTGCCCATCGCGGACATAGCGACTATGTCTGGGCTCTGAAAAACATTAATTTCTCTGTGGCCGAAGGCGAAGTGGTAGGCATCATAGGGAAGAACGGCGCCGGCAAGAGCACACTCCTTAAAATACTCTCCCGCGTCACCACACCCACCACTGGCGAAATCCGCATTCGCGGACGCATTGCATCGCTTTTGGAGGTTGGAACCGGTTTTCACCCAGAGATGACAGGCCGTGAGAATATCTATCTGAACGGAGCCATCATGGGAATGACAAAGGATGAAATCACCCGGAAGCTCGATGAAATCGTTGATTTTAGCGGATGTGAACGATATATAGACACACCCGTGAAACGCTATTCCTCGGGCATGCGCGTCCGTCTGGGCTTCGCTGTGGCTGCCCATCTCGAACCCGAGATTCTTGTTGTCGATGAGGTGTTGGCCGTTGGCGATGCCGAATTCCAGAAAAAGGCCATCGGCAAGATGCAGGACATTTCGCAAGGTGGCGGGCGAACAGTCCTCTTTGTCAGTCACAATATGGACTCCATGCTCAACCTTTGCCAGAAAGGGGTGTTGCTGGAAAACGGCATGATCAAATACGAGGGCGACATCATGTCAACCGTTGCCGAATACCTGAACAGCGGCAATTCTGATTTCCGTTTCACGCAAAACGAGGACCATGCCAAGACGGGGGTCTATGTCTCGTCCGTCGGTTTCACTAATCAGGGGAAACCTTCGGAGGGCATCTTTTCCTTTGCCGAGGACATCTCTCTCCGTCTTAAGATACGCAGAAAGGCAGGAACCAGCCTCGACCCGAAGACCGTTGTCAGCATCATCATCATGACACTCAACCGCACCCGCATCTGTAATGCAGAGATCCCCCTCAGCGATATGGACGACGAGAAGACCTTTTCGCTGCGCTATCGGGCTGGGGTGCTGCTGCCCAACAAATATCTGATTCACGTGGCCATCCATATTCCCAACATCAGCTACTACGACAGGCAGGACACATGCACCTTCACCGTTTACGACAATGGAACCGAATTCCTGAAATACAACCATGCCAACAATGGTTTTATCATGTTTAACCCACAAGTTACAGAGGAATCTTCAGCATGAAAGTGGTCCATGTCTTCACGGCCCAGGAGGGCGGAGCCGGACTTTGTGCCGTCCGCATCATCAAGGCAACAAGCCGTCTTGGGGTGGAGACGCGTGCCGTCATCGCCAAAGGCATTCCTTCCGAATCTGTCGATGTGGTTCCCTTCGCTTATCCGTGGTCGGACAACTGGTTCATCAAGAAATGTCAGGTGCTGCTGAAACTCCTGAGACTATGGCCCCGCTCACTGAGATATGCGCGGAAGATAGCCCGACAGCGAACCCTCTATAAGGCAGGGACCTTCACCTCTCCCCTCACCACGTACACCCGTCTGTCCTGCCATTCCTGGATTCGGGAGGCCGACATCGTGCATCTCCACTGGATAGGGGGATTTGTGGACTACCCTTCTTTCTTCAAAAACGTGGACAAGCCCATCGTCTGGACCATCCACGACGAGAATCCGGGCTATGGCGGTTTCCATTACGCGCTGTGGAGAGCATCGGCACCTGAGTCTTTCCGGCGGTTAGACAGTCGCCTGGCCCGTATCAAGCAGAAAGCCTATCAGTCAGCAAAATCCATCCATCTCGTAGCCATCTCCACCATGATGGCTGAGTTTTTCAAGTCGAACACCCTTTTAAAAAGCTATCCTTCCACCCTGATTTTCAATGGTTTCGATGAAGAAAGCTTCAAGTCCATGCCTCCCTCTGTGGCCCGCCGCGCTCTTTCACTGCCAGCAGACAAGGTGATATTCCTTTTCTCAGCCTACACCATCACCGAAGACCGCAAGGGACTCCGCCAACTCATTGCTGCACTGGAACGGCTTCAACGGTCCGACATCCTGCTCGTCTGCTTAGGGCGCTACAAGGAGAAACCGTCTGCCACGTTCGAGATCCGCTGCGAAGGATTCGTTTCCGAATGTCCCACTCTGTCGCAATACTATTCTGCCGCCGATTTCTTTGTGCTACCATCATTCCAAGAAGCCTTTGCCCAGACTCCCCTCGAAGCCATGGCCTGTGGCACTCCGGTCGTTGCTTTCCCATGCAGTGGAGCCCGCGACCTCATCAACCCGGATAATGGCATCGTCTGCGACGATTTCACCGTCGAGGCGCTACAAAAGGGAATCCTACAGGCTATGCAGAAGTCATACGACAAAGACACCATCATCCGGGATCTTCGCCGCCGCTTTTCCTACGACGTGATTGCCCGGCAATACTTGACTCTATACCATAAAATCCTCCAACAACACGAACCATGATAGCCGTAAATATCCACCAGGGACTGGCCAACCAGATGTTCCACTATGCCTTCGGAAGAGGACTGGAGGCTAAAGGACTCGACATCTGTTTCGACCAGACGAACTATAAGCCTGCGATGCCCCATGAATTTATCAGGCTTCAGGATGCCTTTCCCCATATTGAAATCAGACCGATGCCAAAAGGCCGTTTCCGTCTGGTCTATCTCAGTCCTGAGGAACGAAAGAAGATAAAAGACCATCGTCTTGCCTTTTTCTTTCCCAGACTGCTCAGAAAACTGGGCATCGAGAAATACATCTTCGAGAAACGCTATGCCTACAGTGAGGGCATGGAGAAATTCGCCACCGGCAACTGCATCTACCGGGGCCACTGGCAATCAGAAAAATACTTCATACACTGCGCGGACGACATCCGCAGGCAGTTCTCCTTCCTGCCTTTCGACGAACCTCGCAACAAGTCACTGGCCAGACAGATGGCCAACGAGCATTCCGTTTCCATCCATCTGCGCAAAAGTCCTGACTACGTGGAGTCAAAAGTGCTGGGCTGCGGCATCTGCGATGTGGATTACTATCAGAATGCCATCGACTATATTCGCCAGTATGTCGCTCATCCTGTTTTCTATGTCTTCACCGACAACCACCAGTGGGTGGCGCAAAACATGAGGTTCCTGAAGGACTTCACGGTCGTCGACTGGAACCCTGTTTCGGGTCCTCGCAGTTTCAGGGATATGCAACTCATGAGTTGCTGTTGCCACAACATTATCGCCAACAGCACCTACAGCTGGTGGGGAGCATGGCTGAATCCCAATCCCCGGAAAATAGTCGTCGCCCCAAAAACTTACTGCAACCCGATCAATACCTTCTTCGCCGAACAGGACATCCTACCCGACGAATGGATTAAAATCTAAAACACAAATGAGCCCTAAAATCATCGCTTTCTATCTGCCCCAGTTCCACACCATCAAGGAAAATGACGAATGGTGGGGAAAGGGTTTTACCGAATGGACCAATGTGCGCAAGGCCAAACCTTTGTTCAAGGGACACGACCAGCCGCGCATTCCTGCCGACCTGGGCTACTACGACCTGCGCGACCCTGAAATCCGTGAGAGACAGGCACAACTGGCCCGCGAGGCTGGAGTCACTGCTTTCTGCTACTGGCACTACTGGCTCGGAAACGGCAAAAGGCTGTTGGAAAGCATCTTCGACGAGGTGCTGGCTTCCGGAAAACCCGACTTCCCCTTTTGTCTGGGATGGGCCAACCACAGCTGGTATGCCAAGGGCTGGTCGCTTACCGACGAAGACAGGATACTCATCGAACAAACCTACCCGGGAAAAGAAGATGCCCGCCAGCATTTCGAACTCTTGCTGAAAGCCTTCAGAGATCCGAGATACCTGAAGATAGACGGTAAGCCCTTCCTGTTCCTGCACATCATCAACCAGGTTCCCCAGGATTATATCACATGGTTCAAAGAATGGACCAAGGAAGCTGGATTCCCTGGGCTCTTTCTTGCAGGCAATGCCAGTCCCAGGCAGTCAAAGGAAGAATTAAAAGCTAGGGGAATTGACGCTGTAGCCCACGACAAGGTCTATAATCATCGGGGTTATACCACAAGAAGTAAGACCAAATGGCAAATCCGCAAAGAGCGCATTGTCAGGCATCTTAGAAAAACATTTCTCGGTATCCCAAAGTTTGCACTTGACTACGAGAAATGCTACCCTTCGTTCGTTGAGAAAGAAGACTACGACGAATTCTATATCCCGGAACTCATCCCCCAGTGGGACAACAGCCCCAGATTCGGCCTAAACACCAAAAGCCTTTTCTACAATTCGTCGCCCGACGGTTTCTACCGGCATGCCCGCCAACTGCTGGACATCGTCAGGCAAAAGCCGGAAAACCGTCAGATTGTCATCCTGAAATCATGGAACGAATGGGGCGAGGGCAACTACATGGAACCCGACCAGAAGTTTGGAAAGGGCTACATCATGGCTCTGCGAAAGGCCATCGAGGACACAAAATAAGTTCCCTCGCGCCGCCCCCGCCCCATTCATCCGCTCAAAGTCTTCAGCTCATCGCGCTAGCCCCCAGCACACCCAGCAGGGCGGTCAGCACGGCGATGGCAAACTCTACGATTTTCTTCCAGTTCAAGTTTTTCATCATTTCATTCATTAAGGTTTAACAATCTGCCGCAAAGGCCGTCAGGTGTGGTGCGGTCGTACCGCACCATCGCCTATCCCCGGCTGAATTAAGGATTCTGGTCGTCAGCACCGTCAGCCTTCTTCGCGGTGAAACCGCTGATGTTGCTCAGCTTGACGTTCTGCAGCATCTTCTTCGAGCGCTTGTGGGTAGCAGCATCGGTAGTGGTCTCGGGCTGGAAGATGATGCGCACGCTCTTCACGTTCTCGTTCACGTTGAAGTCCTCCTCAGAGTCTGCGCCCCTGGAACTCAGGCCGATCTTGAATGCGCCCAGTCCCTCGATCTTCACGCGCTGCGAATTCTGCAGACAGTCGGTCATCACCTCCACCATCTCGGTCAGCACGGCCTTGGCATCGCTCTTCTTGGCGGTAGAGTTACGCTGGATACGATCTGCGATGTAGTCCAGGTCAACGGTTTCGGTCACTACGGGATAGGCGTACCACTTCTGGTAGGCCTTCGCCATTTCCTCATTCTGGTTCTGAATCAATTTGTAAAATACCATAGAAATAAAATTTTAAAGAGACCCACCCCAGCCCTCCCTGTTTAGGGAGGGAGATAGGAGGGTTTGTGTTAATAAATTAAGGTTAAATAATAAAGGTTAATGTTGAGAGAATAACGTTAGCGTTAAGGTTAGCGTTAGCGTTAAGGTTAGCGTTAAGGTTAAGGTTAGCGTTAAGGTTAGCGTTAAGGTTAGCGTTAAGGTTAAGGTTATCGTCATCGTTATCGTTAGTATGCCCACTGAAGTTCCTCCGCTCTCGGCGGTGCCACATAGTTGTCAATCGCCTGCCTCCGGTTCCTGACTCCCCTCCCTCGGGAGGGGTTGGGGGAGGGGTTTTTATAACTCACATGCAACCAGCACACGCCGTTCTCGCGGATACGTTCAAAGAGCAGCTGGTCGAACTCGAGGTTCTCCTTGATATAGCGGAACATCTTGCGGCCCACCTCGATGTCAGAGATGTGGATGTCGGCAGCCTCGCCCAACCGGTGTTGCGAGTTCTTCACGCCGCCCACGGCCCTGTTAAGTTTGTCGCAGCGGTACCCACTGGTGATACGGATCACACCGAAGCGTTGCCGCAAGGGTTCCAGCACATGCTCGCACAGCTGTTGCAAGCTATTCACCACTTGTTCGCTCGGCTCATTCTTGATGCCGAGCCGGATGGCGGTCCCATTGGCGCACATCTCCCTAAGCGAGAAATGTGGCGTGAGCATCCGCTCTGATTGTTGTTTTCTGATAGTTGTGTTATTCATGGTTTTTCTATTATATCACAGGGAAAAGGCCGTCAGGTGTTCTGCAGTCGCACCGCAGAAGAAAACCCTCTCGCCTCCCGCTGTGTTTCTTTTGACGATGCAAATATACAACGGTTGCGCCCAGTGAGTTTGGACGCAACCGATATTTCTTTCATCTTTTTTATAAACCGCTGACTTTCAGCGCTTCACAAAACCAGATTTTTCTCTCTTTTCATCGGCCTCTTCTTCCGCCGCCGAAACCGCCGCCACCTCCGAAGCCACCGCCACGACCGCCTCCGAAGCCGCCACGACCACCACGGCCGCCGCCACCATCAGGCATTCCGGGGAATCC
Source organism: Prevotella sp. (assembly GCA_017508965.1). Lineage (GTDB taxonomy): Bacteria > Bacteroidota > Bacteroidia > Bacteroidales > Bacteroidaceae > Prevotella. Next base: position 15,046 of record JAFWQT010000145.1, on the reverse strand, counting down.
TCCGAAGTTTCTGCCGCGCATACCACGGCGGGCTTCGCGCGAACCGAACACGTTCATCCTGTACACCACATGCAGCATGGCATACGAGTTAATACTATTATAAGAGGTGTCGCTCCGGCGCATCGCATTGATGCTTCTCGAGAAGTTGCTCATCTCATTCAGGATATCGTAGAACTGCAGCATCACCGTCAGCGGTCTGCCCTTCAGGAAACTCTGCGAAATCTGCGCATTCCATATCAGCTCGTTGGTGTTCAGCGTGGCATCACTGTATCCCCGCCGGCTCTGGTTGTGCATATCGGTCGAAAGACTCATGCCCCACGGTGCATACAGGTTCAGCGAACCTCCATAGCTGAACTGCCAGGTGTTAAGGTTGCCCGTCTCCTGCAACAGGTTACGCGTGTGGTTGTAGCTACACGAACCGTCGAGCGTCACCTCATACCAGTCCTTGCGCATGCTCAGCTGCAGACGTTCCGAAATGCTGCTGGTGTAGGTGGTGTTACGCTCCGACGAGGCATTCCTCTGCAGCGACACATAGCCCACATAGTGGTTGTAGTTGTAGTTGGTGGCCGTCGATATGTTCCACACTCCGGCCGAGTCGATAGCCTGGTTATAGGTGATGCCGGCCGAGGCGTTCCAGTTGCCGTTGATATTCTCGGGCTGTGTGAGACGCCCGCCCGTCAGCGGATTGTAGGTCACCATATTAGATATAGAGTTGAGCGTGGTGCTCCACGAGGCATTGGCATTGATGAACCGTGTATGACTCTGTATGAAGTTGTTGAAACGCAGGTTGAAACGATGGGTGAACGAGGGCTTCAGTCCCGGGTTACCCTTCGTCACATCCAGCGGGTTCGAGTCGTCGGTGATGTCCAGCAGGTCGCCCATCGACGGCTGACTGCTGCTGCCGCGGTATTCCAGGCGCAGCTGCTTCTGCCGGTTCCACCGGTAGCGGAAGGTCATGGTGGGCGCTACGTTCAGCACGTTGCGCACGGTGTCGGCATCATGCCCATAGTAACGCTGCACGAAATGGGTGCGCTGCGGCTGCATCAGCACACCAATGTTCAGCTGGTATTTCTCCTGGATGACGCGCAACGTCACGCGCAGGTCGTGGATATAGTTCTTATATTCCGAGAAACGGCTCAGCGACTCACTCTCATAATACTCCACCGGATGCCCCAGCGGCGTGAAATAGCTGTCCCATCCGCCGTATCGCTCGTTCCAGGCATCGAGCAGCGAACCGGGCTGGTTTGGTCCGAAAATGGTGCCCATCATCAGCGGATTGTTACTCGAGAAGTCGTAGGTAGAGCGGTCGCTCTTGTTGTAGCGGTAGCGGAACTGATAGTTGAACTGCAGGAACATCCGCCGTGTGAGGGGCTCGCTGTAGGTGGCCTGCAGCGAGTAGTTCCAGTTCTTAGTGGGCGTCAGGTTGTAGCGGCGTGTCACATACGTTGAGTCACCCGTCTCCAGGTAGTTCTTCACCTGATAGAGCTCCACCTCGTTCTCCGAGAGGTTCTTGCTTTCGTTGTTCCCGTAGCCTACGTCGCCGCGCACCGTCACGTTGCGTCCGTATTGGTTCAGCTTGTAGTTCACCATCGTCGAGATGTTGGCCGACAGGTTGTCCGAGTAGCTCACCGAGTTGTTGTCGCGCGCGTTCACCATCATCTTGTCTATCTGCTCCAGCTCATCCTGTTGTGCCAGCGGGTCGGTGATGCCGTCCTGGTCGTAGGGGTTCATGTTGTAACTGGCATCCTGACTCGTGGAGCGGCCGTCGTTGTTCGAATAGTTCACGTTGGCCCTCATGCTCACGTTCCACACGGTGTCGGGCTGCCATTCCAGCCTCATCTGTCCCTGCAGACTGTTATTGCGCGAGAAGTTCTGCGAAAGACTGTTCGAGAAGGCACTTGCCGTAGCCACGAAGTTCTGCGTTGAGGTGGCCGACTGCCGGTCGCCGTCGTTATGGTTCCACAGCAGCGAACCGTCAAACTGCAGGGCACTCCCCCGCCCTCCTTTCTTCTGTCCGCTCTCGCGGTTGAAGTTCAATCCTAACATCTTCGAGGCGTTCAGTCCGTTTTGGCCGCCGCCGAACCGGCCGCCGCCGCCACCGCCCGGAAAACCGCGGTCGCCCACGTTATTGGCCGAACCGAGGCCTACCACTCGCATCTTCTGGTTCATATACGACCCCATCGCTCTCTCCGAATAGCGTTTCTTGGTGCCCACGCCGAGGTCAACATTGCCGAACGTGCCCCGGTGCATGCCTTCCTTCAGTGCGAAATCCAACACGGTGGACTCATCGTCGTCTTCTATTCCCGTGATACGGGCCAAATCGCTCCGCTCGTCATAGGTCTTCACCTTGTCAACAATCGAGGTCGGCAGGTTTTTCATGGCCGTTTTCGTATCGCCGGTCATGAATTCCTTTCCGTCCACCTTTATCTTCTTCACTTTTTTACCGTTGATGGTCACCGAACCGTCGTCGCTCACTTCGGCACCCGGCAGTTTCTTCACCAGTTCCTCCACCACCGACCCCTCGGGCGTGCGATAGGCGGCCGCATTATAGATGGTCGTATCCTCCACCACGGTCACGCGGGCGGCCTGTGCCGTCACGGTGGTATTCTTCAGCATAATGGCATCGGCGCCCATCACCACCGTCCCCAGGTTCACGTTGGTCGTATCCTTCAGCGTAACATTCTTATGCTCACGCTGATAGCCCACGCTCGTAAAGCGCAGGATATAGCGCCCATTGCCCGTAGCATTCAACCGGAACGCTCCGTCATCATCCGTCAGCGCACCCGCCACAAATGCCGAATCAGCAGCCGAGAGCAGCTGAATAGTCACCTGTGGTATCGGATCTTTCGTGTCGCGGTCAACCACTTGTCCAGAAATCTGTCTGTTTTGTCCCCATCCCTGGGTTGCCATCACCCAAACAAGACTAAGGAGGATAATCCTTCTCATATATTTTTCGATTTGTCAATTATTATGACGTAAAAAACCTCCCAAAGTTTAATCCTGTTGAAACGTTTCAAGATTCAGGTTTCAAGATTAAATGCATTATTCAGTTATGCTCATATTTGCTTTAAAATCGAGTGTAGAACTAATTATGTTACCACTATTGACATCGTTAATTTAACGTTATCGTTGATGAAAGGTTTAAAATGTTATTCTTTTCTGTAAAGTCAGACCCGTCATCCCCCTCCCTAAACAGGGAGGGCTGGGGTGGGTCTTTGCTTGCAGGATGCAGATGGAGTGCTTTTGACGCAGCCGTGCAAGCATGGATGCCTTACAGAATAGAGGTTTTCATCCAGTTTTTGTTAATTCTTTGTGCCTTTGTGTCTTTGTGTTCAATTAAATAGTTTTGGTTTTTCCCTTCATTTGCACTAACTTTACGTCTCTTCGAGCCGTAAAGATACTCACGCTCGGAACCAACGGTCATCGGCCACGAAAGTGGGAAAGATAAAAATTCAAATAAAATTTGGTTTTTCTCTCACTTAATCGTATCTTTGCCCCCATGAAACTACTGATATGCTCCCCCGCATTCTACGTGTTCCTTCTCATCGTAGCCGCATGGCTCTGCCGCCACCGCAAACGATGGAAGTGGACATTCGCTGCACTCGCCCTCTTCTTCGCCCTCTTCTTCAGCTTAGAACCCATCTACGAGATAGCTGCCAAGAAATGGAGCGAAGGTTACCCCTGGTTCGTTCCCAAGGGCAAAACCTACCAGTACGGCATTGTCCTCGGCGGTTTCAGCTATTGGGACTGGGAACGCAACCGCCCCGAGTTCGGCGGCAATGCCGACCGTCTCACCGAAGGCATCCAGCTCTACCATAAAGGCATCATCCGCAAACTTGTCATCGCCTCCGACGGCAGCATCATCCAGCGCGAAGACCCCGCCAAACAGAGCGGCAACCCCCAGGCCATGACCGACTACCTGGTCCGCCTAGGCATCCCCCGCCAAGACATCATCCTGGAAACCAAAGCCACCACCACCCACGAAAATGCCGTATATATAAAACAATTGCTAAAAGACCCACCCCAACCCTCCCTGCTTAGGGAGGGCTCACAAACATGCCAAATGTCTACTGCGGAATTGGACTCCCTCCCTAAACAGGGAGGGCAGGGGTGGGTCTCCCCTCTCCTCATCACCACCTCCACCCACATGCGCCGCGCCCTGATGGCCTTCCAGCAAGAAGGCATCACGGCCGACCCTTACGTCACCGACTGCATCGTCAAGGTAAAAGGCAAGGAAGGCTACTGGCTCCCCTCCCTCCACGTCATCCGCGACTGGCAGTCCCTCATCCACGAATTCATCGGCTTCGCCTATTATAAGACCCACCCCAACCCTCCCTGCTTAGGGAGGGAGAAGCCTCTCCCCCAGCCCCTCCCCCGCAGGGAGGGGAGTCGTCAGGTGTTCTGCGGTCGTACCGCAGAAAAACACCCTATTGTAAGCCCTAGTTAACGTTAGGGTTAACGTTATCGTTATCGTTTTCGTCATCGTTATCGTTAGCGTTAGCGTTATCGTCATCGTTATCGTTTTCGTCATCGTCATCGTTATCGTTTTCGTCATCGTCATCGTCATCGTTTTCGTCATCGTCATCGTTATCGTCATCGTTATCGTCATCGTTATCGTTAGGGTTATCGTTACCGTTAACGTTATCGTTATTCCCCCACACCGCCTTCTCCAACCTTTCCCTCATCCTTTCCCTCAACTCCTGGGGACTCACCACCATCACCTTCTCCCCATACTGCAACAGTTCCTGCTCCAGCTCATAGTTCACAATCACGTTCAGGCGCAGCTCCGCCCAGTCCCCGTCGATGCCTACCAGCTCCTGACTCTCATGGATTTTCCGCGTCCGTATGTAGTTCAGCTCCTCTTTAGCCACACGCAACCGCACCTCCTGCGGCACATCACCCTCCCGGCGCGTCACACCCACCATATCCTTGAAATAATCCGCAGGGTTCCCCTCCATCTCGCGGAACTCCTCCGTGTCGGCACGCTCCACACTGACCATCCGGTCCATCCCGAACACCGACAACTTCTGGCGCGGCACGTTCCATGCCAGCAGATACCACCGCTCATGATAGGGCAATATATAATAAGGGTACACGACGCGCGCGCGAGGCTTCTCCTCCCCGAACTTCCCATACACAATCTTCAGCGCATATTTCCGCTCGATAGCCTCGGCCACAGGATGCAGAAAGTGATACCCTGCATAGTTGAACTGCCGCATCAGCCGGTCCATCCGCCTGAAATCCTCCTCCGTCAGGTCGCTGTTCGTTATCGAGAAACTGCGGTCCTCATAGCGGTAAAGCACGTTATGCCCCACCTTCCGCCGCTCGATGGTCGTATAGTAGTCGTTCTCCAGCTGCACCAGGTCGTTCTGTATCGTCTGCTTCGACCTGACCGGATTCATCCCCCTCTCCTCAAAATAGCTGTTGATGAAATCCATCATCTCCTTCACCGAGGCCCCATACGGCTTCCTCAGACAGCGGTCAATCAGCACCAGTCTCAAACTATAGTTCTTGTTATGCATAATCTCTTACATTCATTGGTTTATAACACATTTTCCTGCAAAAATACCACAAAACCCCTGTCCCCGCAAGCATTTCCAACAAAATTTCACCCGCCATGAAATTTTTCCTTTCCGTCCAAACTCACTGGACGCTCCCTATATATCTTTGCAAAGTTTATACCCACAGGCCGCCCCCAGGCCGTCAGGTGTTCTGCGGTCGCACCGCAGAAAAACCGCCTAGTTAATCCAAACCAAAACCAAAATATCATGAAAATCACAGTATTAAAACCATCGAAAGGCCGAGTCACCACCACATGGCTCACCCCGAAAGAACTCATCAACCTCGTGCGAAGCGACAAGTACAGCAGGCAAATCGGCGAGTTCCGCGAAATCTATCCCATGATGAAAGGAGAAAAAGTGGAACTGCCACGCGTTAACACCGAACTGCCTGCACTATGCTTCGGAGCAGAACTGGAACGCACCGACGGCAACAACTTCGTGAGCCTTCACGGCTACCACCCCGTCGTTGCCTGCGAGAACCGGCTCCTGTTGATAGAGGTGAGCAAGCTGAAAGACTACCGCGAGGCTACGCTCCTGAGGAACGCTGCCGCCGACCTGCCGCTCACCTACATCGCTTTCATCGGCTATGATGACCGTTCACTGAAAATCATAGTCAAGTTCGAGGCTCCTGGCTACGATGATAATGCCGCAGCCATGCGCGACGCGTTCCGCAGCGTGAGCCAGTTTTACGCTGCTCAACTGCACAAAATGCCCGATTTCATCGACCCTTCTCCACTGCAGCTGTGCTCGCTGAGCCACGACCCCGAGGCCTATTTTAACGAGCACGCCACCCCCTTCTACCAGACGTTGCACAGCCCTTACTCACCGACTGTCCGCCGGATGATGCAGAGGTAGGATGCCCAGACCGAGCCCCATGGCAAACTGCTCCCCGGACGCAACCAGGAACAGACCGAGCGCATGGTCTTCCAGTTCTGCCTGGACAAGGCACTCGACAGTCATCTCATGGCCACCGACGGCGAGGAGGCCGAACGCATGCTCTGCTCACTGGCCGTCTATTGCCGTGAGAGCGACATCCCGCTGGCCAATGCCATCCGCAAGACGAGCTACCGGCCCGACCTGAACACCGACATGGAACTCGTGAAACGCATCTTCAGCAGTACCTACAAACGATTGGCAAAGCGCAAGGGCGACCCGATGCGACACGTCAACAGGAACAGTCTGCTGGTGTGGGGCACACGCCATTTCATCGACACCTACTACGACCTGCGCATGAACATCCTCACCCACCAGGCGGAGTTCCGGCGGAAAGACATCCCGGGCGACACGTTCCGCACCATCGAGAAAGAAGACCAAAACTCAATGACCATCCATGCACTGGCTGCCGGACTGAAGTCGTGGGACCGCGACCTGGCACGCTATATCAACTCGCGCGAGATTGCACACTACAACCCCATCGAAGACTATCTGACGCAGCTGCCGCAATGGGACGGCACCGACCGCATAAGTCCGCTCTCTGCCCGCATCCCCACCGACACGCCCAACTTTCAGCCCTTCTTCCACACATGGCTGCTGGGTATGGTGGCCTGCTGGATAGGGCGCGACCGCAACCATGGCAACGCACTTGTTCCACTGCTCACAGGCCGCCAGGGCACCGGCAAGACCAGCTTCTGCCGCATCCTCCTGCCCCAAGAGCTGCGCCCCTACTATGCAGAGAACATGAACCTGAAGAGCGAAACCTCCGTGGCACTGGCCATGTCGGGCCGAGCACTGATAAACATCGATGAATTCGATAAATTTACGCGCTCGCAACATCCCCTGCTGAAGTTCCTCATCTCACAAAACGATATCGACATGCGCCTGCCCTTTGCTTCCCATCTGGAGATGCGCCGCCGCTTCGCCTCGTTCATCGCAACCACCAACAGCGACCGTCCGCTAGTCGATGCGACAGGCTCCCGCCGCTATCTCTGCGTCAACGTCACAGGCAAGATAGACTTCCTCACACCCATCAATCACCCCCAGTTCTACGCCCAGCTGCTGGCCGAACTCCGCGACGGCCGCCCCTTCTGGCTCGACGACCAGCAGACCGCGCAGCTGATGGAACAGAACGAACGTTTCCGCGAGGTCAGCTCACTACCAGAGATGCTCCGTGCTATCATAAAAGCAGACAGTAGTCAAGGCGAGTGGATGTCGCTCACAGAGATATTGAAAAGGTTGCAAGAAAAGTTCCCAAACTATAGACCCACCGCTAACATCTACCATGAAATGGGGCGTTGCCTGAAAGCCATGATGGCAGAAGTAAATCATACCAGAACAGGAAACATCTATAAAGTAGCATGTATATGAAAACAATATCACAATATCACGTCTTACATAACTATCTGACACTCAAAGCCAAAAAGTGTGATATTTAAAATCACAGATAATCACACGTCAATATATTGTTCATCCTACTTCTAAAGGGGTTTTCCCGAGTGATTAGGCCCTAATCACTTCCCAAATGATAATGAAACAGGAAGCTAATGATTGCCGTATGACGACAAAAGACTTGTGATATTGAGTGATATTGAATATCACGCACAACCACCAAGTATTCACCACATTACGAAATAGTGATATTGGTGATATTAAAACCAGAAAAGATTATCATTTTTCATTTATCATTTAGGCCGAAGGCCGCAACTATTATGGCAATAATATGTACCCTTGAAAAGAAGCGGACCGACAACCGCTACTACGCCCGCACCCGCAAGACCGGCCGCGTAGGCTTTACCCAGTTCGCCGAAGAAATCTCGCGCAACTGCTCCGCCAAACCCTCCGACGTCATCCTCGTGCTCACCGAACTGTGCGAAGTGATGCGCCACCATCTCCTGAACGGCGAAGAGATGGTCATCCCCGACCTCGGCAGTTTCCACATCGGCATCCAGAGCGACTCCGTAGAAACCCCATCCGAATTCACCCCCAACAAACACATCCACGCCCTCCACATCAAGTTCCGCCCCCACTCCCGCCGCGACCCCACCACCTGGCACCTCTCCCACCCCATGCTAGAAAAGGCCAAAATCAAATTCAGACCCACCCCTGCCCATTCCTAAAAGAAAAGACCCACCCCCGCCCTCCCTGTTTAGGGAGGGAGTCCAACACCTATCAAAGGCTACGGGTAGGCGCTTTAGCGGGAATCCTAACACCTAAATACTGGTTTTCAATGTATTTCTCTTTTCTGTAAAGACAGGCCCGAAGGGCTGTCTGAGACTGTTCTTCCACTTTCTGCAAACTCGTTTGCAGAAAGTGGAAGAACAGACGCAGACACAGACGTGCAAAGCACGGATGCTTTACAGAAAAGAGGTATTTCCTGTTATCTTCTCAAATTCGTGGATATTTGTGTATATTCGTGGGCAATAAAGGTCTCGTTATCGTCATCGTTAACGTTATCGTTAAACTTCTTTGTGTCTCCGTGTTCAATTAATTTGTTATCGTTAGCGTTAACGTTATCGTTGAACTTCTTTGTCTTTGTGTTCATTTAAATAGTCTTCGTCTTCGTCATCGTTTTCGTTAATTAAAAGCTATCGTTATCGTCATCGTTTTCGTTATGGTTAGTTAGATTTCTAGTCCTTTAAGACTATCAGAAAACGAGTTATATTTGCATAAAAAGAAAAAAGTTATCGTTATCGTTAACGTTTTTTTTTTTCGTAACTTTCAAGAAGTTACTTTCGCTCGAAAAAACAAAATAAAACGAGTTTTATTTGCTTTTCTGCTCGCTTATTCGTAACTTTGCACCCGAAAATGACCGTTTTCGGCCTTTTTCACATTTCCGATTTTCGTAATAACCTTTGGGTCAAGCGTTTACGCCACTTAAGGGGAGTTTATGGTATGTGTTCTTGAATGGAAGAGGCATTTTTATCGTATTGATATTTTAGACAAACTTACAAATAATTATAGAAACCAATAACAATTCAAACTCAAAATAATGAAAATACTAGTTACTGGAGGTGCAGGCTTTATCGGCACACATACGCTTATTGAGTTAGACGCAGCAGGCCATGAGATGGTCGTCGTTGATAATCTGGTTAATTCCAACAGCGAATCCCTCCATCGGGTAGCACAAATCATCGGAAAAGAAATACCCTTTTATCAGACCGACATCCGAGATGGAGAAGGGCTGAACAAAGTTTTTGAGGACCATTCATTTGATTGTTGCATTCATTTTGCCGGCCTGAAAGCTGTTGGTGAATCTGTCCAGAAACCGCTTGAGTATTACGATAATAACATGAGTGGAACCTTTACCTTGCTTAATGTCATGCGCAATCATGGGTGTAAAAATATTATTTTCTCATCCTCTGCAACTGTCTATGGCAACCCTGCTGTCATCCCTATCACAGAAGAATGCCCCAAGGGTCATTGCACCAACCCATACGGACAAACCAAGAGCATGCTTGAAGAAGTACTTACCGATGTGCAGAAAGCCGATCCTGAATGGAACGTCGTGTTGCTCCGTTACTTCAACCCCATTGGAGCTCACCCGAGCGGTTTAATTGGCGAGAACCCTAATGGTATCCCTAACAACCTGATGCCTTATATCACACAAGTAGCTATTGGCAAACGAGAGCGGTTAGGCATATTCGGCAACGACTATGATACGCCCGATGGCACAGGCGTTCGTGACTATATCCACGTGGTGGATTTGGCCAAAGGTCATGTATGCGCTCTAAAAGCAATTGAAAGAAAATGTGGGCTGGCCATTTATAATTTAGGAACAGGTCACGGCTATTCTGTCCTTGATGTGGTAAAGGCATTCGAAAAGGTGAACGACGTAGCGGTACCTTATACCATCATGCCTCGTCGTGCTGGAGATATTGCCACCTGCTATTCTACGTCCGAAAAAGCCGCCAAGGAACTTGGTTGGAAAGCGCAGTATGGTATTGAAGAAATGTGTCGTGACTCCTGGAACTGGCAGAAGAAAAATCCCAATGGTTTTGAATCTTAGTATTCTATATAATTTACCAAGATAACTATTTATTAATGGCAAGCGAATTAAAGCAGAAAACCATAAAGGGGCTGGCTTGGAATTCTATCCAAAATTTCTCTAATCGGGGCATTGAGTTTTTACTTATGCTTTTTATGGCCCGTTTGCTTAGTCCAAAAGAATATGGTATTATTGGATTAACCTCTATCTTTATGACTTTTGCCAGCACATTTATAGATAGCGGGTTTGCCAATGCTCTTATTCGAAAAAAAAATACCACGAATGAAGATTATTCTACAGTTTTCTTTTTTAACAATTTAATAAGTTTAATTTGCTATTCATTTGTTTTTTTTATAGCTCCTTGGGTTGCACGTTTCTACAACATACCAGTATTATGTCCTGTACTAAGAGTATTAGGATTTCAAATAATTATTCAAGGTTTATGTTCTGTACAAAATACCATTCTCAAAAAAAATCTTAATTTCAAAAAAAGAGCAAAAATCTCAATCACACGAAATATCGTCTCAGGATTTGTTGGATTATTTTTTGCCTGGAATGGCTTTGGTGTTTGGGCTTTAGTTATCCAAGCTTTAACCGCATCTTTTATTAGTACATTATTATTATGGTCAACGACAAAATGGCACCCTTCTTTATTATTTTCCAAAAAGTCTTTTCAAGAACTTTTTGGCTACGGCTCCAAACTCCTTGCTTCCAGTTTAATTAATAACATTTATAGTGAAATTTATCCAATAGTTATCGGCAAAATCTTTTCTCCTTCTATCTTAGGTCATTACAGCAGAGCTCGCCATTGGGCTAAATTTCCATCAGCAAATTTAACAGGTATCCTTCAAAATGTAACTTTTCCTGTACTAGCAAAAGTTCAAGACGATAATCAACTCTCTGATATATATAGGCGAATGATTAAAACATCATGTTTTATAGTCTTCCCGTTAATGATAGGGCTTTCCGCTATCGCCAAGCCACTTATTCTGTTTACTATCGGTGAAAAATGGGAGTTTTGCTCCACATTGTTGCAAATTATTTGTTTCTCGATGGTATGGCATCCTCTGCACTCTCTAAATCTAAACTTATTACAAGTAAAAGGACGCTCAGACTTATTTCTAAAATTAGAAATCATAAAAAAAATACTGGGTATTATTATATTGTGTGTTTCTATTCCTTTAGGTATTGTTGCTATGTGTTATTTTTCCATTTTGAGTTCGTTAATCAGCCTATTTATCAATACATACTATACAGGCAAATTAATTAATGTCGGTTTCCTTAAACAGATGCGGGATATTACTCCCACTCTATTGTTGTCAATGATCATGTTTGCTGCCGTTTCTATCTTTGTTCATATAGTTAATAATATTTATATTCAATTAGTTGTTGGTATTCTTTTAGGGGCAACAATCTATTTAGGATGCTCATATTTATTAAAGTTTCAAGAACTAAAAGAAGTTCTTGTAATGTATAAAGATATTAAAAACAGAAATAAATAATCGACTTTTTGGCATGATACTAATAGCAAACAAAACAGATTGCTGCGGTTGCAATGCGTGCGAAGACATTTGCCCCAAAGATGCTATATCATTCAAAACAGACAACGAAGGGTTTTGGTATCCCGAAGTGGATATGAATAAGTGCATAGATTGTCATCTGTGCGAGAAGACATGTCCTATTATTAATGTTAAAGAACTCAAGAAGAATGATTTGCCTCAAAGCATCTGCTATGCAGCTGAACACAAAAACATGGAAGTTATTTTCGACTCCACGTCTGGTGGCCTGTTTTCTGCCCTGGCTGACGTTATGTATAAAAGTGAAGGTTTTGTAGGTGGAGCTGTTTTCAATGAAGATTTTTCTGTCAGTCATTATATTTCTAATGACAAAAAGGACTTACCAAGATTAAGAAGTAGCAAATACCTTCAAAGTAACTTAGAAGGATTTTACACTCAAGTAAGAGATTTACTTAAGAAAGGCGAAAAAGTCCTTGTATGTGGAGGTCCTTGCCAAATGGCTGCATTAAGGGCCTTTTTACGTAAAAACTATGATAATCTAATCATTGCAGATTATATCTGTCGGGGTATCAATTCGCCGAAAGTTTGGCGCAAATATCTTGACTCTTATGAGGAACGATATGGTTCAAAAGTTGTATATTGTAAGGCAAAAAGCAAGGAATACGGATGGCGTAATCTGACTCAAAAGGTAATTCTGGAAAACGGCAAAGCATATTATGAAACAAGGCATCAAAGCAATTTCACCAAAGGATATTTACGCACAGGTGTGTTTTGCCGCCCCTCTTGCTATGATTGTAAGTTTAAGGGCTATCCACGTATTGCAGATATTACTTTAGCAGACTTTTGGGGAATAGAAAAAGTAAATCGTTCTTTAGAGAAAAATTTAGGAACATCCCTAGTAATGATCAATTCAAAGAAAGGTCAAGCTTTTTTTGAACAAGTCAAGAAGAAAATTAATTATGTTGAAGTTCCTTTCAATAGTATTGAAGCAGGAAACCGATCATTGAATTTGTCTTTGGATCCTCCTAAAGTGGATAGAAGAAAGTTTTTTGAGGATTTGGACAAGATGTCTTTTCTTGATCTTGCAGAAAAGTATAATTTTTCACCTAATAAAAAAAAGGGAATAAGACACCGAATAAAATTTAAGTATAAGTATTTTAAACGCATCCTCTCTGTAACTCAACTATCCCCTAAGGCTCTTTTTCAATTCTGGAAATACAATACCCTAAAAGAGATTCTCCATGAGAATGTTATTATTCCCACACCTCATACAGTAATAGAAGTCCATGAAGGCGGTCGAATATTGAAAAAAGGAATTTCTGTCTTAGGAAGGAAGAAATTTAAGAAATCCAGATTAGAGACTAGACTCTTAGTAGACAACAATGCCACTTTACAACTTGATGGAATGGTTAATATTGGATATGGGGCGGATATTGAAATTTTCCCTAATGCAAAATTAACAATAGGAAATGGGGTGTCTTCTAATATCGGTGCCACCATCATTTGTCAGGACACCATTGAGATTGGGAAAAACACCATGCTTGGTCGTCACATAACAATGCGTGACAACAACGGTTCTCATTATATGAATCGGCAAGGATATAAAAATTCTCGTCCAATTATCATTGGGGATAAAGTCTGGCTTACAGAATCGTGCACAATCATGCCTGGAGTCAAAATTGGAGATGGTGCCATTGTTGGTGCATTGTCACTTGTAATTCGAAATGTACCAGCCAACACACTCGTTTCTGGACATCCTGCAGAAATCGTTGACGAAGAAATATTGTGGAAATACTAACTAAATAATTAAAAATATATGGAATTAAAAGATTTTATTATCGCATTTGCTGAACAGTTTGATGACACTGACGTGTCTGAAATTACACCTGATTGTGAATTTCATGAGTTAGAGGAATGGTCTTCTTTAACTAGTATGGGGGTTATCGCCATGGTTAAGACCCAATATGGAAAGACTGTCACCGGTAAGGAGATACGCGAATGTGAAACTGTAGAAGATTTATTTAATTTAATTAAAAACAAATAAATCCTATGGGTGAGTCATTCAACCCTTTTTCACTAATCGGAAAAACCATTCTTATTACGGGTGCTTCTTCTGGCATAGGTCGAGGCATCGCTATTACATGCTCTAAAATGGGGGCAACAATCGTTGTCTCTGGACGCAATTCATCAAAATTAGACGAAACTCTAAGTATGATGGAAAAAGGCAATCATTTGAGAATGATTTGCGACCTAACCCAATCAGGACAATTGCAAACATCAGTAGCAGATTTGCCCAAACTTGACGGAGTAGTCCACTGCGCAGGAATAGGACAGCGCCTCTTATGTAAACAACTGAGAAAAAAAGACATAGAAACTGTTATGAATATTAATTTTGATGCTCCTGTATTGCTCCAAAAAGAATTACTGGAACAAAAGAAGATTAACAAAGCTGCTTCTATCGTCTTCATAGCATCCATTGCTTCTTGGTCACCAAGTATAGGCAACGCTGTTTATAGCGCTTCTAAAGGGGCCATTATTTCTTATGCCAATTGCCTAAGCTTGGAATTGGCTTCTCGACAAATACGTGTTAATTGTATTAGTCCAGCCATGGTTTGGACTGACCTGGTCCTTGCTGATGGAATAGATGAGGAACTATTGAAAGAAGACGAAAAGAAATATCCGTTAAAACGTTACGGAACTCCCGAAGACATTGCCAACCTGGCTGTATATATGCTTTCCGACGCATCATCATGGATGACAGGAAGTAATGTTAAAATCTCAGGGGGGGGTAAATTAAGTTAATTATGGCTTATATCAAGGCAATATCATACTATCTGCCAGAAAAGATAGTAACAAACAAAGAACTCGTTGAAGAATTCCCAGAATGGAGCGTGGACAAGGTCGCACAGAAGGTTGGAGTTGACTCCCGTCATCTGGCTACTACAGAAGAAACGGCTGGAGATATGGCAGAAAAGGCTGCACGTAAACTTTTTACTGAATACAACATCTCGCCAGCCTCCATTGATTTTGTGATGCTCTGCACACAG